>JBAXMJ010000020.1:0-29948 GCA_037134355.1 bacterium | reverse complement strand
ATATAGGGAGGAAGGGGCGGAAGTCCAACTTCCTCGAGAACCTCCAGTAGGGGCTTGTCGGAATGCAACCGGACGATAACGCCCCCACCCTCCCGCCAGGCCGTCACCTCCGCCTGAATCAACCCACCCGCCATAACGAGCCAGATTCCCGGCTTGGGGCGGCGCGCGGATCCGCAGAGTGCCTCCCATTGGCCGTCAGGGGTCTCCTCCAGGAGCAGCAACTCGACATGCCCGCCAGTTTTCTCCTTATGTCCATGGATACGGGCGGGGATCACCCGGGTATCATTCATGACAAGACAATCATCCTTCCTCAGGAATTTCGGCAAGTCGCGGACGATATGGTGCGACAGGGTTCCCGTCGAACGGTCCACCACCATCATGCGAGCCGCCTCCCGGTCCTCCAAAGGATCCTGAGCAATCAGTTCCGGCGGTAGTTCAAAGTCAAAATCTGATGTTTTAATTCGATTACTCCCCAATGATTTTGATCAGCACACACTTCCGCCGTTTCCCGTCAAATTCGCCGTAAAATATCTGTTCCCACGGCCCGAGATCCAATTTCCCCTCAGTGATCGCGACGACCACTTCCCGCCCCATGATTTGGCGTTTCAGATGGGCATCCGCATTGTCCTCATACCCGTTATGGGCATACTGGGCATGGGGCTTCTCCGGCGCCAGTTTCTCCAGCCACGTCTCGAAGTCCGAATGAAGCCCCGATTCATTGTCATTAATGAAGACACTGGCGGTAATGTGCATGGCATTCACCAGCACCAATCCCTCGCGAATCCCGCTCTCGGCCAGCGCCAGTTCCACCTGCGGCGTCATATTGACATAGGCCCGCCGGACGGGCGTCTCGATCCAAAGTTCTTTTCGACAGCTTTTCATCTTTCCCTCTCCCCACGGTATTTCGTATCCTCGCCAGATCTATGGGAAAATCATTGCGCCGCATTATACTGATTCCCGCTGTTTTGGCCATCCTTGGTCTCGGCCTTTTCTGGGCCTTTCGATTTGAGATCCAGTATTATCGCTATCGGCCGCTGATTGATGCCGCGGCCGACCGCTACCAGGTTCCCGCCCGGTTGATCGCCGCCGTCATCTGGCAGGAAACCCGCTTCAACGGCTCCTGCAGGGGCAAGGCCGGGGAGATCGGGCTGATGCAAATCATGCCGAAAAGCGCCGGGGAATGGGCGAAGGCGGAGCGGATCATGGACTTCACCCCGGAAACCCTGCTTGACCCCGGAACCAATGTCCTGGCAGGCACCTGGTATCTGGCCCGGGCCATCCGGCGTTGGGGCAATCAATCCGACCCCCTCCCCTACGCTCTGGCGGAATACAATGCCGGACGTTCAAACGCCCTCCGATGGGACCGCGGCACAACCCTCCCGCCAGAATCGTTTGCCGAGGCTATCCGCTTTCCTACAACCCGTGCCTATGTGAAAAACATCCTGAAGAGTTACAGGACTTTCGGTAAACCCTGGGAACGCTGGTAAGCCGCTTCGTCGATCTTCAACCGCCCAGGCTGCCAAGATAGCGTTCCGCCTCCAGGGCCGCCATGCAGCCTGTTCCCGCAGCGGTAACCGCCTGCCGGTAATGGGGATCCTGAACGTCGCCCGCCGCAAAGACACCGGCCACATTGGTGAGCGTGTGGTTCGTGACGAGATAGCCAGCCTCGTTCATCGTGAGAATGCCCTTGAACGGCCGGGTGTTCGGCTCATGCCCGATGGCGGCAAACATCGCCATAACCGGAATCTCAGTTAGAGCGCCGGTTTTTACATTTTTCAACCGCAATCCCGTGACTTCATTACGGGACACATCCAAAACCTCATCCACCACGGTGTCCCAGTGGATTTCAATTTTCGGGTGCGTGGTGACCCGGTCCGCCATGATTTTGGAGGCGCGGAATTCGTTTCGCCGGTGGATCAATGACACCTTGCTGGCAAAGCGCGTAAGAAATAGCGCCTCTTCCATGGCCGTATCCCCACCCCCGACTACCGCCACAGGTACATCCCGGTACAATGCGCCATCACACGTCGCGCACGCCGACACCCCGCGCCCCATGAGTTTCTCCTCAGAGTCGATCCCGATATATTTGGCGCGGGCTCCTGAGGCAATAATCAGGGTGGACGACTCCATGATCTGCCCCTCATCAAGTGTCAGTTTTAAAACCTTCCCGGAAAAATCAGCCCCGGTGACCTCGCCACGAATGAACCGGGCACCAAAACGTTCTGCCTGCTCGCGCATCTTCATCACGAGCGTAGTCCCATCCATACCCTCGGGAAAGCCGGGGAAATTCTCGACATCGGTAGTAGTGGTCAGTTGCCCGCCGGGCTGCATCCCCTCAATTACAACCGGCTTGAGATTCGCCCGCGCTGTATAAATGGCAGCAGTCAACCCTGCAGGCCCCGTACCAATGATAACAACCTTTTCCATGCCCATCTCCTACGTATACCGCAACACTTCCTCTACGGTGGTATAACCGTCGAGGATATTCTTGATACCATCCTGCCGGAGAGTGCGCATGCCCAGTTCAATCGCCTTGGATCGGATCACCAGGGTCGGCTGGCGCTGGTTGATCAATTCCCGGATCGGATCTGTAATGCTCAGGAATTCGTAGATGCCCTTCCGGCCCTTGTACCCGGTGTTGTTGCACTGCCCACACCCGGTTCCATAATAAAAATTCTGATCGCCGACATCCAGACGTGTCAGCGCCAACCTCTCCAAAATGCGGTCGTCCGGCGCATAAGCGGTTTTGCAGTTCGAACACACCTTGCGAACCAACCGCTGACCGATAACGGCCTCCATCGTGGAGGAGATGAGGTACGGCTCGACCTCCATGTCAATCAAGCGGGTTATGGCACCGGCGGCATCATTGGTATGCAGGGTGCTGAACACGAGATGACCCGTCAGTGACGCATGAACGGCAATATGGGCCGTGGTTAAATCCCGGATTTCACCGATCATCAGGACATCGGGATCCTGACGAAGGAAGGCGCGCAGCACGCGTTCGAAAGAGTTTCCGATCGCATCATTCACGGGCACCTGAATGATGCCGTCAATTTCGTATTCCACCGGATCCTCAGCCGTCAGCAACTTGGTTTCCGTGGTATTCAACCGTCGCAACGCGGAGTAGAGAGTGGTCGTTTTTCCAGATCCGGTAGGGCCGGTCACAACCACAATCCCGTTCGGCTTATCAATCTCCAGAAGCACCGCCTGGAGGATATCATCCGGCATTCCCAGGTTGTCTAAATCCAAAGACACCACACCGCGGTCCAACACGCGAAGCACCACGCTTTCACCGAACTGAGTCGGAAGGCACGACACACGAAAATCGATTTGGCGCCCACCGATCGTGAGTTGGATGCGACCGTCCTGCGGCAAGCGCCGTTCGGCAATATTCAAGCCTGACATGACCTTAAGACGGGAAATGACCGGCAAGGCCAGCCGTTTGGGCGGCGGAGCCATTTCATAGAGGGCACCATCCACGCGATAGCGGATTTTGAATTCCTTCTCAAACGGCTCGAAATGGATATCCGATGCACGATCCTGGACGGCCTGATAAAGGACAAGATTCACAAAGCGGATGACCGGCGCAGACCCGGCCGCCTCCTCAAGCCCCTTGGCATCCTCCTCGACCGCATTCAGCTCGAGGAATTTATCCGCCTGCTCAATTTCAGACTCCAGCGCATTGAGCATATCGCTCACAGAACTGCTCTCGTCACCATACAACTGGTTGACGTGGGCGCGGATATCATCTTCACGAGCCAGAACAAGCTGAATGTCCTTCGAAAGCACGAACGCCAGTTCATCCATGGTACCCGGGCTCATCAGGTCACAGGTGGCCAGCGTAACGGTATTGGAACCCTTGTCCACCGGCACCACCATGTACATTCTCGCGACACTGGCGGGAATGGCATGAACCACATCCGGCGGAATATCCGTTGCCGGCAAATTGACAACGCGGGTTCCCAGGGTCTCGGCAATCATCGCCAGAAGCGTGTCCTGGGGACAAATCTCCATGTTGATGACGATTTCCCGGACCGGTTTTCCGCTACGCTGATGCTCCTCCAGGATCTCCTGAAGTTGCTCCGCCGTCACCATTCCATGGGATTCAAGAAGCTGGAGAATCGGTTCGCTATGGTGGACATCAGACATGCTTCATCTACCTTTTTTTGGCCCGCTGGTTCTCTTCCAGCTTCAAGACAACGGATTCAGGATCCTGCGATTTCGTGATAAGATCCTCGTAGCTGATCCGCCCCGCCTGATAAAGAGCCATCAGGTGCGCATCCAGCGTGATCATCCCCCACTTGGCACCAGTCTGAATTTCCGACGTTATCCGATAGGTTTTGTTTTCGCGGATCAAGGCCTGGATGGCGGGCGTTGTGATCATGATTTCAAAGGCCGCCACACGACCCGGGCCGTCGGCGCGAACCAACAGGAGCTGGGACACCACGGCGATAACGCCCGAAGCAAGCTGGGTGCGAACCTGGGACTGCTGCCCCATGGGAAAGGCATCCACAATACGATCCACCGTCCGTGCAGCACCGGTGGTGTGCAGGGTGGCAAACACCAGATGACCTGTTTCCGCCGCTGTAATGGCGGCGCTCATGGTCTCAAGATCCCGCATTTCACCCACCAGAATCACATCCGGATCCTGACGCAGGGCGCGACGCAAGGCTTCGCTGAAGGACGGCACATCCACGCCGATCTCGCGCTGGGTCACCACACACTTCTTGTGCTCGTGGTAGTATTCTATCGGGTCCTCAATCGTGATGATATGACCGTCCCGCTCCATATTGATCAGGTCGATCATGCAGGCCAGTGTGGTCGTTTTTCCGGATCCCGTCGGACCGGTCACCAGAATCAACCCGCGCGGGCGGAACAGCATTTCCTTGATCTGGGAAGGAAGGCCGATTTTGTCCAACGACATCAATTTGGAGGGAATCTGGCGAAGAACCATTCCGACATGACCCTTGGATTTCAATACGCTTACGCGGAAACGGGCGGCCTTGCCAAAACCAAATCCAAAGTCCGTTCCCCCACCCTCGCGGATACGTTGCTGGTGATCTTCGGAGGTGATGCTCTTCATGAACCGCTCGGTATCCTCAGGCTTCAACTGAGTAGCGTCAATGGATGACATCCGCCCATGAAGACGAAGAACCGGTGGTACACCCACTTCGAGATGCAAATCGGAGGCGCCCTCATCGACCACCAACTGCAGAAGCTCACTCATCTCAATCTGGCTGCTGTCGATCATTATTCCTGATCTCCCATGGTGGCTCGCAACACTTCATCCAGCGTCGTGATACCCATCACAACCTTCCTTAAACCATCTTCACGAAGCGTTCGCATCCCCAGTTCACGGGCACGCTGGCGAATTTCAACAGCGGAAATCTTTTCAAAGATCATCCTCTGAATCTCATCATTGATCACGAAAATCTCAAATATTCCAGCCCGTCCCGTGTACCCTGTCAACGAGCACTTATTACATCCACGTCCCCGATACAGCTGGATGCTGGAGAATTGTTCAGCGGAGGACCCCAGCAGTTTGAGTTCCATGGCGGTGGGCTTATGCTCCTCCCGGCAGTGTTCACACACATTGCGAATCAGGCGCTGCGCCAGAACCGCGCGAATGGAGGAGGCGACCAGGAAGGGCTTGACGCCGATATCCTGCAAACGGGCAATGGCGCTGGTCGCATCATTGGTGTGCAGGGTACTGAACACCAAATGACCGGTCAGTGACGCCTCGGTTGCAATCCGGGCGGTTTCGCCGTCACGAATTTCACCGATCATCACAATATTCGGAGCCTGGCGCAGAATCGATCGGAGCGCACCGGCAAAGGTCAATCCGATATCTTCACGAACCTGAACTTGATTGATACCCGACATCTGATATTCAACCGGATCCTCAACGGTAATAATTTTCCGATCTGGCCGGTTAACAAAGTTCAGGCAGGCATACAGGGTCGTTGTTTTCCCGGATCCCGTCGGTCCGGTCACCAGAAGAATTCCGTCGGGCAAACCAATCAGGCGCGTGAAGGTTTCCTGATCATCTGCCAGAAATCCCAACTTCGGAAGACCGAGGGCCAGATTCTGTTTGTCCAGAATACGCATGACCACGCTTTCGCCATGGCCGGTCGGAACGGTTGAAACACGCAAATCCAGTTCACGCCCTTTGACATTGACCTGAATGCGACCGTCCTGAGGAACCCGTTTTTCAGAAATCTTCATGTTCGCCATAATCTTCACGCGGCTGATGATTGCCGCCTGAAGACGTTTGGGAGGGCTATCGACTTCCTGCATGACCCCGTCAATGCGGTAGCGGACGCGAAACCGCTTTTCCAAGGGTTCCAGATGGATGTCTGAGGCGCGGTTGCGATGCGCTTCATAAATAATCAAACTCACCAGCTTGATGATCGGCACATCGGAATCCGACACATCCGAATCCTCGCGCATATCGGCGCGGCCAGAGGACACCATAGCCACCGTTCCCTCGGTGAGCTGGTCAATCATCGTCTCCATCGAAGCCTCAGTGGCGTAGAACCGGTCCAGCGCTACGGCAATCTCAGCAGGCGGAGCCACCACTCCCTCGATCTCGCATTTCAACAGGTACCGGAGGCTGTCAAGGGTGTCCACTTCAAGCGGATCGCCGATGGCCACCGTGAGCACATTACCATGCTTGGAGACGGGCATGATCTTGTATTTGCGCGCGATATCCACGGAAACCGACAGAATCGCCTCGGGGGGAATGTGAAGGTTCACCAGGCTGATCATTTCCATGCCAAAGCGGCTGGACAGAACGGACAAAACATCTTCGAACGCGAGAATCTTGGAGGCAATCAGGGCATCCACCACCGAACTATGGAGGGGCATAATGCGCTGGGCTTCCGCGATTTGCTCGGGAGAGACCAAGCCCTCTTCCTTGAGAACCTCCATTACATAGTCGTCATTCGAGGTCAACGTCCCGCCCTCTCATAAAACTGGGTTTACCGAAGAAGGTTGAAACCTAGCACAATCGTTCTCCATCGGTCAATTGGACAACTTTCGCTGAAGCATATCGCCGGCCATTTGGGGATTGGCCTTGCCCTTGCTGAGCCGCATCACCTGCCCCACCAGAAACTTAAACGCAGCCGCCTTACCACTCCGGAAATCCTCAATCACCTTGGCATTCTCCGCAATAACCTGATCCACAACCTTCTCGATCGCCCCCGCGTCACTCACCTGCGCCAATCCTCGGGCAGTCACGATCTCTCCGGCCCGCCCGCCTTCCGTCAGCATGATAGAAAAAACCTCCCGGGCAGTATTGGAATTGATCGCCTTCGCTTCGGTCAGCCCCACCAACTCCGCCAGAGCCTCGGGCGGGATCGAAAATGCGGTAATGGAAATATCCTTTTCGGACAGGGTTCGCATCACATCGCTCATCATCCAGTTTGAAACAGCCTTCGGGTTCGGACAGCGGCGGGCAGCGAGTTCAAAATAATCGCCCACTGCCTTATCGGCGGCCAGCACCTGGGCATCATATTCAGGAAGACCATAGTCCCGGACAAACCGTTCCCGTCGCTGGGCCGGCAATTCCGGCAGGGATGCCGCCCATTCCGCAACCAGCGCTTCCGGCAAAGCCACGGGCATCAGATCCGGCTCGGGGAAGTAACGATAATCATGAGCGTCTTCCTTGGTTCGCATGGAGAAGGTCTGTCCTGAATCCGCATCCCACCGCCGGGTCTCCTGGACAATCTTTCCGCCCGATGACACCACCTCTGTCTGCCTGGCGATTTCATACTGGAGCGCGGCAAACACCCCTTTGAAGGTGTTCATGTTCTTGATCTCGGCCTTGGTGCCCAGTTCCTTCTGCCCCTCGGGCCTGATGCTGACATTCACATCGCACCGCATATTGCCCTCTTCAAGGTTACAATCGCTCACTCCCGCATAAAGCAGAATCTGGCGCAGGGCCAGCAGATAGGCAAACGCTTCCTCAGGCGATTCCATATCGGGCTCCGATACAATCTCCATCAATGGAACGCCAGCCCGGTTGTAGTCGATTCCGCTCCACTTGGCATAATGAAGGTTCTTGGCCACATCCTCTTCCTGATGGATGCGCGTGATGCCGATCCGCCGGGATTTCCCATTCACCTCAATATCCACCCCGCCCCCGAGGCAGAGAGGCTTATCACACTGGGTAATCTGGTAATTCTTGGGCATATCGGGATAGAAATAATTCTTCCGATCGAACTTGCTGTACGGATTGATCCGACAGCCCAACATCAGGCCCGACATGACCGTGAGACGGATCGCCGCCCGGTTCATCACCGGCAGGCTTCCGGGATACCCCAGACACACAGGACACACCTGGGTGTTTGGTGATTGCCCGAAGTCCGTACTGCAGGCACAGAACATCTTGGAATGGGTCTTGAGCTGAACATGAACCTCCAGCCCGATCGTCACGTAATACGCTGTCATGAGAGACTCCCAGGCCGTTGTTGATGCCATTGAGTCGCCTGTTCATAGGCGTAACCCACCCTCAGGATCGCTTCCTCGCCCAGAGCCGGCCCCATCACCTGCAAGCCGACCGGAAGTTTCTCCGCCGTAAAACCACACGGCACTGAAAGACCACAGATCCCCGCCAGGTTGACCGGCACGGTAAAAATGTCACCCAGATACATCTGCAGGGGATCGGCACTGTTTTCGCCAATCCGGTAGGCGGGCGTCGGAGCCACCGGCGAAAGAATGGCGTCGCAGGCCTTGAAAGCCTCCTCGAAATCCCGCCGGATCAGGGTACGCACTTTTTGCGCCCTCACGTAAAAAGCGTCATAATACCCACTACTCAGCACATAGGTACCCAAGATGATCCGACGCTTCACCTCGGGGCCAAAGCCCTGCGCCCGGGTCTTCTTATACAAATCAATCGGATCCTCTGCCCCTGTGGCACGGAACCCGTAACGCACCCCATCAAAACGGGACAAGTTTGCGGACGCCTCAGCCGGGGCAATGATGTAGTAGGTGGCAATTGCCTCACGGGAGCGCGGCAACGTCACCTCAACAATCCGGGCACCAAGCCCGCGACACACCTCAATGGCCTCCTGCAATCGTCGCTCCACATCCACGTGGAGCCCGCCGACAAAATACTCGCGGGGCAATCCCAGCGTCATCCCTTTCAAATCCTTCCGGAGCGCCGCCTTGTAATCCGGCACAGGCGCGGAAAGCGAACTGGAATCAGCCGGATCGCCTCCGGCCATCACCTGAAGCAACAGCGCGGCATCGGCCACCGTCTTGGTCATCGGCCCGATCTGGTCAAGGGACGAGGCATACGCCGTCAGCCCATAACGGGAGATCCGGCCATAGGTTGGCTTCAGGCCGACGCAACCGCAAAAGGAGGCAGGCTGACGCACCGAACCACCGGTATCGGAACCCAGCGCCGCAATGGCCTCATCTGCTGCTACCACGGCGGCGGAACCGCCGCTGGAGCCGCCGGGAACGCAGTCCGGATTCCAGGGATTCCGAGTGATCCCGTAGGCTGAGTTTTCAGTGGAGGAGCCCATGGCGAACTCGTCCATGTTGGTCCGCCCCAGAAAAACCGCCCCTTCAGCCCTCAGTCGCGCAATGGCCGTCGCATCATAAGGCGACGTGTAACCCTTCAGGATTTTCGAGCCACAGGTACAGGGCTGCCCCTTGACATTCAGAACATCCTTGATCGCGATCGGCACACCGAGCAACCGCCCCTTGTGGCCAGCGGCACGCGCCTCATCCGCCATCTTGGCTTGAGCCAGAGCTTCTTCGGCATTCACCATCAGGTATCCATGAAGCCGGCCATCCTTCTGGCCAATGGCCTCCAAAACGGCCTGTACAACATCCTGGGAACGGCACTCCCGCCGCTCCAGCAGCGCTATCACCTCATGCAATGAAAGAGTGTTTAACATGGGGATTACTCGACAATGGTCGGAACCATGATCAGTTCCGAACTGTGTTCGGGGGCATTCTTCAAAACAAAATTCCGGTCAAGACCGGGACGCACTACATCCTCACGAAAGACATTCTGAACCGGTGTGGCGTGAGCCATGGGCTCCACACTCTCCACATCCAGCGCACGCAACTGGTTGAAGTACTCCACAATATGATCCAACTGCCCCTGAAACTGGACAGCCTCATCCTCCGTCAGACTCAATCTCGCCAGATTGGCGACATACCTGACATTCATTTTCTTTGCGGATTGAGTTTTATCGTCAACCATAACTTCTCCCTGTCTCATCCGTGGTGAAAACAAACTTCGTTGATATCAGATCGCGGGTCGTGGCGAAGTCCCAGACGGCTACGGCATGTTCATTCTGATCGGAATTCCTCGCTCGCAGACTGACAAACACTCCCTGTTCAAACAAGCGTCACACCCTTTTTCAGAATGATATTGCCGTACTTGGCCGTCTCACCGGTCATCACCACGGCAAAAGCATCCTTGGCCCGATCATAGAAGGCAAACCGATCAATGCGGACAATGGCAGGCGTCTTGGGGGCATGCCGGTCAACCGAGGCACGATAACTCTTCTCCACTTTAGGATCAAGTGTGTCGCCCGGAACAGCCGCCATCATGATCAGGGGAGCATCCACATAGTCATCCAACTCGAATACCGGCAGGATGGCATCAATCAAGGTGGCCACTTTCAGACCATCCGCCCGAATGACGCGCTTGCCGAATGTTTCACCGGGGAAATGGGCATCGGCAAGAACAATCTCGTCACCATGCCCCATGCGGCACAGCACGGAAAGCAAATCAGGAGTCAACAACGGCGACAAACCTTTCAACATGATCATTCTCCTTCGAAGTTTAAAAGTCCGGGCTTTATAAACCGATCCCGTTTCTTAATCAATTGTAATCAAACGGCCAACTTCAAGCCGTCGCAGGCAAGATACACCGACGGTGGAAGGATTTCTAGCGTCTCTTCATGATCGAGATCGTGACAGATATGGGTCAGGTAGGATCGCCTGGCACCAATGCGGCCGAGCAAAGCCAACGCCGCCTCGACAGTCAGATGGGTAGGATGGCTACGATGCCGAAGACCGTCGAGAATCATCACATCCACTCCCGCAAACCCTTTCACGGTTGAGTCCGGCATCTCTTTGCAATCGGGCACATAGCCGAGCGAGTGCCCCTCCCATTCGAGACGGTACCCGTAGGTTTCAGTCCGACCATGCAGAACCGGAAGGGCTTCAACCCTGACCGGCCCCGCCATAAAGGCACCCGTCATCGTGCAAAAGGTAAGCCTGGGACGGAAAACGCCGGGTTCGGGAACATTCTGGTCGACATAACTGAATATCCGCTTCAAATCAGCGATGGCGCCTGCGGATCCATAGACGGGAATCATGGCGCCCTGGATGGTGTTGAATCGCCGGATGTCGTCCAGTCCAAAAATATGATCCGCATGGGAATGGGTAATCAGGACGGCGTCAATCCGGGGAACCCGGTAGGCCAGAACCTGTTCCCGGAAATCCATGGAGGTATCAATGACGATATGAAATCCACCCGCCTCAACATAAATGCTGGATCGCCGCCGGTGGTTGCGGGGATCCGGGGACTGGCAAACGGTGCAGTCGCACCCGATCACCGGGATTCCCACCGAGGTTCCTGTGCCTAAAAATGTTACATTCATAAGCCCTTATGGAACCACACCCGGCTCAAGGTTGTCAATGGACACTCCCAAAAAAGAACCCCCGGCATGTTTCCATACCAGGGGTTGAAGGGATCAAAGGCCGCTTACTTCGCGGTGGCCTTGTCCTCGGGAATACGCATGCAATAGAATGAACGGTACACAAAGACCAGCGCGACTACAAAGATCACGCCACCGATCATGTATTTCAGCTTCGCATCCGTCATCGCCACGGCAATTTCAGTCGCCAGGAGACCGAAAAGAGTGGTGAACTTAATCACCGGGTTCATCGCCACCGAGGAGGTATCCTTGAAGGGATCACCGACGGTGTCGCCCACCACGGTCGCCGCGTGCAGATCCGTGCCCTTGGCACGCAGATCCACTTCAACGATCTTCTTGGCATTGTCCCAGGCGCCGCCTGCGTTGGCCATGAAGATAGCCTGGTACAGCCCGAAGAAGGCGATGGAGATCAGGTAGCCGATGAAGAAGAACGGGTTAAAGAAGGCCAGCGACAGGGCGAAGCAGAAAACGGCCACGAAGATGTTGAACATCCCCTTCTGCGCGTAGATCGTGCAGATCTTGACCACTTCCTTGCTGTCCTTGATCGAGGCCGTCGCCGCGTTCAGGTTCATGTTCTCCTTGATGTACACCACAGCCCGGTAGGAACCAGTCACCACCGCCTGCGTCGCCGCACCGGTAAACCAATAGATCACCGCGCCACCCATGAGAAGACCAAGGATAATTTCGGGACGCACCAGACTGAGACTGGAGATGACGGAATTGATGCCCGCCGTGGTCTGCTCGCCGGTAAGGTGAGCCGTCGCCACATCAAACGCGATGCCAGCCTTGAGCGCCGCCGCCTGTGCCATTTCAAGAGCCTTGCCCTTGCCCAGCATCAAGATGATGCCAAAGATCATGGTGGTCGCCCCGACAACCGCAGTACCGATCAGCACCGGCTTGGCCGTCGCCTTAAAGGTATTGCCAGCGCCGTCATTGCGCTCCAGATTAAGCTTGGCATTCTCGAAGTCGGGCTTGAACCCGAAGTCCTTCTCGATTTCCTTCTCAATGCCCGGAATGGACTCGATTCGGCTGAGCTCGTACACCGACTGGGCGTTATCCGAGACCGGCCCGAAACTGTCGACCGCGATGGTCACCGGGCCCATACCCAGGAAACCGAAGGCTACCAAACCGAACGCAAAGATGGGCGCGGCAAACTCAAGCCCCACCGGCATCAGGCTGGAAACCGCCGGGTGAGTGGCCAGTAAAGCGGCACCCAACATCAGCACCAGCATGGTCAGACCTTCCCAGAAGGCTGAGAAATTACCCGCCACAAACCCTGACAGGATGTTCAGGGAAGCGCCGCCCTGCTTGGAGGCGGTCACGACTTCCTTCACATGCTTGGCGTTCGTGCTGGTGAAAACCTTGGTGAACTCGGGAATCAGTGCCCCGGCAATCGTGCCGCAGGAGATGATGGTGGCCAGAACCCACCACAGGTCCTTGCTCAGGTCGGGATTGGTCGCAAGCAGGAAGTAGCTGGCGACATAGGTGACCGCGATACAGACGAAAGAGGTCAGCCACACCAGAACCGTCAACGGATGCTCCGGATCAAACTCCTTGGCGTCTTTGAGCTTGGCGGTGAAATACGCATCGTTGGCGAGATAAGCCACCAACGCGGCAACGATCATAAGGATACGCATGACGAAGATCCAGACGATCATCTGGGCACAGAGGGTCCCCGACCCGAGAACAAGTGCCAGGAAGGTGATCAGAGCCACTCCCGTCACACCATAGGTCTCAAAGCCGTCAGCCGTCGGACCAACGCTGTCGCCAGCATTGTCACCCGTACAGTCGGCGATCACGCCGGGATTCTTCGGATCATCTTCCGGAAGCTTGAATACGATCTTCATCAGGTCGGATCCGATGTCGGCAATCTTGGTAAAGATACCGCCGCAGATGCGTAGCGCGGAGGCGCCCAGGGATTCCCCGATGGCGAACCCGATAAAGCAGGGGCCGCGCAGTTCGGCGGGGAGGAAAATCAGGATGCAGATCATGAAGAACAGCTCAACTGTGATCAGCAGCATCCCGACGCTCATACCCGAGCGCATCGGAATGGCCAATGCCTCCCAGGGAGTTCCGCGCAATGAGGCGAATGCTGAACGACTGTTCGCGAAGGTATTGATGCGCATACCAAACCAGGCAACACCATAGGACCCCAGGATACCGAGCACAGAGGCCGCAAGAATCAGCAGTACGCTCGAGGTGGGCATCTTCTGAAGGAACCAGAAGTAATACACCATACAGGCACCAATCAGCAGCCACAGGATGGCCAGGAACTTGCCCTGCTGAGCCAGATAGCTCTTGCAGGTTTCCCAGATGATCTGGGACACATCGCTCATGGACTTGTGGACAGGAAGTTTTTCCGTCTTGAAGTACTGAACCAGACCGAAGCCCAGGCCTAGAAAACAGACTGCGATACCGATCAGCATCAGGTGCGTCCCTGAAATGCCGCCGAGGGACGAAAAGGTTACCGCACCCAACTCGGGAAGCTTCAGCTCGGCCTCACTGGCCATGGCCGCACCGGCCCCAAAGCCCAGAACCGCCAACACCACAACCACACCCAACCAACACCGTGACCGCATACTGTTCATAACGTCGTCTAACCTTTCTCTTCTCTTATTATCTGTTCAGATTCATCCGTGGGAAATGCGAAACAAAAACGGGGTCGTAAACTACCCGCCTCCTCTTCATAACGCAAGAAGAATGCTTTTTTTTATACGGCGGGTTTAGTTGTCGGGATTGAGCGCAGCCTGACACTCAAGGCGTAGTGCAGGATCTTGAATCGACTCGATGCAGTTCTTAGCGGCTACCGGATTAATGCGAAACCACCGCTGAATCACCGCGACCAGGGCTCGGCGGCTAACATCATCCGCCCGGATTGTCTCGACGGCCAGCCGGGCGGCAGCCTCGCCATCCAGTTTGGCCCAAGCCGTGGCAATGCCGGCAAACAGTTCATCACGCAAGCCGCCTTCTTTCACACCCTGCGTCCATTGCAACGCAGCCACAGGATCGATGACGGCCCATTGGTTGACAGCATGAAGCATCAGTTGATTCCGAGCCGGCCCCGACTCTAAAAGCCCGGCCGCCCTGATGGCATTGGTGGACGACGAGCGAACGGCCTCATAACCAACCGCCATCACCGCCTTTTCCCGTCCTTCACCCAGAGGAAGCTGACTCGCCCACGCTAGTGCTGCTACAGAATCACGCTCGCCCCACACCGTCGCAACATGGCTGAGTGACTCCACTTTCACAGGCCCGTCAGGCAGGGACGCCGCCCACGCAGCGGCTTCACCGGGATTCAGGGCAACCCACCACCGTAACACAGCCAACGGATCCTCGCCGGTAATATGACCCACGACCTCGTGGGAGGGGTCAGGTTCGACGGTCGCATCGATCCGGATCGGTCGGGCAGACTCGGCTCGCTGCACCAAAGCCGACTTTCCAGCTGGACGGGCGGCATCCGGCCCGGCCCGCAAGGCCAGCCACACCGCAGCAAACACCACCACACCCACCATCACCCACCCCGTGATTTTCCGAGCACTCGTCATACCTTGTTATTACGGGATCGCGGTAATCGTGTCGAACACGACCTGATTCAGGTTGCCCGGATTGGCACTGGTCACCGCCAATCCAAGATAAATACTGGAAGCCATGCTTACAGAAGTGGATTTGACTTTGATCCAGGATTTTCCATCAACCGATTTATAGGCTGCAACCGTATTGCCGGAGCGGACCAACCGGACCCAATTATTAGGCACCGCATTCATCCCCCCCCCGGAAGTCGAGGCCGCTTTACCGCCGGTCGTCGTGCGAGCCTGAAATTCAAATGTCTTGGATGAGTTCACGGCCATGAACGCAAAACGCGCATTGGAATTGAGGCTCTCGCGAATCATCACACCCGCCATGGCCCATGAATTGGTGCTTCCCTGCGAAGGCACACGGACACGGATCTCGCCATCGCCGCTCAAGGTCTGGTAGACAAAGCGAAAATCATCCGCCCGTCCTCCGATCCCGTATCCGGCACCGGCAACCGTGAAGACCCCATTGGACTGGGCCGCGCTTCCGACCAAACCCACCGTGCCTATATCCGTTGTCAGCCAGGGCGCGGGAAGCGCGGGAACGACAGCGTTTGTCTGCCCCATAGTGGTGGCAAGGGCGGACAACAGAGAGCGATTGTCAAACGTGTCCTGCCCGAGTTCCCAGACCATCATACCGCCAAACCCGGCGCTCAGCGCATAACTGGTTTTGGCTTTGATCAGTGTGAGCCCGTTAAATCCAAATCCACTAATAGTGTTCACATCGGGACCGGGGTTGTAGAGGCTCATGATCTCGGCGTAAGTCTTTTCATGCACCCAACCCTCGTCAAGACCATAGAAAGGAACCCCCAGCAGTAACTTGTTTTTATCGATGCCACTCTGGGCCCAAAAGGTCATAGCCCAGACCGTGTCGGCATAGGTAGAGTGGTCGGGATGCGCATAATTCATATCGTAGGCCATCACCGAAACCCAATCGAGACTGGTGGCCGCCGAAGCCTCAATATCATATCGCTTCCAATTGACCGCTGCGGACAACAGCAATCCGTACGGTGCCAGGGCGATCTTCATTTCTCGGATCAGGGTTGAATAAGCCGCGACATCCGTCGCCGCCACAGGTTCCCAATCAAGATCTACTCCATCGAGGTTATTATTCCGGCAATATGCCACCAACTGGCTGACAAAATTCGCCCGTGCAGTGGCTGAATTGGCAATCGGACTGAAATAGGCATCCGTCAACCAGCCGCCCACACAGACACTGACTTTCTTCCCGGCACCATGAACCGTTGCCACAACGGAGGGTAATCCGGCGGTAAAATCCGGGGTAGCGACCAGATTTCCCTTCACATCGGCATCCAGCGAAAAATAGCAGACATGAGTGACATTGCCCAAATTGATGTAGGGTAACTGCCCGAGCCGATAATCAGGGAGATATCCCACCACCTTTTTCCCGGCAGGCATGGCAGAGAAGCCATCCAACGCCGTCAACACCGCCAGACTAAAACCCAGACAGAAGATGCCCATCCGCAATTTCATGTTCATCATAACTCCCCTCTCACAAGTTTATAGATGCAAGTTCAGGGAACTCGTATAGCAGTCCCTGTGCCGGGATGCTGAATACATGAATTTAAGACTTTTTTAGTCCCTATATCGGCAACGCGAGATATCGCTTTTTCATAATTGCGAAAAATTAATCTTCTGAGTCAAACTTATGTAAATATGGTTGATACCAGATAATCCTTGCCTGTTGGAGGATCTGGGGAAATAGTGGGGCATGGCAATAGACCCCCTATGCGGCATGACGGTGGATGAAAAGACGGCGCTGTCGGCCGTCAGGAATGGCGAGACCTTCTTTTTCTGTTGCGAGTTCTGTCGCCGGAAATTCCTCGGCCTTGCCCCTGTTCCGGTGTCACACGCCCCCACTCTCCCCTATTTCTGCCCCATGTGCGAGGGCGTGGAAAGCGAGAAGTCCGGCACTTGCCCGAAATGCGGCATGGCGCTTGAGAGTAGTGGGATGGGAAATGAGGAGGACACCTCCGAGCTGGATGACATGACCCGGCGTTTCAGGATCGGACTGGTCTTCGGGATCCCCCTTTTCTTGCTCTCCATGGGCCCCATGATCTTCCCCAGCCTCCATCATCTCGTTTCGCCCCGAGTGTCCCGATGGCTCGAACTGATCCTGGCGACCCCGGTCGTCCTGGGATGCGGCCTGCCCTTCTTTCAGCGGGCGTGGCACTCGCTAGCCTCGCGTAACCTGAACATGTTTACCCTTATCGGGCTTGGCACTGGAACGGCTTATGTGACCAGCGTTCTGGCGATTCTGGCGCCTGGCGTTTTCCCGAACTCTTTCCGGCACATGGGCGAAGTTCCGGTCTATTTTGAAGCCGCCTCATCCATTATCATACTGGTCTTGCTGGGACAGGTCATGGAACTGCGCGCTAGAAGCAAAACTGGGGCCGCCATCCGGGAACTATTGAAGCTGGCACCCACCACCGCCTTTGTCATTCGAAATGGCGAAGAGACTGAGATTTCATTGAATGAAGTTCTGGTAGGCGACCGGATCCGGGTGAAGCCGGGCGGAAAGGTGCCGGTAGACGGAATCATTATGGAAGGTCACAGTTCGCTCGATAACTCGCTTTTGACCGGAGAATCCCTCCCGGTAGAGGGGGTTCCAGGAGTCGCTGTTGCGGCGGGTGCGATCACGCTTTCGGGCTCCTTTGTGATGAGGGCTGATAAAGTGGGAGCAGACACCCTTTTCGCACGCATCCTTCACATGGTGGCCGATGCCCAGCGCAGCCGCGCGCCGGTTCAGCACACGGCTGACCGGGTGGCCGCCCTATTTGTCCCTGTGGTGATCGCTGCCGCTTTGATCGCTGTCGTTGCCTGGATGGCACTGGGGCCGGAACCGAGACTGGCCTATGCCCTCGTCAGTGCCGTATCCGTATTGATTGTGGCCTGCCCCTGCGCCCTCGGCCTGGCAACCCCGATGGCGGTCATGGTAGGCATGGGACGAGGGGCCCGGGCTGGCATTCTCTTCCGGAATGCTGAGGTACTCGAACAATTAGGAACCATCGACACGGTGGTGGTGGATAAGACCGGCACGTTGACAGAAGGACGGCCCCGGGTCGTCGAGCTGCAGGGCATCGTAAAGGAAGCGGAACTCCTCCAGTGGGCGGCGGCCGTGGAAATTCATAGCGAGCATCCTATAGGAAAGGCTATCGTGCGCTACGCGGGCGAACAGGGCATCACGCCGGAACCCGCAACCGGATTTGAATTCATGGCCGGCGAAGGGGTTTCTGGAACCGTGGCAGGCAGATCCGTTCGTATCCAGAAAGCAACCGGGGCTCACCCCACCTTCCAGAACGGAGAAACTCTGGTTTCTGTTTCAGTGGACGGAGCCATCCAAGGAACCTTTGCTCTGGCGGATCGAGTCCGGGACACCACTCCTGCAGCGATCAAGGCTTTGCATCACATGGGGTTGAGGATTGTCATGTTGACCGGGGATCATTCCGCCGCCGCTCATGCCATCGCCGACTCACTCGGGATCGACGAGGTTCATGCCGGCGTGACGCCAGCCGGGAAGTGGGAGATTATCCACTCCTTAAAAGCCGAAGGACGCCGCGTGGTGATGGCGGGGGACGGCATCAATGACGCCCCAGCCCTATCCGCCGCCGCCGTGGGAATTGCGATGGGGACAGGTACCGATGTGGCAATGGAGAGTGCTGGCGTGGTGCTGGTTAAAGGGGATCTCCGGGGAATTGAAGGGGCGATCCTCCTCAGCCGGGCCGTCATGCGGAACATCCGGCAAAACCTGTTCTGGGCATTTTTCTACAATATGGCGGGAATTCCCCTTGCAGCAGGGGCACTTTACCCGGCATTCGGACTCCTTTTGAGCCCAACGCTGGCCGCTGCTGCCATGAGTTTCAGCTCGGTCTCGGTCATGGCCAATGCCCTGCGCCTGCGACGGGCTAAAATTTGACCTTGAAAGGTTCCTCTTTGAACGGCTAGTATCCCCCGCATATGAAAACCTATGTAAACCTATTGTCGGTTCTGTCCTGTGTCGCGATGAGCGCGTCCGTCATGGCTTCCGGAGCGGATTCATCGGCTTATCAAGGCGCCTTGTTTAACGGCGACTCAACCCGGTTTGCCGATGCGCTCCATAGCGGCGGGCCGCGCAAGGTCAGCCTGGGTGTGGGCGTCCAGCAACAAAACCGGGCTTTAAAATCTGATTTCGGCGGTGCCACGGACACGAAGATCAACCATCTCCTCGCGACCGTGGGGTATGACGTCACAAAGTGGTTGACTCTCTACGGGGGTGCGGGCGAAGCGGATGTTGACTCGGGAAACGGCAAACAGGGCTCCAATGCGGAATGGCTCTTCGGGGGAACCGTCCGGGCATTGGACTTCATGGTTCTGGAACCCTGGAACGACATTGACAATTACTGGGTCGGCGTCGACGTCAATTCGTTTTACCGCAATGTCAGTCTTAAGGATAATTGGGGTGGTTCGGGCAAGAACCTGTCAGAACTCTTCGCCTCCGTCACCATGAGCTTTTATTCCCGACCCGAGAAACCCGGCATCTGGGATCGGCTTGGATTCTATTTTGGACCGGCAATCTCAACCTTGTCCATGAGTGACCGAAACGAGGATCAGATGTTCGGTCTGATCGGCGGTCTTCAGCTCAACCCCAATCCGAATATGGGGTTCAAGCTGGAAGTTCAGAAATTTGAAGGCGTCGGGCTTGGCGCCAGCTTCAATTTCCACTTCTGATAACGCATCAGTCTGCAACGCAATATTTTACAAGGAGGCCTGACGGCTTATGGCTTGGTTCCACAAATCGAAAGAAATAGCCGCTAAACCGGAATCCCCTAAAAAAGAGGATATCTGGATACAGTGTCCTTCATGTAAAGCCCACATTTACAAGGACGAGTGGGGAAAAAACCTGAAAGTCTGCGACCGGTGTCATTTTCATGAACGTTTGACCTGGAAAGAGCGCGTTGATGTGCTTCTGGATGAGGGGACCTTTGTTGAATTGAATGCCAAGGTCAGCTGGAATGACCCCCTTAAGTTTTCCGATTCGAAGGGACCGTATGCTGAAAAAGCGGTTGAAAACTGCGAAAAAACAGGCATGAAGGAATCGGTTGCCACCGGAGCGGGAAAAATTAACGGCATCAAGGTAGCCATTGCCATCATGGACTTCAGGTTCATGGGTGGCAGTCTGGCCAGCGGAACGGGGGAAAAGATCCTTCAGACGGCCCTGTACGCGATCCGGCATAAGCTCCCCTACATCATTCTCTCCGCTTCCGGAGGGGCTCGTATGCACGAGGGCATTATTTCGTTGATGCAGATGCCCAAAACATGCGCCGCATTGGCCCAGTTGCGGGAGGCTAATCTACCCTATATCTCCATCATGACGGATCCGACAACGGGCGGGGTTTCAGCCAGTTTTGCCATGGTGGGCGATATTCATATCGCCGAGCCACGCAGCCTGATCGGATTCGCCGGACGCCGCGTGATCGAAGAAACTATCAAACAGAAGTTGCCCGAAGACTTCCAGACTGCGGAATACCTGGTGGATCATGGGTTCGTGGACATGATTGTCCACCGCAAGGACATGAAGGACATGCTTTCCAAGATCTTAAAGTATGCCGGCTGCCGCTGACCCTGCCGCACGCCAAAACTCAACCCCCTAACGGATGGAGCAACGATGAGCTTGGATTTTGAAAAAGACGTGGCGGAAATCGAATGCCGGATAGAGGAATTCAAGGCCAAGAATCCAGAACCTACCGGTGCGCTGGTGAAGGAACTCAATCGCCTTGAAATGGAACGGGCTGACAAGCTGAAGGAAATTTACTCAAGCCTGACCCCCTGGCAAACTGTTCAGGTGGCACGCCATCCGGAACGTCCCTTGATCCGGGATTTCATCAACGGGCTTTGTTCCGAATTTATTGAACTTCACGGCGACCGCCTCTTTGGAGACGACCGGGGCATGATCGGCGGATTCGCCACGATTGAAAATCATCGAGTCATGGTCATCGGACATCAAAAAGGCAAGGAACTTGACGAAAAGATCAAATGTAATTTCGGTCAAGCCTGCCCCGAGGGATACAGGAAAGCCCTCCGCCTGATGAAACTGGCTGAGAAGTTTCATATCCCAGTAGTCACCTTTATCGACACGCCCGGGGCCTTTCCCGGCCGTGACGCCGAGGAGCGCGGCCAGGCCGAGGCCATCGCCAGAAACCTTCTCGAAATGGCCGCCTTGAAGACTCCCGTCATCGCCATCGTTACCGGCGAAGGCGGAAGCGGAGGAGCCATCGGAATCGGCGTCGGCGATGTCGTGCTCATGCTCTCCAATGCCGTCTACTCCGTGATCTCCCCTGAAGGCTGTGCCTCCATCCTCTGGCGCGACGGCACGAAGGCGGCCGAAGCGGCAAACGCCCTAAAAATCACCGCCAAGTCGCTATTGCAACTCAAGATCATTGACGAAATCATCCCTGAACCCGTTGGTGGCGCTCACCGCGACTTTGTGACAACCATGAAGACAACCAAAAAGGTGCTTCTTAAGCATCTCACAAGTTTGGAGAAGGTCTCTCCCAGGAAACTGACGAGCCGGCGGTTTGACAAGTTTGCCGCCATGGGCCGTTTTAAATAACATTTTCAGAAAGGACAGGTTATGGCTAAGAAAAAGACAATTGGATCACAGGATATCGTTCGCGACAGCATCAACCACATCCCCCTTCGCATTACCGACACCACGCTCAGGGACGCCCATCAATCACTCTGGGCCACACGGATGCGTACCGCTGACATCATGAAAATCATCGATGTCGTCGACAACGTCGGCTACTACTCCCTGGAAGTCTGGGGGGGCGCCACCTTTGATGTCTGCCTGCGGTTCCTGCGGGAAGACCCCTGGGAACGCCTGCGCCAGATCAAGTCACGCGCCAAAAAAACCCCGTTGCAGATGCTCCTCCGCGGTCAGAATATCCTCGGGTACAAGAATTACCCGGATGATGTCGTGGAGCGCTTTATCGCGCTGGCCATCGAAAATGGCGTGGATATCTTCCGCATTTTCGATGCTCTGAACGACACCCGGAATCTGGAAGTGGCAATCAAGTGCGTCAAGAAATACGGCGGCCACGCACAAGGCACGATCAGCTACACGGTCAGTCCCGTGCACACCGTGGAAAAATATGTTGCCATCGCCCAGGAACAAATCGCCATGGGAATCGACTCGCTGTGCATCAAGGATATGGCGGGTATCCTGTCGCCCATCGCCGCCGAGCGTCTGGTGTCGGCCCTGGTCCGGGAAACCAAGGTTCCGATTCAAGTCCATTCGCATGCCACCAGCGGCATGGCCTCCGCCACCTATGTGGAATCCGTCCGGGCCGGTGCTGGCGCCATTGATTGCGCCATCTCGCCCATGGCCGGGTTTTCCTCCCAACCGCCGGTCGAGACCATGCTGGCCATCTTCTCAGAAACCCACTACCACGCCAACCTCGATCAGGACGCCCTCCGGAAAGTGTGCAAGTTCTTCCTTGAACTAATCCCGACCCGGCAGCTGAGCGCCCATGTCGCGGACAATATCATTGATCCGGAAGTGCTACTGCATCACATCCCGGGCGGCATGATCTCGAATCTCCGCGGCCAGCTCGCCCAACAGGGTGCCCTGGATAAAATCGATCAGGTGTTTGAGGAATTGCCGAAGGTGCGCGAAGATCTGGGCTACCCTCCGCTCGTCACCCCGACCAGCCAGATCATCGGCATTCAGGCCGTTATGAACGTCATCTCGGGGGAACGCTATTCCCTCGTGTCGCAGGAGGTCAAGGACTACGCCAAGGGCCTTTACGGCCGCTCTCCCGCGCCGATGGACAAGGCGGTTATCAAGAAAATCCTGGGCTCGGAAAAACCCATCAGTGGCCGCCCAGCAGATCTATTGCAGCCGATGCTGCCGGACGCCACGGAGGGCGTGGACCCCAAATTGATCAAAAAGGAGGAGGATATCATCTCCTACTGCCTCTTCCCGGAAGTGGCCATGGATTATTTCAAGTGGCGCGCGCTTCCGCCCGAACATCGTCCCCCGATCCCTGCCGATGTTGAACTCAAAAAACAGATGGATGCGAAAAATCCGCCTGCGGCACCGAGCCAGGCAGCCATTCCCTTCCTGGCCAAGGCTGACTATGACTCCATCAGCCAGTTGGTTGACAAAATCAGCGTCCTGAATTTCTCTCAAATGACCATTCAGCATGCCGGCAGCACCATTAGCATCAATGCGTCCGGCGTTACGGCTGGCCCCTTGGTTGCCGCTCCAGTTGCCGCGACGGCCACAACACCCCCTACAGGCACGGCAGCCCCTGCTCCAGCTGCCGCCCCTAAGGGTGTAGCTCCGGTTGCCGCACCGGCCGGCCCGAGCATCAATGCCCCCCTGAACGGAACCTTCTACCGGTCACCGGGCCCCGGAAAGCCTGAGTTCTGCCAGGAAGGCGATGAAATTGCCGAGGGCGCCACGGTCTGTATTGTTGAAGCCATGAAACTCTTCAACCCGATCAAGGCCCCCTATCGCTGTAAGATCATAAAACTGCTGGTCCCCCACGGTACCCCTGTCAAAAAGGACGAGCCGATGGTCAGCATCCAAAAGCTGTAATCGCCCCGCTTCACATATGAGTACCGGATCTTTTGAAATTGGCGCCGCCGGAGTGGATGTTGAGCGGATCAACGCTGACATACGCGAAACGGTGGCCGCCAAGATGAAGGCCGGAGCTTATGTGGGAGCCCAATTGGCAAGAGCCGAACGCTTCAACTTGATGAACCTGAAGAAGGACGAGAACTTCTTTGATTTCTACATGGAGAGCCTCCGGGAAGCCGTCTATGTGGACATCAACGACTTTGAGATCCGCGAACGCAGGGCGGCGTTTGCCCCCCTTCTGGTTCGTTTTAAGAAAACGATCTGGAGCCTGATGAAGTTCTATACCTACCGACTCTGGTCACAGCAGAACCAGGTCAACGGACTCCTGCTGTCGGCCACAGAGGAAGTGGACCGGAAATACCGCGGTCAGATCAAGTCCCTTGAAGAACGCATCGCCAAACTGGAGCAAAAACTCCCTCCCGGCTGATGGCTTCCCCTCCCCGCATAGCCTTTGTTTCACCTCGTTTTTCCGAGGGCCCCACCGTGGGTGGCGCGGAAACACTCCTGAGAAAACTCGCCGAACGACTGGTGGCAAAGGGTTGGCAGGTAGACTTCCTGACCACCTGTGCCCGGAATCATTTTACATGGGAAAATGAAATCAAACCGGGCGACACGATGATTGCGGGAATCACCGTCCGACACTTCCCGGTCGACGGAGGTCGTGATCTGGCTGCTTTTATCGAGGTTCAGAACCGTATCAGCCGATCTGCTGAAATCACCCGCGACGAGGAACTGATCTGGCACCGGAATAATGTGAACAGTCAGGCCCTCTATGCCTACTTGAAAACCGAGGGACACCGGTATGACAAAATCATCATGGGGCCTTACCTCTTTGCCCTCGTCTATTTTGCAAGCCAGATCCATCCGGAACGAACCCTTCTGCTTCCCTGCCTTCATAATGAATGCTTCGCCACACTGAAAACCATTCGTGAAATGTTTGTGAATGTGTCTGGCTGGCTGTTTAACGCTGAACCGGAACGTGATCTTGCCATGCAGTTGTACGGACTGGATCCCGCACGAGCGGAAGTCGTGGGCATGGGCATTGACGACTTCACAACCCATCCTGACCGGTTCCGAGCCCGTCACAACCTGACCGCGCCTTACGTACTCTATTCGGGCCGTCGCGAGCCCATGAAGGGAACGCCACTCCTTCTGGACTATCTGGACATTTTCAGGGAACGAACCGGAAAGGATATCAAACTCGTCCTGACCGGCAGCGGCCCTTATGATCCCCCAACCCGGCTGGTTCCCCATATCCTGGATCTGGGTTTTGTCACTGAAGAGGAAAAACATGACGCCATGGCGGGAGCGGCGGCGTTCTGTCATCCCTCGACAAACGAAAGTTTCAGCATCGTGATCCTTGAATCGTGGCTTGCCGGGACTCCGGTACTGGTTCATGCCGCCGGCGATGTCATGCCCTTTCATTGCCGGAAATCCAACGGGGGACTGTGGTTCCGGAACTACCCGGAATTCGAAGAGCAACTCTCGCTGTTGCTGGAGTACCCTGAACTGCGCAAGGCCATGGGAGCCTCAGGACAACGCTACGTTCAGAATGAATACGCGTGGGAAGCTGTTGAGACACGCCTGATGAAGGCCCTGCTGAAATAGCCGACTACGGGCTCATGCTTTTTTCGAAAATTCACCGGTGCTCGCCAGAACTTCCTGAATCCGAAGCAGAGACCGTTGAATCGACTCCACTTCCCGCTGGATCACCTCGAAACGAATGGAATTCTCAGTTCGGGTTGATTCCAACGCATCGCGCCGGAGTGTAATTTCCTTCACGTCGGATTCCAATTCCATGATTTTGGACTGGGACGAGGAAATCACTTCCCGCATGTGGATGATACGAACCGCCTTGTCTTCGTCAGAACTGTCGATATCCGACACTTCCATGTTTTCTGGAATGGGGACGGCAATCTTGTTGCTGCAATCAGGGCAGGCAATAGTCAGCCCGGCACCCCGGCAGTCTATCGCGAGACTCTTCTCGCAGAAAGGACAGTTAAAGACGATGTCGGATTCGCGAATATCATTCGGATCGCTCATGTCGTGATCTCCTTAATAACACTTTGAAACCTATCACACCCCAAAATTAGAATCCATAGATTTATCAGACGCCCCGGCCACAGTGATCCCCCCGGCCTTGCGCCGGGGGTGAATGAAGCTGGGTGGTGGAGCCGGAGCGACCCCACTACCCAACGTTCTCCTCCACCGGGACAAGCCCGGTGGGCGGCGGATTAAGTTGCGCGGCAAACTTGCCGTTACCGATTCTCTTTTGATACGCTCCTCGCAGTTTTTGCCAACCTCAGGAAAGGAACCCGGATATGAAAGTTGTTGCATTCAATGGAAGTCCACGAAAGGACGGGAACACCGCCCTGATGATCAACCGTGTATTCATGGTGCTTAATCAGGAGGGAATTGACACGGAACTGATCCAGGTCGGCGGCGGCCTTTTCCATGGTTGCACGGCCTGCTACCAGTGCGGCGTCAACAAAAACAACCGCTGCGTCCAGAATGATCCGATCAATGACTGGATCGAGAAAATGAGAACGGCGGACGGGATCATCCTGGCCTCCCCCACCTATTTCGCCGACATCACACCGGAACTGAAGGCCTTGATTGACAGGGCTGGCTTTGTCGCACGGTCCAACGACAGCTTTCTCAAGCGGAAGGTCGGAGCGGCCGTCATTGCCCTTCGCCGGGGTGGCGGGATCCACGCATTCGACTCCATTAATCACTTTTTCCTGATCCAACAGATGCTGATTCCCGGCTCCTGCTATTGGAATATGGGCTTCGGTCGCGACAAGGGAGAGGTGCTCAAGGACGAGGAAGCCGACAAAACCATGGCCCTTCTGGGCGAAAATATGGCCTGGCTGATCAAAAAAACGCTGGCCTAGAATGACGGGGTTACTGAATTGCCATCCGGCGTGCCCATGGTATAGTTGATGCTGTCAAAGAAAACGACTTTCTATGAAAACACACTCTTTTTACAACATGACCGGCATCGTTCTGGCAACCTTGATATTGGGCGCAGGGTGCGGTCGTGATCCCCTGGATGCCGGCATCAAGGCTGTTGAAAACGGCAATCTACCCAAGGCTGAAGCCCTCTTCGCCAAAGTCCTGGAACAGGATCCAGGCGATGTCAGCGCCCTGATGAACCTGTCCATCGTGCGCCTTAAAACCGGAAATACCGAGGCCGCCCTCTCCGGCTTCCGACAGGTAGCCGATCAGGCAACGGAGGATGTCCGCCCTCTTGCTTACATGGCCGACATCTATATGGATAACAACCGGTGGCGCGAGGCAACGGAAATCCTGAACGAGGCCACACGTCGGGATTCGCGCTCACCCGCCATCATGACCGCCCAGGCGCTTGTCGATCTCTACACCACGGGAGCCGCATCCGCACGGGATCGTCTGGTCCATGTGCTGGCCATGGCTCCGTCCTATGGGCCCGCCCTTTTCAACATGGCGGTCATTGAACGGGACTGGCTTAAGAATCCGGTTGAAGGACGCAAATATTTCCAACGTTATCTCGCCATTGCCAAAAACGATTCCCATACCCCGATCGCACGCGCCGCGCTTCTGGAACGGGCTACGCCCCCCACTCGGAAAGCCGTCTCTGCGGAAGCCCCGCCTGCACCCGCCCCAAAACCAGCGCCCGCGCTGGTGCCGGTTCTGGTTCCGACCACGGTTCGAGATCCTAAAATGGCGACTGAAGCTTTTACTCAGGCCGTTCGCTATCACCAGTCGCACGACACCGACAAGGCTATCCGGGAGTACTCACGGGCACTCCAGAATGACCCGATGATGGCTCGCGCCCACTTCAACCTCGGCTTATTGCTGCGCGAAAAAGGCGATCTCGAAAAAGCCCGCGATTCGTTTGAGCACGCCCTCGAATGTGCCCCGGGCATGACCGACGCCCGCTACATGCTCGGACTTATCCTGAATACACTCGGTGACGATAGCCGCGCTATCACGCAGTTCACGACAATCCTGGAAAAAGTTCCAAATCATGCCGCGTCCCATCTGGCACTGGGGTTGATTTACAAAAAGGACAAGGCTAAATTGGCGCTGGCCCGGAAGGAACTGTCCCGCTATTTGGAACTGGAACCCGATGGTGCCTCTGCAAAAGAAGTTAAGAACTGGTTGAAGTATCAGCGCTAACAGGGGGGGGAGCGAACCATGACCGACTCACTCGGACTCAATCTCGCCGATATCATCGCCTTAATTGCCGTTTTAATCGGCATTGTAGTCGGCTTCCGGCAGGGCTTGACCGCTCAGATGGCCATGCTTCTGATGGCCCTCTCCGTATGGGCCGCATTGGTTAATGGATTCGTTCCCTGCCGCGACTGGTTTGTGGCCCATTTCACCATGCCCTTGGATCTAGCTCGAATCGCCGCGCTGATTAGCCTGGTCGTCATCCCCCTTTTAATTGTCGCCCTGCTCTACAGCGTGTTGCGATATGCCATGAAACTTACCTTCACCACCTGGATCGACCGGATTGGCGGCGCCCTGGCGGGAGGAATCACAGCAGCCGGAATCGCACTCCTGATTTTCATCCTCCTGAATACCCTCCCTCCCGAAAAACGACCGGAACTCACGGGTGAAAAATCCTGGATCTATCGGCAGGTCGCGGGTATGGAAACCCAGATTATCGAGAGAATCACCACCCGCGTGAACACAGGGGAAAATACAATTTTACGGGCCCGTGAGGCCCGCGCCGGCAAGCGGGAAAAGTGGGAACAATAATGGCCGGGATGGTCTCCAAAAGCGTTCTCGACGACATCCGGTTCCGGTGCGACATCGTGGATGTCATTGACGCCTATATCACCCTGCCCCGAAAAGGAACGGTGATCAAGGCGTTGTGCCCTTTCCATAAGGAAAAATCACCTTCTTTTACCATCAATCGGCAACGCCAGATATTCCACTGCTTCGGGTGCGGCGTCGGGGGCGATGTCTTCAAGTTCGTCATGCTCTACGAGCACGCGGATTTCCCGACTGCCATCAAAATCCTCGCCGAAAAGGCTGGGATCCCGCTGGAATACGAAAAAGGATCGGAACCCTCCAGCGACAAGCAGCTGCTCCTGACGATTCACGAAGAGGTCGCCGAGCTGTATCACAAGGAACTCCTCAACAGCCCGGAGGCCCTGGTCGCCCGCGAGTATTTGAAAAAGCGACAGCTCACCCGGGAAATCGCCGAGGATTTCATGATCGGCTATGCCCCGGATCGCTGGGATTTCATTCTGCAATGGGCGCAAAAGAAAAATTATCCTGTGGCAAAACTTGACCTGGCCGGCCTAGTGGTCAAGCGCGCCGAGGAAGGTGGCCCGCACCCCTATTACGACCGGTTCCGCGGCCGCGTGATGTTCCCGATCCGTAACGAACAGGGCCGCATCGTCGGCTTCAGCGGACGAACTCTCCAGCAGGATCCCAAGGCCGCCAAATACGTGAACAGCCCGGAAACCCCGCTGTTCCGGAAAAGCCACATTCTTTACGCCCTCGACCGGGCCCGCCGCGAAATCGTTGAAACCCGCGAAGCGATCATCTGCGAGGGCCAGATTGACGTCATCCGCTGCCACCAGGCGGGCTTCAAAACAGCTGTCGCCGCTCAGGGTACTGCCTTCACGGAGGACCATGCCCGCATGATCCGGCGCTATGCCGATGGAGTGGTGCTGGTATTTGACTCCGATAACGCCGGTCGTAATGCCGCGCTCAAGGCCTCCGTCCTGTTCATGCAGTCCGGACTGGCCGTCCGCGTCGCCTCGCTCCCTCAGGGCGAGGATCCTGACTCCCTCATCCTCAAGCAGGGGGCGCCCGCCTTTGCAGAGGCGCTTGCCAAGGCGGTTCCCGCCATTGACTTCCAGTTGAACCTGTTGCTGGGTCAGGAGAATATCCGGACCGAAATGGGCATGATGAAGGTGAGCCGTGAAATCCTCACCACCATCAGCCATAGCCCCAACGCCGTACAGCGCGATGTCCTCATCCAGACGGCGGCCCGCAGACTGGGAGTGGCCGCCGCCGCCCTCCAGGCGGAACTTCGTCCCATGC
>JBAXMJ010000019.1:0-30189 GCA_037134355.1 bacterium | reverse complement strand
CTCCTGGGTCATGCCGAAGGATTGATTCAAGAGGCCCGGCCTGTAATCCACGTTGAGATTGGAGGGCTGACCATACTGTTCCCTCCAATTTTCCTCCTGCATAGTTTCCCATTCCCCGTGCCAGGCTTTCATGGCGAGCGAGGACTCCTCCCAATAATTATCCAGACTGGAATTTACAATGGGATGAGTTTCGAAATCCGCTGCGGCATGACAGCGCCAGCCGTAGGCGAAGGCAAGGTCCGCCTGGGCGCTCGCTACATCCTTTTCGGCCTGCGCCCGTTCAGCGGCGGTTGTTGCCGCCTTGAGGCGGGCGTTTGCCTTGGCCAGGTTATCTGTGGCGGTCTGCATCAGTTTTTCAGCGGTGGCTTTAGGATCATCACAGTGGGCCGCGTCGGAGATCGTTGCCAGATCGGGGGCACAGGCTCCGCCACGGAAAGCTTCCCGTGCTGCCGGATCACTCAGAATCCGCTTCAGGGCAGGATCGGTTTTGGGGTTAGCCAGAAGTTGCTTGATGGTTTCATCGGCAATGATGATGTGGGAGGTGGGCGATGAGGCCTGTACACGGGTCAGTAGTCCCGACAGGATCAATCCCAGAACAAGCCAGCGGTTCAGTTGTGATGTGCTCATGATTTGTGCTCCTTTTCGATATTGCGAATGGTCACCTAACCAACAGTAAGAATTTATCAAGAATTGCCGTTTTAAAAAGATTTTTTTCTTTTCCCCCGTGTAGAGTTACTGACGCGAGGGTATTTGAATCGACCGAAGAGCTTGTAGTAACCGGCGTCCCCGCCGGTAATGCGCGAAGAGTGCCGCCGGCACGGCGGCTACTACAGCATTCCTTTTGTCAGGGCCCCTTTTCTTTTCCCAAGATCCATGTCCTGATGAACGATGTTGACGATCAGTCGTGAATCCCCATAAAGTATCAGCTTATTCATGAAAAGTGACGGATTATGGCAGAACGTTTAATTAGCGATGGATTGAATAAGCCCGACAAGGATCTTGATGTTCGGTTGAGGCCGACACGGTTCCGTGATTTTGTAGGTCAAAAAAAAGCCAGCGAGCGGCTGGAATTGTTCACAGCGGCGGCGAAGAAGCGTGGCGATGTGATGGAGCATGTGCTTTTGTCCGGCCCTCCGGGGTTGGGCAAAACAACCCTGGCCTATATTCTGGCTGAGGAGATGGGAGTCAATGTCAAGTCCACCTCGGGCCCGGTGATTGACAAGCCCGGTGATCTGGCAGGGCTCCTGACCGGGCTGGAGCGCGGGGATATCCTGTTCATTGACGAGATTCACCGGATGCAGCGTTCCGTGGAGGAATACCTGTATTCCGCTATGGAGGATTTCGTCATCGATATCATGATCGATCAGGGCGCCAATGCGCGGTCTGTAAGACTGAACCTTCAGCATTTCACCCTGTTGGGCGCCACAACGCGGAGTGGATTGCTCACCTCTCCCTTCCGGTCACGATTCGGCCTGTCGATCCGCTTGGATTATTATCATGCAGCGGATCTGGAGAACATTGTCAGGCGCTCGGCCCGTATCCTGGACGTGGATGTCGATGAGGGGGGGGAGCGTGAAATTGCCCGGCGTTCCCGGGGGACACCCCGGATCTGTAATAACTTGCTCCGGCGCGTCCGTGATTTCGCGCAGGTCAAGGCCGACGGTAAAATCACGGGTGATATTGCGGCTCAGGCGTTGACGATGCTCGACATTGATGAGGATGGCTTGGATGAGATGGACAAAAGAATCCTTGAAACGATCATGCATCGTTTTTCAGGCGGGCCTGTAGGCTTGAGTTCACTCTCGGTTTCCGTTGGCGAGGAAGCCGATACCATCGAGGAAGTCTATGAGCCATTCCTGATCCAGGAAGGTTTTCTCAAACGAACTCCACAAGGACGAGTCGCCACCGATCTCTGCTACAAACGTTTCGGAATCACACCGGCTGTCAGTTCTGATCGACTGCTGTAGTAGGCGTGACATTGTGTCGCTGTTTAATCAATATTTTCTGGCATTGCGACATTGTGTCGCGTATGGTAGGCGCTTTGCAGAGAAGAAAATATTTTTGAAATAGTTGTATCCTGTTGATAACTAAGTGTTTGAAATGTTAGTAATGAAGTTTATGGTATTGCTCTGGCACATGTTTTGCTAATAGATAAGCCCTGCTGAGAAATATTATGAATGTCACACTTCCCTTTTTGAAGGGAGAGGAGTTGAGTTATGGCTAAAGTATTGGGTATTGATTTAGGAACGACCAATTCGTGTATGTCGGTGATGGAGGGTGGCGAACCGGTTGTGGTTCCAAATGCCGAAGGCATGAGGACGACTCCCTCTATCGTGGCGTTTACCAAGACGGGTGAGCGTCTGGTGGGTCAGGCGGCCAAGCGGCAGTCGATCACTAATTCGCAGAACACGATTTATTCCATCAAGCGGTTCATGGGGCGTAAATTTGACGAAGTGGCCCATGAAATCTCGTTGGTTCCGTACAAGGTGGCACGCGCCAAGAACGGGGATGTCCAGGTTCAGGTGGGCGACAATGTGTACTCGCCGCCGGAGATCTCCTCCATGATCCTCCAGAAGATGCGTGCCGATGCGGAGGCCTATCTGGGCGAGAAGATCACCCAGGCGGTCATCACGGTGCCCGCTTACTTCAACGACAGTCAGCGCCAGGCGACCAAGGATGCCGGGAAGATTGCGGGCCTCGAGGTGTTGCGCATCATCAATGAGCCCACTGCCGCCTCACTGGCCTACGGTTTGGACAAGAAGAAGGACGAGAAGATCGCGGTGTACGATCTGGGTGGCGGAACCTTCGACATCTCCGTGCTCGATATCGGCGAGGGTGTGTTTGAGGTGAAGGCGACCAATGGCGATACCCATCTCGGTGGCGATGATTTTGACCATACCATCATGACCTGGTTGGCGAATGAGTTCAAGCGGGAGCAGGGAATTGACCTGACTAAGGATCCCATGGCCATGCAGCGTCTCAAGGAAGCCGCAGAAAAGGCGAAATGCGAGCTCTCCAGTGCCCTGAGTACGGATATCAACCTACCCTTCATCAGCGCCGATGCGTCGGGGCCAAAGCATCTGACGGTAACGTTGTCGCGCGCCAAGCTGGAGCAACTGGTGGATTCTCTGATTGAACGCACCATGCAGCCCGTGAAGAACTGTATGAAGGATTCCGGGCTCTCGACCGTGGACGAAGTGGTCCTGGTAGGGGGAATGACCCGCATGCCAAAGGTTCAGGAGATGGCTGGCAAGCTCTTCAACAAGGAACCGCACAAGGGTGTTAATCCCGACGAAGTGGTGGCCGTGGGCGCCGCGATCCAGGGCGGCATCCTGAAGGGTGAAGTCAAGGATGTGCTGTTGCTCGACGTGACCCCGCTGTCGCTGGGTATTGAAACGCTCGGCCGCGTGTTCACACCTCTGATCGAGCGCAACACAACAGTTCCGACGAAGAAGACGGAAATCTTCAGCACGGCCTCCGACAATCAGCCGTCTGTTGAAATCCATGTTCTTCAGGGCGAACGGAAAATGGCTGACCAGAACAAGAGCATTGGCCGGTTTCACCTGGACGGTATTCCTCCGGCCGCCCGCGGTGTTCCTCAGGTCGAAGTGACTTTTGATGTGGATGCGAACGGCATTCTTCATGTGTCCGCTAAGGATCTTGGGACCGGACGCGAGCAGAAAATCACGATCACCGCCTCAAGCGGATTGTCCGATTCCGAGATCAAGGAAATGGTCAAGGATGCCGAGGAGCACGCCGAGGATGACAAGAAGCGGCGCGAGACGGCGGAAACCCGGAACATGGCGGATAATCTGGTCTACCAGACGGAGAAGCTGATCAAGGATCAGGGCGACAAAATGCCTGAGGACAAGAAACGTCCGGTTCAGGAAGCTGTCGAAAAGGTCAAGACTGCGCTCAAGGGTGATGATTACGACGCCATCAAGTCGGCGATGGATGAATTGAATACCGTGATGCAGGCTTTCACCGCTGAGTTGTATTCCCAGGCAAAGGCGGCCCATCCTGCCGGCGCTCCCGAAGAGGGTGCCGGGCCGGGCGGCAAGACGGAAGGTAAGGGCAAGGGCGGCAAGGATGACGTGATTGATGCCGACTTTGAGATGGTTGACGATAAAAAGAAGTAAGGATAAGACGCGGGTGCGGCTGTTCCGCAGTCCGCGATAGGGTAACGTAACAAGAAAAGGAGAACTGTAATGCTGAAAGTGAAACCGTTGGCGGATCGGGTTCTGGTTGAGCCCAAGAAGGATCAGGAAATGAAGAAGGGCGGGATTATCATTCCCGACAGCGCGAAAGAAAAACCCATGGAGGGTACCGTGATCGCCGTTGGAACCGGCAAGCGTGACGAAGCGGGGAAATTGATCCCGTTCACCGTCAAGGCTGGCGACAAGGTTCTGATGCCCAAGTACGGCGGTACCGAGGTCAAGATTGACGACAAGGAATACCAGATTATCCGCGAGGATGACATTCTGGGCGTTCTGGAATAACATTACTCATCGATTGAAATCATAACTACAGGAGAGACAGACAATGGCTGACAGAGGCAAGCAACTCAAGTATGACAGCGAAGCGCGCCAGGCGATGCTTCGTGGTGTTGAAAAATTAAGCCGCGCCGTCAAGGTAACCCTTGGCCCGTGCGGGCGTAACGTGATTCTGGACAAGAAATTCGGCTCGCCGACGATCACCAAGGACGGTGTGACGGTTGCCAAGGAAATCGAACTTCCGGATCCCTTTGAAAACATGGGCGCCCAGATGGTTCGCGAAGTCGCCAGCAAGACCAGCGATACCGCGGGTGACGGCACGACGACCGCGACCCTGCTCGCCGAGAACATCTACCGCGAAGGCCTGAAGAACGTCACGGCCGGCGCCAACCCGATGAGCCTGAAGCGGGGCATTGACAAGGCCGTGGAAGCGGTCGTGGAAGCCATTGCCAAGCAGTCCAAGCGGGTCAAGGAGCATGTCGAAATCGCCCAGGTCGCGACCATTTCCGCCAACGGCGAAGTCGCCATCGGCGAAATCATCGCAGACGCCATGGACAAGGTCGGCAAGGATGGAACCATCACCGTCGAGGAGGCCAAGGCCATCGAGACGACGCTGGATGTGGTCGAGGGAATGCAGTTCGACAAGGGCTATATCTCCCCGTACTTCGCCACGAACATGGAAGCCATGGAAGCGGCGTTGGAAGATGCGTACATTCTGATCTACGAGAAGAAGATCTCGAACCTTCAGGATTTGCTGCCCCTTCTCCAGAACGTGGCCAAGTTGGGTAAGCCGTTGCTGATCATCGCCGAGGACATCGAGGGTGAAGCTCTGGCGACACTCGTGGTGAACCGCCTGCGTGGCACGCTGCAGATCTGCGCCGTCAAGGCACCGGGTTTCGGCGACCGCCGCAAGGAAATGATGAAGGATATCGCGGTCCTGACCGGTGGCGAATGCATCACCGAGGATCTCGGCATCAAGCTTGAGAACGTCAAGATCGAGGATCTGGGTCGTGCGAAACGCGTGACCGTGGACAAGGAAAACACCACGATCGTCGAGGGCGCCGGGAAGGCCTCTGCGATTCAGGGCCGTGTGGCGCAGATCAAGCGTCAGATCGAGGATACCACCTCGGATTATGACCGCGAAAAGCTCCAGGAACGTCTGGCGAAGCTTGCCGGTGGCGTGGCCGTCATCAATGTCGGCGCCGCGACCGAGACCGAGATGAAGGAGAAGAAGGCTCGCGTTGAGGATGCGCTGCATGCAACCCGCGCCGCTGTGGAAGAGGGCGTTGTGCCCGGCGGTGGTGTGGCCCTGTTGCGGTGTCTGTCCGCGCTGGACAAGGTGGTTGCAGAAGGCGACGAGAAGATCGGTGTGGATATCATCCGCCGTTGTCTCGAGGCGCCTCTGCGTCAGCTTGTGGATAATGCCGGCCTCGAAGGCGCCGTTATCGTCCAGGAAGTCAAGAAGCAGAAGGGGAACATGGGTTACAATGTGGCCACACGGCAGTATACCGACCTGATCAAGGACGGCGTGCTGGATCCGGCCAAGGTGACCCGCATGGCGTTGCAGAACGCCGCGAGTATCTCCGGCCTGCTCCTGACGAGCGAGTGCATGATCACCGAGATCCCGAGCACCGAGAAGCCGGCTCCGATGCCGGGCGGCGGTGGCGGTATGGGCGGTATGGGCGGAGACATGTACTAAACCGTTTGTAGAAAACGGTTGACCTGTGTAAACGGGGCGCATACACTGCGCCCCGTTTACTTTTCTATATACGGAGGTGGATCTTGAATGCTGAACTGATTGAAAAAGCAAAATTGAAGATGGGCTCAGTCCCGTTGCTCGTGAATATGATTTCCCGTCGCGTGCGCCAGCTGAATGCCGGCATGCGTCCTTATCTTAAGCCGCTCAGCCAGAATGAAGAGAAGGTTGATATCGCTCTTCGCGAAATCGTGGAAGGCAAATTGACTGCCGAAATCGGCTATTTCGACCCGTCCGCTCCCGCTTCGGCTGCCAGCCCTTGATGCTTCGGCAGTAACCTATGGCGGCCGCTAAGGACAAGAAGGAAGCGGGAAAGGCCGCAACCAATCGCAAGGCGTTCCATGACTATTTTGTCGTGGATCGCTTTGAGGCGGGGATTGAGCTCCTGGGAACCGAAGTCAAATCGGTCCGAGCCTCGAATGTCACCCTGACAGGCGGATACGCCAAAATCGAGGATACCGGGAAGGTTCTCCTCTATGACGTTCACATCGCCCCCTACGAATGCGGGAACCGCTTTAATCACGAACCCACCCGGCCCCGAACCCTTCTGCTTCACCGTCGTGAAATTGAACGGCTCAAAGGGTTGATTGCCACCAAGGGATACACCATGATCCCTCTCAAAATGTATTTCCTGAAGCGCTGGGCCAAGGTGGAAATCGGTCTGTGCAAAGGGAAACAGGACGAGGATAAGCGCAATACCCTGCGTCGCAAGGATGCCGACAAGGAAACCCGTCGCGCCATGGCCAGATTCTAGTGTAGTGTCCCTCAAAACAAAGATCACCCGCTTCGCTGGCTATCTGTTATCCACAAGTATCGCCGAAAACAGGAGATTCAGAAGGTAGCGAAGTTCGCAAAGAAAACCCTTCTTCTCCTCATCAGTGCAGATCAGTTGAGTCTTCGTGCATAACACCCGTTTTGGCTAGCTACAGGAGCTTGGAGTAGATCACGCGGGCGTCATTCGGGGCGTAAAACTCGGGGATCCGGGCGGTTTCGTTATAGCCGGTCTTGAGATAAAAGCCGCGGGTGGAATCGTAGAGGGGCTTGCCGGATGTTTCGATGATGATGAGCCGGCCTTTTTGTTGGCGAATCAGTTTTTCAGCCTGATCCAGTAAAGCCCGGCCATACCCGCGTCCCTGATACTTAGCGCTGACCCCGATCCAGTAGATATCGTAGGTGCCATGCGTGCAGGGGGTCGGACCATAACAGATCCAGCCGGCGGGAGTTTTGTTGTCGAGCAGGGTAAAGGATTTGTAGTGTCCGGTTGGCCCCTTTTCAATGGCCTCATCCAGAACTTCGCGAGCCACCTCGACTTCGCCGTCATGAAAGAATCCGGTTCCCTTCATGAATGACAGGATGCCGTCGCGGTCCTTCGCTTCGGTGGGACGGATTTTTCTTCTGGTGTAGCCGCCGTCCTCGGCGGCATTTCCCTTTTTTCGTGCCCGTACCGACCGGGCGCCGGTGACGACATCTTTCTGTTGAAGACGAGCTGCAGCATTCTCGATCATCGCCTCCACGAAATCCCGGTAGGGGATTTTTGCCGCTTTGAGGGCCGCCTCGAAACCGCTTTCGGGCGAAATGTCCGGATTGGGGTTGACTTCGAGGATCACAAACTCACCGGCGTTATCCAGTCGGAAATCCACGCGGGCATAATCGCGGCAGCCCAGGGCATGCCAGGCGGCGAGGGCGGCGTCATGGATCCGGCGCGCGAGGGATTTTTCAATCTTTGCGGGAACGACCCGGACCGTGTTTATGCATTCAAACGAATCCGTGTGCCATTTGGCCGCGTAGTCGATGATGCGGGGGCGATCCTTGCCGAAGCCTCGAAATTCAATTTCAGCGACGGGCAGAACCACGATGCGGGAACCCCGCTGAAACAGCGCTACATTGATCTCGCGTGTACCGAAGAATGATTCCACCAGGGCGGGGTGCTTGAAATCCTTATGGATGCGGCTGATGGCTGTGCTCAACGCCTTGGCACCGCCTTGGATCACTGAGGTCGGGTGGATGCCCTCGCTCGCATCGGCGAAGAGCGGCTTGACGATCCAGGGTGGAGGGAAGGGGGGCCGGGCGGCTGAGCCGACAGGAACGATGATTCCCTCCGGAACTGGAAGGCCCGAGGACTGTAGAACCGCCTTGGTCCGCCATTTGTCGAGAGCCAGGGTTTGGCAGGCGCTCTCGTTGCCTGTGCATTCCTTGCAGAACGCCTCGCAGACGGTGGGCACCTGCATGGCATCGACGGGGCGGTCGGGGAAGTTTTCAACCAGGTTGACGATGAGCCGTTCGGGGGCGGCCCGAAGGAGTTCAGGAAGACTTTTCAGGGAGTCCACCGAGGCGACGCGATGGGGAATTTTGAGCATCTGAATCGATTCAGATACGATTTTCACCTCATCCATGACCCCGGCATCGCTCTCGGCATTGTGGCAGCTTCCGGGCGCCGGAATGGCGTGATGAAGGATGAGGATCGGTTCGCGTTTCGCCTTCATACGGTGGAGGGAACCCGGGAGAGGGCGCTCTCGATGATCGTCCGGATAACTTCTTCGTAACTCACGCCCTCCTGACGGGCAATGATCGGGAGATCCGAATCTTCGGGATTGAGGCCGGGCAACGGGTTGACTTCCATGAAGGAGGGCACGCCATGACGATCCATGCGGATATCCACCCGTCCGGCATCACGGACTTCAAGGGCGCGATAGGATGCCAGTGCCAAAGCTTCGACCGCTTCGGTTTCCGGGGTGCGCGGAAGCCGGTGGTAGTCGACGAAGTTCTCGTACTGATCCTTCATTTCGTAGGTGTAGATTGAGGTATTCGCGTTGGGGCGGAGGACTACCTCCATGCCGCCCAGAACGCGGGCTTTCGAGCCCGTGCCGAGAATGGCAACCGTGAATTCGCGGCCGGGCAGAAATTCCTCAACCAGGACCGGCTGATCATATTTCAAAAGCAGGGTCTGGCATACCGCCCGCAATTCCGCGGAGTTCTTGACGCACGAGGCGCGGTCAATTCCCTTTCCGGTTCCCTCGGCGATCGGCTTGGCAAACAGCGGGTAGGGCAGAGTGACGTCGGCCACATCCGTCTCGCTCCGGACCACGTGGAAGCCCGGGGTGTTCAGTCCTTCCGTCAGGAGAATGCGTTTGGCAATGGATTTGTCGAGAGTCACGGCGCACACAAGCGGGTCTGACATCGTGTAGGGAATATCGAACGCCTCAAGCATGCAGGGCACCTGGGCTTCGCGGCTTCGGCCCGCGACGCCCTCGGCGAGGTTGAAAACAAGATCCCAGCGTGCCCCGGCGGCCAGTTGGGCGCAGAGGGCACGGGCATGACCGATCCGTACGGGGCGGTACCCGAGAGCGGCTATGGTGCTTTCAATGGTGTCGATCGTGATGTCCGAGTCAAACTCGGCTACGTCCTCCGTCTTGAATCCAAGGGCCAGATAATCACGGCGAAGGTCGTAGGTCATTCCAATCGTCAGGCTCACCGTGATCTCACCCTCCGCCTTCCGACATCAATGACTCCAGGAGCAGATTGAATTCCGGATGCTGTTGGGAGGTATCCCCGCGCTGAACTTTCCGGGCGGCCCGGCGTTTCTGGCGGTGCGAGCCGGAAGGGGTTATCGCGGAGGAATGACCGGCGGCCACTTCCCAGACGCCCGGACTCCCTGAGCGGGCATTCGTGGAGGGAGGTGTCCGAGGCATCGGATCCATGGGCTCGGGATAGTTCATGATCATTCCCTCGAAATTCCGCAACACGGTGTGTGACGGGCTTGATGAGATGATGTAGTTGGGCAGTACCGGGATTTTCCCGCCGCCATGGGGGGTATCCACCACATAGGTCGGAATGGCGAGCCCGCTCAGGCGGCCGCGCAGATATTCCATGATCTCGATCCCGCGGCTGATGGGGGTGCGGAAATGTTCCACGCCCCGGACCAGATCGCACTGGAAGAGATAATAAGGACGGACGCGTATCTTGACGAGGGCGCGGCACAGTTCCTCCATGACCTGAGGGGTGTCGTTGATGCCCCGCAGGAGCACGGACTGATTTCCGATGGGGAGACCTGCATTTGCGAGCTTGGCGCAGGCCGCCGCGGATTCAGGCGTGATCTCATTCGGATGGTTGAAATGTGTATTGATCCACACCGGGTGATACTTGGAAAGCATCGTGGTGAGTTCATTCGTGATGCGCTGGGGCATCACGACCGGCACGCGTGTACCGATACGGATGATATCCACGCTGGGCACCGACCGGACTGCGGCCAGGATGCGCTCCAGAAGCGAGGTCGACATGGTCATCGGGTCGCCGCCGGAAATCACCACATCCTTCACCTCGGGGTGGGCGCGGAGATAATCGGTTATGGCGTTCAGCTGGCTGACATCGATGCAGGATTCCTGATAGCCGGCGACGCGCTTGCGGGTGCAATGGCGGCAATACATGGAGCACATGGTGGTGGCCATCAGCAGGGCACGGTCGCGATAGCGATGGACCAGGCCGGGGACGGGCATATCCTCTTCCTCCTCGAGCGGATCGGCGTGAAGGAAGTCGGGAGCGATGAGTTCCTGTCCCTGGGGGACGCTCATCTGGTAGATGGGGTCGGAGAGATCGGTGGACTTGATCAGGGAGGCGTAATAGGGCGTGATCGCCATCGGATATTTTTCGGCCACCCGCGCGATTCCCGCATTGGATCGAAGGGAGGGGAAAAATTCGGTGAGTTCTTTATAGGTCCGGATCCGGTTCCGGATCTGCCAGCGCCAGTCATTCCATTTTGGGCTCTGGCGGGGTTGCGGGGGTGTGGCCGTTCCAGGGGCTGAGGAAAGCTGCGTTGTAGTCGCAGGTTCCTCGTTACTAGGCGGAGGTTCGTCGTTCGTGGTGACTGCTTCTTGCATCATGTTTTCGTTGTTCATGGCGTACTGCTTTATCCCTTTCTTCGAATCATTTCAATACAAGTTGTTTCATGCCCGCCAGGAGCGACTGTCGCGCCAGGTCGAGGTTCTTGATCACATCGTGTTTACTGCTTGAGATAGAGAGGCCGACGGTGATGGGGCCGCAGGCGGAGGCGGCCAGGAGCGAGGCAATTTGCCGTTTCTGGTCAGGGAGGACTGTTGAGGGGAGGGACGCGGCAATCCTGCTTTCGATAGCCCCGATGTAACGGGCATACGGGGCGTGAAGTCCCGGCAACGCGGCGGGCCGTGTGGCCACCATGGTTTGTCCCTGAAGAAAAAGAAGGAACAGGTCGGATCGTTCCGTGAAGAACGTGAGATGGGCCTGGATGAGTTGAGTGATCCGATCCTCAAATGAAATTGCCGGAGACGACGCTGGTGGCATGCGTTTGATCAGGTCATCGGCGGCGACATCGAGAAGCGTCCTGAGGATATCCAGTTTATCCATGAAATGCCGGTAGAAGGTGCCTTTTCCGACATCGGCACTTTCCGTGATATCCTCGATGGCGCACGCTTCAACACCCTTGGTATTGAAGATGTACAAGGCAGCGTCCAACAAGCGTTGGCGGGTCTTTGAAGCCCTTCGAGAGGCTCTACCTTCGGGTCGCTGATCTGGTTCGTCGTCCATTATTGATTGTCACCAAGCAGTCAAAGCTGACTAAGTAGCCGCTTTATTTTTTATCCAACAGATATTGGGCGAATACACTTTTACCCCCTATATCTTGTATGCTTGGTAACGCCTTCTTTAGTAAGGGAAAATAGTCGCTACTGACTACATCGTCAACAAACTTTCAAGTTTTTTTATGATGAGGAGCTTTCAAAACTCAAGAAAAGACGGTCGCAACGGAGCGCGACCCTCCAATAAAACACGAAATTGCCTAATTTTAATACATGGAGGGACGCGCTCCGTCGCGTCCTTTGGAGTTTTTCTCGTCATGTGTGCTTTTACAAAAAAGGTGGCGTCAGCGGTGTCTTCCTGACATAATCCGCGCCCAATTCATCCTGTCCCGTGACACGGAGTATTTATGGATTACGCACAACACACAGCGAATGGGGAGATTATTATTCTCCCGTCATTATTGGCGGCGGACTTCGGCTATCTGGCGGATGGTGTCCGTCATGCCGACAATGCCGGAGCTGATGGGATCCATTTGGACATTATGGACGGGCATTTTGTTCCGAACCTGAGCATGGGGCCTGACGTTGTGGCCATGGCCAATAAAAACACGGAAATTCCGCTCAGCGTTCACCTGATGATGTCGAAGCCGGAGTCCTACCTGGATCGCTTTATCAAGGCGGGGTCGGATATCCTTCTGATCCACATCGAGAGTGAGGGCGATATTCCGGGCATGCTGCGGAAAATTCGCCAGCTGGGCGCGCGGCCCGGCATCACACTGAATCCTGACACCCCGGCCGAGGCGGTCTATGAGGTTCTGGCGGATGTGGATGAAGTGCTTTGCATGACGGTTCATCCGGGGTACGGCGGGCAGTCGTTCATCGAAAGCGTTTTGCCCAAGATCCGGAAACTCCGATCCCGGATCAAAACCCTGGGTCTGGATGTGGACATTAATGTGGACGGCGGGATCGACCTGAAGACCATCGGAGCCGCCGCCGCCGCAGGAGCCAATGTTTTTGTAGCGGGAACATCACTCTACCGCGCCGCCAACATGCAGGAAAGTGTTGCCGCCATGCGCGCCATTGCGGCGCAACAGTATGACTCGATGAAGGATTGAAAAAATAACGATGCATCTTCAAGACCAGACCAATCTCAGGACGATTCCCCATACCCGGAATTTTTGTATCATTGCCCATATTGACCATGGCAAATCCACCCTGGCCGACCGGTTGCTTCAACTGACCGGCACCATCTCGGATCGCATGATGCGCGACCAGATCCTCGACAGCATGGATCTGGAGCAGGAGCGGGGCATCACCATCAAGAGCCATCCGGTCACGATGACCTATAAGGCAAAGGATGGCATTGAGTACGAGTTGAATCTGATTGATACCCCCGGGCATGTGGATTTCACCTATGAAGTGTCGCGCAGCATGATGGCCTGCGAGGGTGCCATTCTGGTGGTTGATGCGGCGCAGGGCGTTGAAGCCCAGACTGTGGCGAATACCTACCTGGCCATCGAGAACAACCTTGAGATCATGCCGGTGCTCAACAAGGTGGATCTGCCCGGTGCCGAACCGGATGTCGTGGAAAAACAGATCGAGGAAATTCTTTCCATCCCGGCCCACGGAGCCTGCCGGATCAGCGCCAAGAGCGGACTGGGCATCCAGGAGATGCTGGAAGCGGCGATTGAACATCTTCCGCCTCCCAAGACCTGTGATGACGGGTATCTCCGGGCGCTTGTGTTTGATTCCGTCTATGACGCCTTCCGTGGCGTGGTCACCTATGTCCGGGTGGTGGACGGAGAGCTGAAGGCAGGGGACCGAACCCGATTGCTGGCCAGCGGTATCGAAACCGAAGTGAAGGAAGTCGGCCGGTTCCGGCCGAAGATGGAGCCGACGGCCACCCTCAAGGCGGGGCAGGTGGGCTATATGATCGGCACGATCAAGAGCGCCTCGGATATCAAGATCGGTGATACCCTCACGATGCATAACCGGCCAGCTCTCAAGGCCCTGCCCGGCATGAAGGATATTCATCCCATGGTGTTCAGCGGGCTCTATCCGGTGAATACGGCGGACTACGAAAAGCTCAAGCAGAGCATGGAGAAACTGCGGCTTAACGATAGTGCGTTCACCTATCAGTCCGAGTCCTCGGTCGCCCTGGGGTTTGGATTCCGCTGCGGGTTTCTCGGACTGCTGCATCTGGAAGTGGTGCAGGAGCGGTTGCGCCGCGAGTTCGACCTCGAGGTCATCACCACCTATCCCTCGGTGATCTACCGGGTCTTCCTGAGGGACGGCTCGATGATTGAGGTGGATAATCCGATCCATCTTCCGGACCCCACGCGTGTGGACCACATGGAAGAACCGATGATCAAGGCGTTTGTCATCTGCCACAATGAGAACATCGGGGATGTTCTCCGGATTGTGATGGACCGGCGGGGTGATGTTGAGAAAACGGAAACTCTGGACATCAAGCGTGTAATGATCTCGGCCACCATGCCGCTCAACGAAATCCTGATTGATTTTCATGACTGCCTCAAGAGTGTGAGCAAGGGGTATGCCTCGATGGATTACGAGCACACCGGATATGCGCCGAGTGATCTGGTCAAGATGGATATCCTGCTGAACGCGGAGGTTGTGGATGCCTTTTCCTGCATCATCCATCGCGACAAGGCCGTGTACCGCGGGCGGCAGATGTGTGCGGCGCTTAAAGAGGTCATTCCTGCCCACCAATTCACGGTGCCCATCCAGGCGGCCATCGGGAAGAACATTGTGGCCCGCGAAACCATCAAGGCCATGCGTAAGGATGTGACGGCGAAGTGCTACGGCGGGGATATCAGCCGGAAACGAAAACTTCTGGATCGTCAGAAGGAGGGGAAGAAGCGGATGAAGGAGTTTGGATCCGTGAGTGTGCCCCAGGAAGCGTTCATTTCAGTACTGAAGAGCACCGGTTGATCCAGAAAGTGATGCGCACCATGGCAGGTTTTTTTGAAACTCGCAGGACGGTGAATTCGGGACGGGAATGGTTGAAGCATGCCCGGCATTGTCGTCATTTGAAGGAGGACATTGCCTCCCCTGTGGCGCTTCTACAGTTGGATGAGGCGGTGGCCGGCCTGAAGCAGGCGATTCACGACCGCGAGGTTGATCCCATCGAGAAGCAGGCCGGGCGGGTTCATGCGGCCATACTCACCCTGATGCCACCCAAAGCCTTCGCGGGGTTCCGTGAGAACCTTGAGGTGGTGGTCGTGGCCATTGCGGTGGCCATGGCGTTCCGGTGCTACTTTCTGCAACCGTTCAAGATTCCCACCGGCTCCATGCAGCCGACTTTGTATGGAATCCATTACACTCCCCAGTCGGAAAAAGGAGTCTTTGACATGATGCCGCTCCGGCTCGCCAAGTGGCTGGTATTCGGTGAGTGGTACACGGAAATCAAGGCCCAGACGGCGGGCACGGTGCGGGGGCCTTATGTCGGACGGGGTGACGGAATGGTGTATTATGACATCGGCGGGTTGGCCCATGCGGTATCGCCGAATTTGCCTCTGACCGTTAAGCCCGGCGATGAGGTCGTTACCGGCCAGATCATTGCCTCCGGCAACAAGGTCAGCGGGGATCATCTGTTTGTGAACCGGGTGAAATGGAATTTCATCAAGCCGGTCCGGGGCGAGGTGATGGTTTTCCGGACGGATGATATTCCGATTCCGCGGTTGACGGAGCGGACGCACTATATCAAGAGAATGTGCGGGTTGCCGAATGACACGATTTCCATCCGGGCGCCGGAGTTGCTGGTGAACGGGAAGCCGGTGATGCAGCCCGAGCCGATCCGCCGGATTGAGAACCGGGCGCCGGGGTATGCCGGATATTGCCTGGGCGAAGGGCCTGATGCACTGTATCTCAATTCTCCCGATGACTCTTTGAAGTTGGGGCCGACCCAGTATCTTGCCCTCGGGGATAATACCCGAAACAGTCTTGACGGACGTTACTGGGGCTCCGTTCCCGCGAAAAATCTGGTGGGTCCTGCCATGGTGGTGTACTGGCCCGTTTCGAGCCGGTGGGGGTGGATCCGGTAAGTTGTAATATGTCTTCCCGCGTCAATATTCGCCTGGTTCAGATGGAAGTCCTTCCGGGACGGCCGGTGGAGAATACTGAAAAAATCCTGAACCGGATCACCGAGGCCAGGGCGGCGGGGAGGACGCTGGTTGTTTTTCCTGAAATGGCCGTTCCCGGTTATCTGTTGGGCGATGAATGGGAACGTCCTGCTTTCCTTCGTGAGTGTGAGGCGTGCGGCGAGGAAATTCGCGCCGCTTCGACCGGGATCACGGTGATGTTCGGAAATGTGGGAATTGACTGGTCGCGGCGCAATGAGGATGGCCGGGTGCGAAAGTATAACGCGCTGTTCATTGCGGAGAACGGCCGGTTTCTAGGGCCTGAAGGCGGGCCGTATCCCTTTGTCATCAAGACCCTGATGCCCAATTACCGGGAATTTGATGACAGCCGTCATTTCTTTGACACCCGGAAACTCGCCGCCGAACTGGGTCGGGATCCCCGGGATCTGATTGCCCCTGTTCAAACCGCCTGCGGACGGATTGGCGCGGTGTTATGCGAGGACGCCTGGGATCAGGATTACACGCTGTCGCCGCTACAGATTTTGGGGGACAAGGGCGTCGATTTTGCAGTCAATGCGAGTTGTTCGCCCTTTACCTTCAACAAGAACAACAAGCGGAACAGGGTGTTTTCAGAGGCAGCCCGGCGCCTGCAGCGGCCGCTGGTGTATGTCAATAATGTCGGCATTCAGAACAACGGGAAGACCGTGTTCACCTTCGATGGCGCCTCCTGCATCTATGACGGGCAGGGGAGTCCCGTGGAGACACTGGCCCCGTTTGCCGAAGGTGTCATGGATTATACGCTGGGCGCGGCCTTGCGAGCCGAGGTGGACCGCGACCTTCGGGCGTGGTCAGACGCCGCCCGGAGGTCGGCGTCCACCAGTCTATTTGACGCCGTTATTTATGGAACTGAGAAGTTCATGAAGGCCTGCGGCGTGGAACGGGTGGTGGTGGGAGTATCCGGCGGGATCGATTCTGCAGTTGTGGCGGCACTCTACCGTCACATTCTACCTGCCGACCGGCTCCTGCTTGTGAATATGCCAAGCCAGTTCAATTCCCCGACTACAATCAACCTGGCCCGCGAGTTGGCGAAGAATCTCGGGTGCGGGACTGTCGAAATCCCCATTGAGGACAGCGTAAAATTGACCCGCGCCCAGGTGGACGGAGTGGACGTGCGGTGGCCGGATGGAGTGAAGCGGCTGGCCCTGACTGATTTCCAACTCGAGAATGTTCAGGCGCGTGACCGGTCCTCCCGCGTGCTTGCCGCCGTTGCGGCCTCATTTGGTGGGGTGTTCACCTGTAATGCAAACAAGTCCGAGATGACCGTTGGCTACACCACGCTGTATGGGGATCTGGGCGGTTACCTGGCGAACCTTGCCGATCTTTGGAAAGGCGAAGTGTATGAGTTGGGTCGTTATCTGAATGAAACTGTTTTTCGCCGGGCCGTCATCCCGGAAGGCAGTTTCGCCGTGGTGCCATCGGCTGAGCTCAGCGTCGCCCAGGCCGTGGATGAAGGGAAGGGGGATCCCCTCATGTATCCCTATCACGACAAGCTATTTCGATCCTGGGTAGAGGACTGGAACCGGTCTACGCCTGAGGAGATTCTGGAGTGGTATGGCAAGGGAACCCTGGAGCAGCACCTCGACTATGCGGGATGCGTGAAAGATCTTTTCCCCTCGCCGAAACACTTTGTCGATGATCTGGAACGATGGTGGAATCACTATCAGGGGATGGGTGTGGCCAAACGGATCCAGGCGCCACCTGTACTCGCTGTCAAGCGCCGCGCCTTCGGCTTCGATCACCGGGAATCCCAGATGGGCGCTCGCTATACGCGGCGCTACGAGGAGCTGAAGAAGCAATTGATTGACTGAGAAGCTAGTGCACCCGGAGGGAGTTGAACCCCCACTCCTTGCGGAATAAGAACCTGAATCTTACGTGTCTGCCAATTCCACCACGGGTGCGTCAAAAAACGGGAGCAATATTTATCAGCATGACACACGGGTGTCAATAATTGCTTCCAGATTTGTTTCACTGGCGCCGAGACTCAGGAGGAGCTGGACCAGGCTTTTTCCGAACTGGACGCAGGCCGTTCTGGTGCGGTCCAAACCCGGTGCGCGGCTTTCGCCAAAGTTCTTGATTCGGGGAGTTGGACGTCTATACTCGTTGGGCGTGTTGCATTGTATCGCCGAGATATGTTCTTCGGCCGCTTTAAACTCTGGAGACTGTCATGAAAAAAATTCTGATCCCTACCAAGCTTGATAAAATTGCCCAGGAGATCCTTAAAGCCGACGGGCATTACGTGGTTCATCAGGATGATGGTGGGGATGTAGCGGGGCTGGCGGCAAAGCATCCCGATGCCTATGCGCTGATTGTCCGTAGCGAGGCGGTTACCGCCGCCATCATGGATATGCTTCCCGGGCTGAAGGTAGTGATCCGTGCCGGGGCCGGGTACAACACCATTGACACGAAGACTGCCCGAAAGCGGGGTATCGACGTCATGAACACCCCGGGCGCGAATGCCAATGGCGTGGCCGAGGAAGTGATCGCCCTGATGCTGGCCGATAGCCGTCACCTGATCAAGGCCGATGCCTCCTGCCGGGCCGGGGAGTGGGAGAAGAAGGCGTTCATGGGGCGGGAAGTGGCGGGCAAGACCGTGGGCATTGTGGGCCTCGGAAACATCGGGCGCCTGGTGGTGAAACGGCTGTCGGGATTTAACTGCAAATTCCTGGCTTATGATCCGTTGATTTCGTCTGAGCGTGCCGCAACGATGGATGTTGAACTGGTTGACTTGGAAACCCTGTTCAGCCAATCGGACTATATTTCATTGCACATTCCTGAAACGCCTGAAACCAAAAAGCTGGTGGGCGTCAAGTTGCTGAGCCTGATGAAGAAGGGGGCGACACTCATCAACTGCGCGCGGGCGGGTGTGATCGACGAGGATGCCTTGCGCAAGACCAAGGCGGAGAAGGGACTGCGGTTCCTGAATGACGTCTACCCCAAGGATGAGGCCGGGCCGAAGACGGTTGCTGATATCGCTGACATCATGGTCCCGCATCTCGGTGCCAGCACGAAGGAGGCAAACGCCATGGCGGCCCGCCGGGCGGCCGAGCAGTTGATCGAGCTGGATGAGAAGGGCGTTACCTCCTACATCGTCAATCGCGACATTCCCGAGGGCTTGGATGAGGCCTACTGCATGCTGGCCAACACGATTGCCCGTGTTGCCATTCTTGTTCTCGGAAAAGAAACGAACCTGAAGCAGATCGAGACGAGTTGTTACGGCTCGCTCAAGCCTTATGGAAACTGGTTGATCGTGCCGGTGGTGTCGGCGATGTGGAACGAATTTGACCGATCCATGGATTCAAAGGCGGCTCAGCAGTTCCTCAAGGGACGGGGCATCGACTACCAGAACCGTGAGACAGAGGAGAAGAAAGCCTTCGCAAATTCCATGACGGTGGATCTGACCGGGAGCGTTGATGTGTCAACGCTGAGGCAGGTGAGTGTCCGGGGCACGGTAGCCGAGGGCACGATCATGATTTCCAGGATCAACCAGTTTGACAAGCTCTATTTTGAGCCGAGCGGACCTGTGGTTTGCTTCCAATACAAGGATCGGCCCGGCGTGGTTGGTCATGTGGGAGCGGCCCTGGCAGATGCCAGCCTGAACATTGAGGATGTCCGGCACTCGCATCACGCCCAGACCGACCAATCCCTGGCCATCTTCAGGCTCAATGCATCGGCTCCGGCTGCGGTGATTCAGAAGATCGCTCGTGAAATCAAGGCCGTCATGGCCTTCGGTGCCACCCTGTAGCTCCGTGGTAAATCTTTTTACTCTGCTTCGGGGAAGAGCATGGAATTGCTGAACTCGAAGTGGAAGTCGGGGTCGAGCGACAGGTCGACATGACGAACCTGTTTGACCACCCGGGCGGCGTAGTCCTTTTCCTGAGTCGAGAGCAGCACGCGCTTGGCGCCGAAGGATGACGTGTTTCCAACGAAGCGGATCTTGTCACAGGCGATGGGGGGCAGCATTCCGATGCGGCGGGCATGATTCCGGCGGATGAAATTGCCGAAGCCGCCCGCCAGCAGGATGGCCCCGAGCTGAGAAGCCTCAAGCCCCGCCATTTTCAGGAGAATGTTGATTCCAGCGCGTATGGCGGCGTTGGCCAGTTGCAGTTCCCGGATATCACGTTGATACAGAAGAATTGGCGAGCCGGTGGCTGATTCTGTTTTGGGGACGAGTAGAAAATGAGTTTCCCCCTTGTCCATCACCAGTCGATCGCGAAGCGCTGTGGGGAGCGTTTCAGGGGTTTCGTCCGGGGGTAGAATCCGGCCGGTTATATCCAGGATTCCCACCCGTAACAGTTCCGCCGCGATGTCAATCAGGCCCGTACCGCATAAGCCGGCGGGCTTTGCGTTCCCGATGACATTGAGTCTTACGTCCCCGTCGAGGATGACTTTCTCGATGGCTCCGTTTGTCGCCCTCATGCCGTTGGTAATACGGGCACCTTCAAAGGCCGGGCCGGCCGCCACGGAGGTGGCAAGCAGTCCTGAACCGTGTTTCAGGACAATTTCCCCGTTGGTTCCGATATCCACCAGCAGGGTGGGTTCAGTAAAGCGGTCAAGCCGGGTGGCGACAATGCCGGCCGTCGTGTCGCCCCCAACAAATCCTCCGATCTGCGGGAAGACGGTGATCTTAGCGCAGGGATGGACATGGAGCGGAAGATCCCGGGCGGTGAACTCGAGGGCATCCCGGAAAGCTGGGGCAAAGGGGAGTTCCCCCAGCGCCGAGGGATCAATTCCGCAGAGTATTTGCTGCATCGTTGTATTCCCGGCGAAGACGACCTCATAGACGGACAGGCGGCTGATGTGGGTTTTTCGTTCCAGTTCATCAATGATTCGGTTGATCCCCTCCAGAACAGCCGATTGGAGTTGTGTCAACCCGTCTTTTTCGACTCGGCATTTCTGGATCCGGGAGATGACGTCATCCCCGAACGAGGTTTGTGGATTGACCCGTGCGGCGACCGCTACATCGGTTCCCGTCAGAAGATCCACCAGAGTTCCCACCAGGGTGGTGCTGCCAATATCGAAGGCGATCCCATAGCAGAGGGAGGAGGTGTCGCCGGGTTCCAGGGCGATCACATCATGATCCGCTTGGACAACGGTCATGTGGCCATTGGATGAACGGAGGACCTTCGGCAGGGATTTGAGTGCGAAAAGAGTCAGAGGCGCCGAGATTCCGGAAGCCTGAAGGCGTTCAAGGTCGGAGAGGGTTTCGTGAGGGGCGGCGGGCGGGATCTGGATGACTTTTTTGCTGACGCGGGGTTTAATTTCGCGCGTTTCGCCTGAGTCGCTGGTCAGGATTTGCTGGTGTGCCTGAAAGAGGGAGCTTTCGGGGACTTCGATGGTGATGGGGCCTGTGATGCGTGCCATACAGGCAAGACGGGCTCCCTCATCGGTGCGAACTTTTCCAAGGGCCATGAGTTCCTGTTCAGTAGCCGGGCAGGTTCCGCTTCGGATCAGGACGACGCATTTTGCGCATTTCCCCGTTCCGCCGCAGGGCGAGTGAATGATGAATCCGGCCAGGGCGGCAGCCTCGAGAATAACGGTTCCGGGCAGGGTGTGGACGATTCGTCCGGATGGCTGAAAGACGACTTTAACTTCTTTACTCATGGGCCGCGACTTTTTTGGGAGGCTTTCATCAACCACTGTCCGCGCTCAAATCCCTGTCCCTCGACAGGTTTGGCGTAAGAAACTTTGTCATCAACCTGAATGATCTTGACGGTTCCGATCTTGGTTCCGGGGACAAAGGTCAGGATATCCCCGGTGGTGGGGTCGGTTACCGGTTCCGCCGGACCCCGAACGGTGTATTCCGTGTCGACCCGGAAGTCCCGGTCTTTTCCGCCGTTGATGAAGAGAATGCCATTTCGAAGACAGCTCACCATCGGGCGCCACCGGGTTTCAGGCATATCCCGGCTCAGTTGCTTGACTCCGCCATAGATGGCGCGGGCCGTGGCCCTGCCTAGCGGAGTTTCAAAAAAGATATCCCCTCCGAACGAAACGCCCTCGTAGGAGGCTTTGACGAAGGCCTCGCTGGTTCGAACAATTCCCGCGCTTTGGACGGCACTCAGGATTTGGCCGGTCTCCACATCCACAAGGGTGAGGGTGAGCGCCACGCGGGCGGTATGGCTGCGGCCGAGCAGGAAAAGAGTGCGGAGAAAGGAGAGGGAGAAACTGCTCCCGCCCGTGTGGGAGAAATCATTCACCACTCCGCGAATCAGGTATTGCGCATTTTTCATGCGACCGAGCTGGGTTTTTCCCTCCGGCCGGAAAAGCCCGCTCTGTTGACGGCTCAATTCGCCTGATATTTTTTCAAAATGTTGTCGTTCAACAACAACGAAATTACGCGACAGAACCAGTTCCGAAACCAGAAGATCCGCCATGCCGTCTCCCAATTTCCATTGACCGTCAAACCCGGCACGGTTTTCGAAGGAGGTCACGGCCACCACAGGAGCATGCCGCTCTTCGGGGAGCGGGGGAATGGAGTCCACCAGGGTCATGTTGCATCCGGCGAACAGGAGCCCAAGGGTAACGCTCAATGTGACTTTTCCAGCTGCTTTCATTGAAAGCATTATCTCTACACCAATCGGCACGTGGAAAACAACTCATTTAACCCCAGAGACGAGAGTGGGAGGTGCATCTGATTAACCGTCTCATTATTGACTTACCATGATCCGGGTAGGGAGGCCTCTCCGAGGCCTCCGCGGACGGCTCGGAGAGCCGTCCCTACCCCAGAGTTCATGTTCGGTCAATTGTGAAACCGTTCTTAACTTGATTGCATGGTTTTTTGCGTGGTATACGGATCACCTATTTGGAGGAATAATGAAATCATCTTTGATCGAATCGCTTGAGAGGCAGTTTGATGTTTCGCTTTCCCGCATGAGGAGAATCCGGGGTTTTGTGACGAAGGAAATGGATGCCGGGCTTGCCGGACGCAAAAGTTCGATTGCGATGCTGCCGGCTTATTGTGATGCCGCGAGCGGTCGGGAGCAGGGGCGTTACCTGGCTTTGGATCTCGGGGGCACCAACTTCAGGGTCATGCTGGTGGAACTTCCCGGTTCCGGGAAACCCCCCCGGGTTGTTGCCGAGGCCAAATACCGGCTGACTCCCGGACAGATCGCCGGATCAGGAGCCGAGCTTTTCGGCGCGATTGCCGGGTATCTCTGGAAATTTCTCAAGGATCATGCGATTACCTCAGAACTCGCGCTGGGGTATACCTTTAGTTTTCCGGTTCAGTTGCTGGGAGTCGATGAGGGTATCCTCATGAAGTGGACCAAGGATTTTTCGGCTTCCGGCGTGGTGGGTCGGAAAGTCGTGGCGATCCAGCGCCAGGCGCTCGCCGAAAAAAAAGTGCGCAACGTGAACATTGTCGCTCTGGCCAATGACACCGTGGGTACGCTCCAGGCCCAGGCTGTTCTGGATCCGGATTGCGGGGTGGGTGTTATTCTGGGCACTGGATTCAACATTGCCGTGCGAGTGGCCTGTCGACGGATCAGGAAAGAGATCGGTTTCTATACCGGCAAGAGCATGATCATCAACATGGAGACGGGTAATTTTAATAAAGTCCTTCCCCGAAATCGCTATGACCGGCAAGTGGATCGGGATTCAGGGAATGTGGCACACCAGTTTTCTGAAAAAATGGTTGCCGGGAAATACCTGCCGCAACTGGTCAGGCTGGTGGTGCGTGATCTGATTCAGAAAGAACGCTTTTTTGAGGGGCATGTGCCGGCCGTATTCGTCGAGAGGGAGGCGTTCAAGGGGTGGCATATGGATGTATTCGAGGCAGGCTCCCGAAAGGCCGTTCAGGACCTTTCACGGGATTTGTTTGGTCGGCAACTTAACCCGTCGGAGCGACGGATGCTGGCCCGAGTGTGCCGAATGGTATCCCGGCGTTCCGCCCGCATTGCGGCTTCGTTGATTGTCGGGGCACTCACGCGTGTGGAATGTCGATCGAAAAAACGGGTGACGGTGGCGGTGGATGGGTCGTTATTTGAGAAATATCCCGGTTATCATCGAGTGTTGGCAGCCGCGATCCGGGAGTTAGCCGGTCCGGCGGGAAAAGGGATCCGCTTAAAATTAACCAAGGACGGTTCGGGAATCGGCGCCGCTGTCATTGCCGCCGTTGTGGCTGATAACAAGAATTAGTGTCATTGCGCTTGACTCATTTGAAAGATTGGCTTATTGCTTTCGCATTCTTGATGTGAGTGTTTTGGGGCTGGATTAGTGCATTAATATAGTCCTGTTTTGAGTGTAGGATTAAACAAGGAGGTTTCGCTATGAAGATTAAGCGGATTATGGTCTCGATGGCGGCGATGGGTCTTGTTTTTGGGATGAACACCTTGGTGCAAGCACAACAGGCGAAACCTGCGACGGGTGCGCCCGCCGTGGAAAAGGCCGCTCCGGTTGAGGCCGAATGGAGTAATCCGCTTCCTCCTGGACGGTTGAACCTGGGCCTTCACTTTGGTGACCAGCAGACGGAGTCCTTTGGCGACATTCTGGTGCCGGTTATCCAGTTCCAATCCGGCCTGATGTTCGTCAATCCTCGCGGAACCTGGAACGACAGCGATGGCCAGGAATTCAATATCGGGCTAGGCTACCGTCATTTGTTTCCGGATCGCAACATCATCATCGGCGGCAATTTGTTTTATGATCTCCGGAATACCTCGTTGGACAACACATTCAACCAGTTCGGATGCGGCCTGGAATTCTTGAGCACCTGGGTGGATGCCCGCGTGAATGCGTATTTGCCCGAGACGGGGAAGAAGACGTCGGATCAATACGCCACCGCGACATCGAAAACGCAGGAGCAGGAAAGTTACTGGTACGCGCCCACTGGACAGGGGCATTTGATCACGCAGTATGGCTATGATGTCACCTCCACCTATGATGTGAAGACGTTACAGCATTATCAGATTTCAGAGCAGGCTATGGATGGGTTTGACGGGGAAATCGGCGCCTTGTTGCCTATTCCGGGCGTCAATGACTTTGCCGATGTCAAAGTGTTTGCCGGATATTACGACTACAATGCCCACTATGGCGATGATATCGCGGGCATGAAGGGGCGCCTGGAGATCAAGCCGATGCCCTCGCTCTATCTGGATGCGGCCTGGTTTGAGGACAGGGCGCTGATTGGCTCGAAGTATTCGGTCGGGGTCCGCCTTTCGGTTCCCTTTGATCTGGCAAACCTGAGCCGTGGCAAGAATCCGTTTGCCGGCTCCCTGGATGGATTCAAGCCCGGTACCGTGAAGCCGCCCTTTGCCTCCCGCATGACGGAAATGGTGGTTCGTGATCTGCATATTCGTAGCGATATGTCCGATCCTGTGGAAGTGATTTCGGATCGCCGCATCCTGGAGAAGAAGCAGACGAGCCTCGATCGGAAGGATTTCAATCTGGTGCTGGCTTCGGGCGTGACCTTCGTGGATGACGACAACCGTAGCGGCGTGGAGGATGGTTCCTGGGAGAATCCCTATCGCCAGATCAATACGGGCGTTCAGAGTGCGATTGGGACGATGGTGTATGTGCGGGACGCGGCCCAGCAGTATTATGAGAATGTGGTGTTGCGCGAGGGCCTGACCCTATGGGGCAGTGGCGCCCCGATCTACGGTCAGGGTGACCGGTATCTTGGCGGAATCTATCCTGTTGTGAACGGCATGGGAAGGGGCCCCGCGATCACGCTGGCCAACAATGTGACGGTGGCCGGGTTCCAGATCACGCAACCCTATGCACCTGCTCCATTGGTGCGGAAGACGCCCGATAGCAATGTAACCGGCATCTACGGTGAGAATGTGACCGGTGTCAGGATCTATAATAATATCATCAGCGGAAGCATGGAGTCGGGAATCATGCTCCGCTCAACGGCCATGCCTTCACTTTTTGCCACGATTTCGGGTAACCGGATCGAAGGTATGTGGGGGAACGGGATTGATGTGACGTCCCGCGGCACGGCCCAGGTGGACTTGACGTTGGCAAATAATGTTGTCACCGGGTCGGGCGGATGTGGCGCTTACCTGTATTCCGAGGGGGCCGATACATTTATGACCCGGGTGTCTGGCATCTATTCCGGAAACTCCTGGGACGGGGTGTCGATCGAGGCCTATGACAACATGATGGCGGTGGCGTTGTTTGTCGACGCAGAGGCCAATGGGAACCTTATGAATGGTATTTCGGTCAGGATGAATCGGAATCAATTGGCAGGTGCTCTCTTTGCCTCTCATGCCGATCTTGATCGGGTGGATCAACTTCTGAATACCATAGGGGGTGCGATACCCTTTCTTTCCCTGGACGGGCTTAGTGTCGCCGATCTGTTAGGTGTGAAGGAGTTGTATCGCGTCGGCGGAACCATGCAAGCCAACGGGAATGGCGAAAGCGGAATCTTCGTGGAGCAAGGCACCTCTATGATTAATTTGGCTGGCTTCATTGGTGTCCAAGCGAATGGGAATGGGTGGAACGCTCGCAAGATCGTTTTTGGCGGATCCGGCATTGAAGTCGTTCAGAGGCCTTATGATCCCGCTGATCCCTATTCCCCCATTTCCGTGGCGGCCGTTATCCGGAGTGAGGCGACTGGGAATTGGGAGTCTGGCATGATGATTGATTCGGAAGCTCGGGATTTGGCGCTGAATGTGTTTGTGGATGTCCGTGCTAACGATAACCTGGGGTATGGTATTGTGTCCCGAGCCTTTGCTGAAACAGGGTTGGCCGGATCCGTGATGCTTGCCAGCGATCCGCTGTTGAGCTTGGCGCAGAATCTGGGTCAGATGGATACCAGTTATATTCCGGCCTTTGGTCGGAATGAGGCCAATCGCAATGGAGCAGGCGGAATCGTGATGAATATCAGAGGTTATGAGTTTGCACTGGGCGTGGTGCTTGATGCGCAAGCCAATAACAACGGCTTTAATGATTACTATAAGGGTCACTCTTATGGGGATGGTATTGAGGTGGATGTCGGCACTGAAAACGGGACGGCGATCGGCATTGTGGGGTCCACGGAGTATTTAATGGATCTCGGTGGAACCATTTTGTCGGGGCTTGATATTCCGCTGGATTTGTCACAGGTCCGCACGGTTGGTCCTGTACAGGCCAACGACAACGCTAACAATGGCGTCACGATCAACGTCAGAAGCACTTATGGTAGCGCCTTGGTTGGTATTCTCGGGGTTGAGGCTTTGCGTAATGGCTATGGATGGAATAAAAAAACGAGTGGTGGAGTGGGGATCTATCTGAGTTCCATGACCTATAACGGGGGAGATTCCATGGCCGGGTTGGCGTATGTGAATGCCTCTGAAAACTTCGGAGATGGTATTTACGGAAGTGTGACGGCAACGTCTCCTAATCCTGGTGGGGCGGGCGCGGCCATGCTGGGAGGAATCTATATTACTGCAGACGGCAATGATGGCTCGGGCTTAAATCTGGAAATCAGTAGTAATCCAAATGGAACTTCGGCTACCGGTTTTAACAACGGTGGTTCTTATCTGGTTCTGGCGGGTGTTGAAGCCAGTGGGAATATTCATGGGTTGGGGATTGACGCCTCGTTGATTGGTGAGGGTGTGGCTATGGCCGCCTTGACGGATATTCAGGCGAATGGAAATGGAAATGACGGGATTTCCATTCAAACCAAATGCACTTCACTGTCAGGTGGGAACAGCCATGTCTGGATCTCGGAGACGGCCATCCGGGATATGAATGTCCACGGTGGCGGAGACTTCAACCTCCTCGGAGCGGATATTATATCCATGCTTCCCTCGGGATCCATTGAGGCCAATGGCAATGGGGATTCCGGAATCCACATCAATGCGGATAGTCAGGGCAACAGTTTTGTTGATATAGGGAACGCTACCGCATCCGCCAACCCCCGTTATGGAATTCTGGTTGAATCAGACACTACTGATGGACATGGAACGGTTAATCTGCACGACAACTCTACCATCAGTAACGGCGTGAATGGCCTGCGAATAGTCTTGAATGCCTCCTCGGACGGCACGATCTCGATGTCGAACAACGTGGCAAACGCAAACGGGTCTGACGGAATCAGTGTCGACACCACGGTGGGCTTCAATTTGACTCTAACGGGCCGTTCCAATGTGACGAGGAATAACGGTGGAGATGGTGTTGATCTGGCGATCGACAGTAACAGCGGCTCGTATGATTTCGGAACATTAACCGATTACGGTAATAATTCCATGACGGGTAATGGCGATGTCGGGATCCGCTGGGATAATGCGGGTGACGGCAATCCTCTCTCGGCCGAGTATAATTACTGGGGAGGGGCTACGAATTATGCCGGGTCTGTGACGGCAACTCAGTGGCTGTTGAGTGATCCGAACGCTCCCTGACGGTTCGACCGGTTAGTGGTGACAATTAAGGGGATCCGTCGCAAGATGGATCCCCTTTCAATTAGGAGTGATCATAATGAAGAAAAACGGTTTGATGTTTTTGGCTTTAGCGGTCTGTATGGCTCCGCTGTCCCTTCATGCTGGATTATTCGGGTGGATGGAGAAAAAAGACAGCGTGGAGCCTTCCGAAGCAGTATCGACCAATGCCGTTAAACGATTGCATCTTGCGATCTCGGATAAGGCGGCCGAGAAGGAGTTGTTGCAATTGACCGGTGTGAAGCGGATCCTGTTTCAGGAGCTGCAGGTTTTAATGATGTTGCAGGACGAGAAACGGAGGGATTTGGGGAACTATGATGCTGAATTGGAAAAATCATTCGGCATCATTCGGGGTCGGAATTACCGGTATGATCCCAAGGCTATGACGATTTTGGAGGAAGTCAAAAAGGATTCAGCCGCCACCAACGCACCGGGTGCTGAAACAGAGTCCCGCGTGCTGAAGAAGCTGGAATCGGAGTCGGATTCCCGCAAGTTCGCCTCGCTGGCGGCTGCCAAGCAGATTGCCCAGGAGGATCTGGTTGTGCTGGCGCGACTGATCCGTGAAAAAGACGCCGCTCTCTCGCGAGTTGAAAAATCCTTCCAGGAGAAATTTTCCATGTCCCGCGACCGGAACTACTGGTATGACCCCAAAACCATGCGCCTCTATGAGATCGTCAAATCATCCTCAAAGGGCGTGATTCAGTAAAGCGGCCCTCGCCAGAATCTCCGCTCGTGAATCGTGGACTGACCATCCTGCATGTGGATATGGACGCTTTTTACGCGGCCATTGAGGTGCTGGATCATCCGGAATGGAAGGGGAAACCCCTGGTGGTCGGGTCCCCGCCCGATCAGCGCGGTGTGGTTGCGACCTGTTCCTACGAAGCTCGCAAATTTGGGATTCATTCGGCCATGCCTTCCCGAACTGCCGGGAAACTCTGCCCCCATGCGGTGTTTGTGGAGCCGCGGATGGGCCGCTATGCTGAAATCTCGGGCCAGATCATGGCGATCTTCGAGGAATTCACACCGCTCGTTGAACCCCTATCGCTGGATGAGGCGTTTCTGGATGTCAGCGGAGCCCTTCATATCTGGGGCGATGCCGTGTCGATTGCCCGGGAGCTTAAGGCGCGTATCCGCTCGCGAATTGGCCTCACCGCATCGGTCGGAGTGGCGTCGAATAAGTTTCTGGCCAAGATTGCGAGCGACATGAATAAGCCCGACGGTTTGACGGTGGTTCCCTTGACGGAGCCTGAGGTTATGGCGTTTCTGGCTTCGATGCCCGTCACCAAGATGTGGGGCGTGGGGAAGGTGTCGGCTGCCAGGTTGGAAAAGGACGGGATCCGCACCATTGGCCAGCTTCAGGCTCTTTCACCTTCCGTGATGGAGTCGCTATTCGGTCGCGCCGGAGCCCGCGATATGGAGGAATTGGTCCGGGGCCGGGATGATCGTCCGGTGATCACACAGTGGGAGGAAAAGAGCATCTCCAATGAGCATACCTTTGACCGGGATGAGCCGGATGCTGCGCGGGTGCGGCAGCGGTTGCTGGAACTGGTTGAGGAGGTTGGGGGTCGGTTGAGAGGTACAGGAAAACTGGCGCGTACTGCCCACATCAAGATCAGGTTTGCGGATTTCTCGACGATAACCCGCCAGATGTCGTTTCCGGCGGCCCTGGATACGGATCGCGATTTGATTCACTGCGCCTTTACCCTTTTCGACCGTGAGCGGATTGGACGTCCAATCCGTTTGATTGGCTTTGGCGTTCATAATCTGGCCACCCCGGAACAGGCCGCCCCGGTTCAGCCGGATCTTTTCGCCGACACCGTTGCCGCCCCGGTGGACAGGCGCAACAAGAAGCTGGATCAGGCAGTGGATTCACTCCGGAAG
>JBAXMJ010000018.1:0-30651 GCA_037134355.1 bacterium | reverse complement strand
TTGCCCTGAAGCACCGGAAACTCCGACCACTCACGGACCTCGACCGGGAACTCGCCATCGTTGAGGCAGTGAGCAAATTCCGGAAGAAGAACCCCTCACCCCGACCCTCTCCCTCAAGGGGAGAGGGAGTGCGCGCCCTCGCCCCTGCAGCTCTGGAAGAAACGCTTTCCCAGTTAATTGAGTCCGTGTCCCCGCTAGCCGACCGGGCGAATGACTTTCTTGCCCTCCTGGCCGCTGACCGGACCACGCCGAAAAACCCGGAACTGGCGGCCCTCTACGCCGCATTCACAGAAGCCTGCCAATCCCTTGGCGTTGCCGATGAGGCCACCCTCAACGCGGCCATCCTTACCCTCCTGCGCGGCGACCGCACCCAATGGCCACCTGTCCTTCGCCAGACCAACACCATCACCTTTCTCGCCGTCCGCTGGGTGGCCCCCTTCCAGGAATCAGTGATCCACGCCCTGGGCAACCAGCTCGGCCGCGACCAAGTGATCGTGCGCCATATCCTCGCCGACTACGAACAGGACTGGTGGGGCGAGAGCCTGCTGACCGACACCGGCCGCCTTCTCTTCGGCGATGCCCAAGCCATGGCCGGTGAATGCGAGTTCCAGTCGGAATCCACTCGCTCCGCCATCGAGCACCTTACCAGCCTCCGCGAAGGCTACGCCATGCAGGATCGCGCCCTCGCCGAACAAGCCAGAACCCGGGTCGGCTTCTCCTGCTCCGTGGGAACCTATGGCGAAATCGAGGACCTCGCCCGCCGCATCGCCTGGGAGATTCACGACCGCCCGGATCCTGTCAGGCCTGAGGATATCTGCCTCGTCTCCCGTAACCTCGGCACCGCCTCGGACGCCATCATGGATGTCTTTGCCCGGTTCAATATCCCCTACTACTTCCGGCGCGGTATCCCGATCCTCGCCGTCCCCATCATTAAAACGGTTCTCGCCCTCGCCCGTTTCTCCGCCACCCGGGAACGCGATATCTTCTGCGCCCTGCTCCAAAGTCCCTGGATCGACTGGAGTCCGACTCTCGCCAACCCGGCCCTACTCGCCGATGATCTGCTTCGGTCCGGCGTCGAGCCAGTACTGGATACGCCAGACCGGATTTCCCGCCGCCTCGCCACCTATGCCCTGAAACAGCGCCGGTTTACCGAGCGGGCAGACGCCGACGCCTACGCCGCCTCCGCCGTTCAAGCCCTTCGTCTCGCCCTGGGCAACACCTCGGTAAAGTCGTTTGACGCTGGCCTCTCGGATCTTGCCACACGTTGCGCAACCCTCAAAATACGGGTTGCGCAAGAGGTCGAGCCGAGCGATATACTCACCGGCCGCGCCCAGCTTCTCAACGCCAAGGCATGGGAAACGGCCTTTGAAATGTTCACCACGCTCCGGCGCCATAAGTTTGTCGGCGAGGACAATAACCAGTCCATTACCTGGACCGATATTGTCGATCTCCTGAACCGCGCGCTGGAAAACCTGACCCTCTCAGCCGCGCCGCCGGATGAAAGCGGGGTCTGGATCCTGAACCCCTTCGATATCGCCGGCCTGAACTTCAAGGTGGTCCTCGTTGCCGGGCTCAATGCTGGCGCCTTTCCGAAATCGCCCACCCAGAGTCCCCTCTTCCCGGACTCCGAACTCCTCGCCTTCCGGGAACGGCTTCAGAAGAAGGGCGCCCTACCGGTGGCCGCACTGGCCGCTTCCCGGGCAAGGAACAGCCAGGAGAACCTGCTTTTCCTGACCACGCTCGCGGCCTCACGGGAACGAATGGTCTTCTCCTACGCCGGCCACGACGAGACCGGCCAGGAACTCACCCCATCCGTATTTTACAGCACCCTCTGGCGCCTGGTCGGTTGGCCCGCCTGGTCAACCCTCCCTGCGACGCCTCCGGATCCCTACGATGAATGGCGTCTTTCCACAGGCACCGTTCACCTCAAAACCCATTGGAGTCGCCACCTTCAAGCCTCCATCGCCTCCTTCAAGCGGCGCCCCTTTCCCGGGGAGTCTTATCTGGGTACCGTTCCGCTCGCCCTGTGCCGGGCAGACGACGAACGGCGACAACGGCTGGCGGGACAGGGGGAGAAAGGAAGGGGTTCAGAGGGGAAAGGGGTTCAGGGGTTAAGGGGTTCAGGTGATGGAAAGGGATTGGCGGAACATATTTCGCTTGGAATTCAGGTGGAGCGGCAGCGACAGGCTTTCTTTGCGCGGCAAAATTCAGAAACCCAGGAAGCGCCCGCTGACCTTTCCCGGGAACCCGGTCATGAATATGCGGGAGTGCTCGATCCCGCCCTGTGGAATACCCTCAGGCCAACCCCGGCTGAAGCGATTCAGGATTTCAGCCCAACCCAGCTCGAATGCCTCGTCGCCTGCCCGTATCAATACTATCTCCAATATGTTCTCAAGGTGAAAGCCATCGAACCCAACGAGCTTGAGCCCAGCGCGATGGACTTCGGGACCGCAATCCATACCATTCTGTTTGAGGGATTCAGATTGCTTCAGGGTTACCCCCCCAACCGTTCGATTCCAAAACTGACTCCACTCGCAGAAACCTATCACCGCCTCTTTACCCCCGTCTGGGCAGTTCGCGATCCACACGGCGACTGGCATCTCCAGGAAACCATCGAAAGACCCTCGGATGACGCCCTGCCGCTGGTCAATTTCCCTCCTGACGAAAAAGCGATTCTGGCCTTCTTTGACGACCTGACCGAAGCCATGCTCGACTGGGCGACCAGCGGCAATGCCCTCTGGATGCTGGGCGCACCGGAACAGTTGAATGTCCAACGTCTCCGGATCGGAAGGGCCGTCCGGAACCTCGTCCGCACCGCGTTCGACCCTGAAGCCTTGCCGGAAAAAAGCGGCCTGGAAAACTGCCGACGCTATCCCGCCCTTCTGGAACACACTTTCAACACCACACGCACGAAGGCCGCGCCCTCCATTGAAATCACCGACCCTGCCGATCCGAAACACCGGTTCCGCCTGCACGGAAAAATCGACCGGGTCGATCTCGTCTTCGATCCGGAGCGCCGCCTCCGCGCCGCCATTGTCGTGGATTACAAGGGCTCGGGAAAGGCTAATCTCAAAACCGGAGACCTGTCCGAAGGCATCAGCGCCGCCACCGACTGCCAGCTTCCCGCCTACGCCCTGGCTGCAAAAAGGGCATTCAGCCCATCTCAAATCTCAGATTTCAAATCTGAGATACCCATCCTCATGCACTATCTTTCATACACCCTGCCGCCCTCCGACATGGTGAAGCAGTGCCAAAAACAATGGATCGGTCTGGACGGAAGCCCCGGCGAGGCATGCGACCTCATCACGCGCTTCACCGCCAGCGCCTTCGCCGCGTTGAGTCGCTATGAGCGCGGAGATTTTGCCGTAGCACCAACGGCCTGCGAGTTTTGCACCCTGAACGCCTGCTGCCGCCACGCCGTCAGCCTGCTTTCAACGGAAGCCCCGGAAAGCGGGGAAGACTCATGAGCCCCTGTCGCAACATCCGTTTTATCGCCTCAGCCGGAACCGGAAAAACCCACCAGGTGGTGAGCCTCTACCAGGCACTGCTTTTCGGACGCCCCTACCCTGCCGATGATCAGGCGCTTCCCGGAGTCAAGGCAGGATCCATCTTCGACGGCGCAACCCGCCTGCCGCCTGACCGGATCCTCATGCTGACCTTCACTAAAAACGCCGCCGCCGAAATGCGATCCCGCGTTACCGAGGCCATCGAGCATGAGCTGGCCACCGGAAATCCCGAAACAGAAGCCTTTTGCTGGAGCCTGCTTCGCCAGCTTTCCAATGCCACTCTCTCAACCATCCATTCCTTTGCCCAGCAACTCCTGTCGTCTAACACCCTGCTACTCGGCCTTTCGCCGGATCTGACCATCCTGGAGGAGTCGGATGCGGAGGATCTCCGCATGGACATCATCAAGGCCAGCTTGAAGGCCGCCCTGACCGGCTCCGATGCCCCTTACGCCAGCGATATCGAACGCCTATGCGACGGCCGCGGCTTCCTGGGAATGGAAGAGGGCATTGTCAGACTTCTCCGACTGGGTGCCGCCTGGGGTCTGGATCTTGTACAGTCCACCCCAGCCTCCCTCGTGACGCCTCCCATCCCGCCCTGTCCCGAAGACCTGTCTGCCATTTTGAAAAAAGCAGAATCCGCCGCCTGGCAGAAAAGCAAAAAACTGCACGAGGTTCTTGATGCACTCAAGGATTCCACACGTCGGCTCCACACTGTAGTAACCGGCGTCTCGCCGGTACAGGCACCTGAAGATGCCGCCGGGGACGGCGGCTACTACAGCACACTGATCGCGGAAGAGGCTGTCAAAATTCGCAAGATCAGCAAGGGGAACTGGGGGCAAAAAGACGATATCAAGGCCCTGAAAATCGAGATCGAAACCGCCCTCGACTCCCTGGCCGCGTATCCGGAGCGTGTCCAGGCTACTCGCCTGCTGATTTCATTCCTCACTCTGGCACGGGATTGCGCCCGCCAGATCCAGGCCCGCAAGCGCGGCCAGGGTGTTTTGGATTTTGATGACCTCCTATTCACGACCCGCGACCTCATCCATGCGCGCCCCACCTGCGTGCCTGGATTTGAAGTCATCATCGTGGACGAGGCCCAGGATAACTCGCGCCTTCAAAACGAGCTGATCCGCCTCGTCCAGGAGGCCTCCGGTGCCAGCATGGTGATGTGCGGTGACACCAAGCAAACCATCTACGGCTGGCGCGGAGCAGATGCCGAAGGGCTTTCCCGATTTTCCGAAAGTCTGCGCCTTGATGCCATTCCGCTCCGTACCAGTTACCGGAGCCAGAAGGGAATTCTGGACTGGATCAATGATATCTTTGCCGGCGTTGTTCTCGGCGTGGACCGTTATGGCGAGAATGAAACCCTCTCTCCCTGCCCTCGTGCCCGGGCTCTTGAGGGTCCGTCCGTGGAACTTCTCCTGCCCGAATGGGAATGGGGCCCGAAGCCGGATGATCCCATTGCGACAGGAAAAAAAGAACCCAAAGCGCGACTAACCCTAACACCCCGGGAGGTACGCACGTTGGCGCAGGACAATCCCGGTGATCCCGTCTGGCAGACCGCAGCGGAACAGACAGATCAAGCCGTCGCGATGGAAGCTCGCGCCGTGGCGCGCCGCATCAGGCTCCTCACTACTCCCGGCGCAGGGCCGGCATGGCACCCCGCCCAGGTCTGGAATCCGGATCGCGGCGAATGGATCGCGACGCCCCAAAAACCTTATCAGTTCCGCGACATCCTGATCCTCCTGCGCGCGAGTACCCGTCAGGAACTCTATGAACAGGCTCTCCAGGAAGAAGGCATCCCCTTCACCACCGACGGAAAGGGCCGCGGGTTTTTCGCGCGACAGGAAACACTGGATATTGCAAACCTGCTCTCCTGGCTCGCCTTTCCAAATGACCGTCTCGCCTTGCTCGGTGTGCTCAGATCCCCGTTTGTCGCACTGTCCGACAATGACGTCGCCACGCTGGGAGCCAACCTCCAGGATCTGAAATTTGAAATTTCAGATCCCTTCCTGTCACGGCTTCGTGCCCTGGCGGGACGCATCAGTGCCGTTGATCTCGTGCGGGAAGCGATCCGGTTGACCGGCTATGACGCCATCCTGGCCGGCACATTCCACGGCGTTCAGCGCCTGGCCAATCTCCAGAAACTGCTCAGCTGGATCCAGACCCGTGAGCGGGACGAGACGCTGAACCTGCAGGAAACCGCCGGACGTCTGGCAGAAGAAATCGCCCGGGGTCGTGAAGCCCCCGACGCCGCCGTACTGGATCCGGATGATGATTCCGTTCGCATCAACACGGTTCATGCCGCCAAGGGACTCTCCAGCCCGGTTGTCATTCTTCCGGATCTACGCCGCATACCTCAATCTGATCGCGACTGGGTTCTGGTCACCCGTGATGAACACGGCGACGCCCGGGGCGTGGCGGGAAAAGTGAAAGTGTATGCCGATGATGACGCCGGGGATATTGAAAGCGCTCTCTATCCGGCAGCCTCGGAGGATAATAAGGAAGCCCGCGACCAGGAATCACGGCGCCTGTTTTATGTCGCCTGCACCCGCGCCCGGGATCTACTGGTGCTCTCAGGCGAAAATCCCGGCAATGGAAGCAAGGACGCCTGGCGTTCCTGGATCAACCAGCATCTGCTTCACTGCAATTTCGATACCGCGCTTATCAGGGTTCGTCCCTATGGCGAGGTTGAAAAAGCCTGGCGAAAAATCGCCACGCCGGCTCTGGATCGGGAAATCCCGACACCGGGTGATTTTATGGCCGTTGGCGAGGGAAGTCCGGCGATTTCCGAAAAGGAGCGATATCGGTACCCGGTTACCGCGCTGATTCACTCTGATCTGACAGCACCCTCACCCCAACCCGCCTGCAACACTATGCGTAGCATTGCGGGCAGGCCCTCTCCCCTGAAGGGAGAGGGAGTCTTGGCACGTCGATTGTCGCTGGCGTCACTCACTGTTGCGCCAACCGGGCGGGAAGAGGAGGAAGTTTCCGAGCCGGTATTGGATCAGTCGCAGCGGGGCACCCTGGCGCACCGGATTCTGGAAATAGTGAACTTTGCCTCCTCTGTTCCGATGGGCACCCAGATCGAGCAGTCACCGGACTGGGGTGATGCCACCACGGCTGAACGAAAACTCATGCTGCCCCAGATTGAATCCGCTGCCCTGACCCTCTCCACCATGACGGCTGGCGTAGCCCCTGAAAATCTCATCCGCGAACTGCCGTTTGCCGCGCGGTTCAACCATGACGGCGCCGAACTCATTGTTGACGGAAAGGTGGACCTGATGTTCATCAAGGACGGCATCTGGCATATCGTGGACTACAAGTTCTCGGACCATGATGCCGACACCCTGAAAGCACGCTATTCCCTGCAACTTGCCGTATACCGGGAAGCCCTCTCCACCCCGAGTGGGTCCCCGCCCCTTCGGAACCCGCGTTTTGTCACGACGGCGGCACAGGCCGCTGCGTTCAAGTTGATTCTGCTGGGCATCACCGGACAGGGCGTGTGCCGTAAAATTGACATGTCAGATGAAGCCGCGACTGATCTGGCCCCTATTTTGATATCTGCGGCAAGGAGACTGTGTGACTGACCATACCTCTTTCCAGTGGCTCCTTATGGCCGTCGGCGCTTGTCTGATCGGCCTTGCAAAAGCGGGGCTGCCGGGCCTTGGAATCCTGGCGATTCCACTGTTCGCTTCCGTTGTCCCGGCCAAGGAGTCCACCGGACTCATTCTGCCCATACTGGTCATTGGCGACATCATTGGCGTCGCCCTGTTCCGGCAGCATGCGCAATGGAAATTCCTGTGGAAACTATTTCCCTGGACCATGGCGGGCGTGCTGGTGGGCTGGCAAGCCTTGGGCTGGCTTGACAACGCCCAGATCCGGCCACTGATCGGCGGCATTGTACTGATCATGCTGGCCTTGAACTTCTGGCGCCAGCGGCATCAGGACTTGAAGGACATCATTCCGACGGGCATGTGGTTTGCGGCCGTCATCGGCTTGTCGGCCGGCTTCACCACTATGGTGGCCAACGCCGCCGGACCGATCATGATCATCTATCTGCTGGCCATGCGCCTGCCCCCCGCCGCCTTCATCGGAACGAGCGCCTGGTTCTTCCTACTGGTGAATTCCTTCAAGATCCCCTTCAGCGCCCAGTTGGGATTGATCACGCTATCATCCCTGAAATTCAACGCCATCCTGCTACCCTTCATCGCGCTGGGCGCCTTCATAGGATTCCGTTTTGCACGGCGGGTGCCGCAGAATGTGTTCGACCGGCTGGTGCTGATCCTCGCGGCCGCAGGTGCCATCAAACTGCTGTTCTAGACTGTCATCCGATACCGAAAAACCGCCGGATCCGGGCAGCGAGGGCCATGTGGGTTACCGGAGCCGCCCCCGAACTGGATACGGCGGCCATTTTTTCCTGGCGGTCCGACAGTCGTTTTTCAAGAATAACGGCCAATTTACCCGCCAGCTCCGGATTCGATTTCAGCACCCCGGCGAAATCATCCTTCGAGATGCAGACGACTTCGACATCCGTCTCGGCCACAACTGTTCCAGAGCGCGGCTCACCGGTCAGCAAGGACATTTCGCCGAAGAAAGCGTGCGCGCCCAGCTGGGCCACCGGCACCGGCCTGCCGTCAATACCGGCCACCTGAACCGCCACGCGACCGCGACTGATGATGTAAAAGGATTCACCAGCTTCCCCCTGACGGCACAGTTTCTCGCCAGCGGCAAAGAGGTGAAGCGTCTCCCTCTCCACCAACCCCTCCAACTCGGCTGGGGACAGGGATTGAAACAGGTCAACCCCAATAAGAAGTTTCCGGATGGATTCACGGACGGCCGCTCGTTCAACGTGTTGATCCACCACGGAATCCCGTTCCCGGCAATCCTGGATCGGATAGGGAATCGAGATGCCTTCCCGTCGGAATGCATACCAGAGTCGGTCCATCATTCCGCTCTGGATGGGATCCTGTCGGGCAAAATCAGCGATAAAGAACTTGATTGTAAAGTTGACCGAAAAATCACCGTACCCGGTCAGGAAAACGGAGGGGGCGGGCTCCGCACACACTTCAGGACATTCGGCCAGAACCTTCAGCATAACCTCCCGCGCCTTGTTCGGCGGTGTATCATAGCTCACACCAATAACCTGATAGCAGCCATGATTCCGGGTCGGCCGCGAAAAGTTAACAATGGCTTCCTTGGCAATCGAGGAATTCGGAATCACAATGTAATCATCCGCCTTAGTGCGGAGCCGCGTGGCGCGCCAGGTGGTGTCCACCACCATGCCGGTATAACTACCTACCGTCACCCAGTCCCCGATCTGAAACGGCCGCTCCGTATTCAGGGCTAATCCGGAAATGAGGTTGCCCAGGGTGTCCTGGGTCGCATTACCGACAATGTATCCCACCACAAGCGATGAAAAGGCCAGTACATTGAGATTCACGCCGGGGAAAAATTCACGCACAATCAAAACCAGCGCAAGGGCGGCAACCGTCCATCGCCCGATATCGCGAACCACGAGAGGAACCTGCGGCTTTTTCCGCCACTGGGCGAGCAGGTCAAAAAGAAACACATCCATCAATTTCAGGACGATGGCGACCCCGAAAAACGAGGCGGCCGCCAGGATGGAATCCGCAACATGGGGATTCAGCTGAAGCAGAACCGGCTTCAGGAATAACAATGCCAGCATCATGAGAACCAGAAGGTTCAGCTGAAGACTGATGCTTTTCAGGACAGGACTTCGCGATAACCAGCGTTGGAACAACGTAAAAACCAGATACAACGCAACAAGGGCGCCCAACCGGGTCAGCGCGCCGGCCAGATCAATTCGCCCACCCTCCTGCAACAATGTCCAAACCGCCACTGTCATTATGTCCCTTTTTCATCTCAGATCTGAACGTGACCTGCAAGTCGACCGGGCGCGGCTATTTTACAGCCTTGTCCTTCTTGGCGTCCGCCTCAACCTTCGCACCACCCGCCTCCGCCGGTCCCGCCGCTCCAGGCTCGGAACCTCCACCCGCCACGAGGGCATCGACTTTAGCTTTCACAAGATCGATGGCCAGGGCAATGTTCCCCTCTTTTTTCGAATCCTTTAAGGCGGTCGCACCTCTGCCCCTTGAATTTTTCTCCAGTTCAGCCTGCCGTTCGGCTTTCTTCGCTTCCTGGTTTTCATATTTCGTCATTTGCTCCCCCGCCTTTTCGGCTGAAGGAAACTTCTGGGACGCCATAATCGTCCGCGCCTTCAACATGTTTCCCGGGAATGGAATCTTTTTATTCATTTCATCAGCACGCCAGTCCTTGCCGGCGAGGGCAACGGCCTTGGGGAAAAACTGCTGCTCAAGTTTGATTGTTTTTTCAAGAGCTTTGAAGTCTGCTTCCGGCATCATCTCTGTGACGATCTTCCGGTCAAAACCCATTGTTTTGACGACATAGCAGGCGGTTCCTCCCTCCGCCCAGGCGGAACCGGTTCCAGCAAGCATCCCCGTGATCACCACTCCTATAATCCATGGTGTAAGTTTATTCATTTTGATCTCCTGTTATCTGAAGTTAACATACATTGATGTTGTACTCTAACCACGCGGCCAAGCGGACTCAAGCGGATTGTGTTTTGACACCTTCTCAATAACGACTTGAAGGTTCATCATCGCTTCGTCGTCAACCGCCCATTTCCGATCAATCCGGTATCCCGGCAACCAGATCACCTGATCCGCGCAAATCAGAACAGGAATCCGTGCGCGATCAGCACGGGGCACTTTTGCATCGACCAGAATGTCCTGAATTTTGCGGGATCCCTTCATTCCAAATGGCGATATCCGGTCTCCGGCCTTTCCCAGTCGCATCCATAGGGGCCCCTGATCCAAACCCTCGGCGCTTAGTGTAGCCTGTGCCGGAAAAACGCCAGGCCCGCCCCCGCGCGTCTTCACAATTCCCGGCGCCAGCTTCATGGTGATTCGAAGCCCCAACGCTTTCACCAGGGTCACGCCCGGAACCTTCACTCTGATCGATGTGACACTTTTTTCAGCTCCGGAGGCAGATGAAGGGTTTTTTACCGACACCCGGTCATACTGGCGTTGCACCCGCCATCCCCCGGCAAGTTCCACTGTTTTGCTACCCTGGCGCCGCCCCAACAATGCCTCAACACGCGCTATCGAATCAAAATCCAGATCCGTCACAGGAATCCCCTGTTGAACCAACCACAGACGAATCACCCTTCGCCTCGCCGCGAGAGGGTAAGCAGACAATTTGTCGGGCTCCACACTTGGGCAGTCCCTTAAAATTCTCCATGCCATCTCATCCATCCACTCATCCTCAGCCCTCAACACTTCACCCGTGCGCAACACGGCTTCCCGAATTCGTGGATTAAACTTTTTTTCAAGAAACGGCAGCAACTCATGCCGCACACGATTCCGGAGAAAGGCGGCATCCCGATTGGATTCATCCTCTCGCCAGGAAAGACCTCGCTCACGTAGAAAGGATTCAATCTCACCTCGCGACACGTCCAGAAGCGGTCGCACCAGGGGCAGCCCCTCAACCAGGGATTGAGCGGCCATTCCAGATAACCCGCCCCGGCCAGCGCCCCGCACCAATTTCAGAAGGATGGTCTCCACCTGGTCGTCGGCGGTGTGCGCCGTAGCCACACAGTCCGCCTTCACCGACCGAGCCGTTCTGGCCAGGAACGCATAACGCGCTTCACGCGCGGCCATTTCCAGTGAGATCCCTTTTCGTTTCGCCAGAGCCGGAACCCGGCATTGGCCGACCACACAGGGAATTCGCAGCCGCCGGGCCATCGCCTCAACAAAGGCGGCGTCTTCACCGGCCGCCTTACCCCGGATGCCATGATTCAGGTGCGCCACGGTTAACCGCCATCGGCTTTTTTTTGCCGCCTGATGAAGGGAATGCAGAAGGGCCATCGAATCCGCCCCACCTGATACGGCGACGAGGATATGGGAACGGGCCATTATTTTGGAGGCTCAATCCGACGGATTCCACCCATATAAGGGACAATGGCCTCGGGCAAGGTCACGGAGCCATCGGCCTCCTGGCCGTTCTCCAGAATCGCCACCACAAGCCGGGCCAGCGCAACGCCAGATCCGTTCAGGGTGTGGACAAAGTCCAGCTTGCCGTCCTGACGTCGGTAGCGGATGTTCGCGCGTCGCGCCTGGAATGACTCGAAGTTGCTGCATGATGACACTTCCAGCCAGCCGTTCTGGCCCGGCGCCCAGAGCTCGATATCGTAGCACTTGGCCGCTGCAAAACTGATATCCCCCGTGCAAAGCGACAGCACGCGATAGGACAGACCCAACCGCTGCAGCACATCTTCGGCATTCGCCACCAGTGTCTCCAACTCGGCATAGGACGTAGACGGCTCGACAAATTTCACCATCTCCACTTTGTCGAACTGGTGCACACGGATGATTCCCCGGGTCTCCTTGCCGGCGGCACCCGCCTCTCGTCGGAAACAGGGCGTATAGGCCGTCATGTAAACTGGAAGCGGCTTATCGATGATGTCGTCCCTATAGAAATTCGTTACCGGCACCTCGGCCGTCGGGATCAGCCATAGGTCATCGGTGGCGTGATACATATCCTCCGCCATTTTCGGAAGCTGGCCAGTTCCGATCATTGAAGCCGTGTTGACCACGAACGGCGGCAGCATTTCCGTGTAACCATGTTCGGTGGTATGCAGGTCCAGCATGAACTGGATCAAGGCGCGTTGGAGTTTTGAGCCCATTCCTAGAAACAGCGGAAACCCCGATCCTGTCATTTTGGCGCCGCGGGCAAAGTCAAAGATCCCTAACTTCTCACCCACCTCCACATGGCCTTTCGGCTGGAATGCGAACTGGCGCGGCGTGCCGTAACTGCGAACGACCACATTGGCCGAGGCATCGGTTCCAACGGGCAGGCTACTGTGAGGAAGATTGGGAATGCGGAGCAGGTTATCCTTGAGGCGCGCCTCAAGATCCCGGACCTCAGCGTCTTTCTGCGCAATCAAGTCGCCGAGATCGCGCATGGATTTCTGAGTCGCTGCCGTATCCTGCCCCTTGCTTTTCAGCATGCCGATTTCCTTCGAAACCACATTGCGCTGATTCTTGAGGGTTTCTACTTCCGTCACCAGTTTCCGGCGTTGGGCATCATCCGCGACGACACTATCCAGAACCTCCAGGCTGGCGTTGCGGGCCTTCAGACCCTGCCGAACCGTGTCCTCATGATCCCGAATCAATTTGATATCCAGCATAATTCACCCCACAGGTTGATTCACAAAATGTGGTTTCATGCTAGCGAAGCCTTTACCTCGATGCAATGACGGACTCCTGAAAACGATTCACCCCTTCAGGGGCATCGGGGAGCGGAGGGTGATGCGGCGGGAATGGGTGCCGGGAAGGGTCTCAAAGAAAAGATGAATGGCACCGGCGGGGAAAAGATCTTCCGCGCGCTCGGCCCACTCCACGGCCGTAATGCCATCGGAGTCAAAATACTCCTCCATCCCCAGCATCAGGGCGTCCAGAGAATCGCGCAGGCGATAGAGATCCACATGAACCAGGGGACGCGTCCCCTTATATTCATGAACCAGCGTGAAGGTGGGACTGGTTACGGGGCGGTCAATGCCCAGCGCCGCCGCCAGCCCCTGCACAAAACAGGTTTTTCCGCTTCCCAGATCGCCGTGGAGGGCCAGCACCATGGGCCCAGGCACCTGCTTCAGAAGATGCCGCGCCAGCTTGTGGGTGTCGCCCACGCTGTGTGACTCAATTATCAATTCATGTAACATGGGGGGAGCATACCGAATCCAGAATCCAGAATCCAGAATCCAGAATAATTAGAGCCACTTTCAAAACTCCCACCCCCGGCGGGCAGCGAGGCCGCTGCCCCTCCCGAATCCACTTGAAACGGGTGGTTTCATTCCGATAGGGACGCCGGCCTGCCCTGAGCCTGCCGAAGGGGCCTCGGCATCCGCAGGAGTTTTGCAAGAGGCTCATTAGCAAAAATGTTCATAGCCCCTGGTCTTTAATGGGGTAAGGATGCCATTATTTTCAATTTCAAGCAGGCCGGGTCGCCTGATCAGTTCGCCGATCCGGGTGCAGGCAAGACGAAACCTGCGGTGCCAGGCGGCTTCAAAAGCAGCGGCTTTTCGGGGCGAAACAGTGAAGAGCAGTTCAAAATCCTCGCCATCGGAAAGCGCGTGCTCCAGAGGAGCGCGACGATCCAGAAGCCGTTTGGCCGCCGGGGAAACAGGGATCCGCGCCGCCTCGACCACAGCCCCTGTTCCACTAGCCGCAATCAACCGCCGCAAGTCGGTGGCCAATCCATCGCTGACATCCATCATGGCCGTAGCCCATTTCCCGGAGGCCAGCCATTGCCCCTCGATGAGTCGTGGCTCGAAACGCAGGTGCCGCCCTTGTCCGCTTCCACCAAGAGAACCCGTGACATAGAGACTATCGCCCGGCTTGGCCCCGGACCGCAGTACCGCACGGCCGCGCAGGATCCGGCCGACGGCAAAGACATGAAGCTCCAGAGTCCTGCCCCGGGAGGTATCCCCACCCACAATCGCCACACCATGACGTCTGGCCAGTTTCGCCAGACCGCGATAAATTCCCTCGATGCGCTTCACCGGCACGGAGGCAGGTGCCACGAGATCAATCAACACCCACAAGGGCTCACCACCCATAGCGGCAATGTCGCTCAGCACCCGCCCGAGGGCCTTGTGACCAATCGCTTCCGCGGGTGCCGTGGCGGTAAAATGAACTCCTTCAATCACCGGATCGCTTTTCAGGAGCAGATCGAATGAATCACGGGGACCCGTCCGCACCACAGCACAGTCGTCGCCAATTCCCGCCACCACATCCGCACGCCCTGGCAGTAGCCGCTTCAATCGCTGAATCAACGCATCTTCGCCTATATGCTTCACGGATACACCCGGCCCATGGTTCTGGGGAAGGGAATCGTTTCCCGAACATGTTTGATTCCGCAAAGCCAGGCGACGGTCCGCTCCACGCCGAGTCCGAAGCCGCCGTGCGGCACACTGCCGTAGCGGCGCAAATCGAGATACCAGGAATAATCCTCCGGCCGCAGTCCCTTGGCGGTCATGCTTCCGGCAATCACCTCCGGATCCTCCTCCCGCTGGCTACCGCCAATAATCTCGCCGTACCCCTCGGGAGCGAGCAGGTCAAAATTCTTCACCACGCGGGGATCGGTCGGCGACACCTTCATGTAGAACGCCTTCGCCTCACGGGGATAATCGGTGACAAAAACGGGTTGCTCGAACTGACGGGACACGATGGTCTCGTCACTTCCCCCCAGATCCTCCCCCCATTTGAACGACTGGGCCAGCTTGATATGATCCGGCCGCACCTTCAGTTCCTGATCCAGTTCACCCACGGCTTCCCGGAGCTCACGGACACGCTCCTCCTGTTTCTCCTGCTGCCATCCCTTCTTCGCCGTCTTCAAGGCCGTCTCCGCTGCATCCAGTTCCGTGATAAGTGCCTGGAGGCGGGCTTTGTCCTGCTCCAGCTCCTGTTCCAACTTCCGCCGGATCGGCTCGCCCCGCAACAATTCGCCCGCTTCCGTATAGGTCATGCGGGGAAATGGCTTCACAATTTTCTCCAACGCGGCCACATCGCGACCCAGAAATTCCAGATCGGCCCTGTTTTTAGCAAGCACCTCCGCAACAATGGAGCAGATCATGTCCTCCGCAAGCCTCATCACCTCATCCACATCGGCAAAGGCGACTTCCGGCTCCACCATCCAGAACTCGGTGAGATGGCGCCGGGTTTTCGACTTTTCGGCGCGAAAAGTTGGCCCGAAACAGTAGACCTTCCCCATCGCCATGCAGGCGCTTTCCAGATATAATTGGCCAGTCTGGGTCAGGAATAGTTTCTCGCCGAAATAGTCCACCGTGAAAAGCGACTGCCGGTCTTCCCCTGCGCCGGGAACGAGGATCGGCATATCCATCAGGGTAAAACCGTTCTCATCGAAAAAATTCCGAATTGCACGAATGACCGTATGGCGAACTCGCAGCAGGGCTACCGGTCGCTGGGAGCGTAGCCAGAGATGCCGGTGATCCATCAGGAAATCGACGCCATGCGCCTTTCGACTGATAGGGTAGTCCTTGGCCACCTGAAGGACGGCAATCTCCGAAACCGCTACTTCCGCCCCGCCGGGCGCCCGCTCGTCGAGCCGGACACACCCGGTGATCGTAAGTGATGACTCCTGGGTCAGTTCCGAAGCTTTGGAAAAGGCATCGGCGGTAGCCGCCTCGATCACGCACTGGCAAAGCCCCGTGCCATCCCGAACCAGCAGGAAAACGACCTTCCCATTGCTCCGCTTGCCATGGACCCAGCCCTGCAACTGGGCCACTTTCCCGGCCACAGTCTTCAACTCGCGTATCGTGACCACTGGAATGCTAACCTCATTTTGTGCCGTCGTTTTCATATTTATCAATGTACGACAGGAATAATAGATGTCAATCCTACTCGGGCGCATCTGCGATTTGATTCCCTTCCTGCCGCCCACCGACCTTGCGTCGGTGGAGGCAGACGTTGACGAAGGCGAAGGATCACTCCGATATCACAACGCTTTCAAACACCTTGAATTGGGCGCCTTCGCGCCAGGCGCTGGACGGAAGGCCGGCCTTTTGGCTGAGGGACGACAACGTTTCTTCTACCGTCCACCCCTGCTCCGTCGCCACTTCGGGCAGATACACAGCACGATACCGGCCCTTTTCCAAAATGATTCCTTGCTGCCCGAGTTTGAAGTCGGAGATCGATGAGATGCCGCAGATGGGGCTCAGGATCGAGACATCAACCGTAATGCGAGACAACTCGCCGGGCTGAACGGGATCAAACCTTGGATCGCGCAGAGCCGCATTGACGGCGTTATCATGGACGGAGACATAGAGTGGCGCCTCAGGCGTCAGGGATCCGATGCACCCCCGTAGCCCGCCCCTGATCTTAAGCGTCACAAACGTGGCCATGTCGGTTTTCATCAAGGGGGTAATCGCATACCGCCCGAAGTCAAACGCGCCCCGCCCCCCCTCAACGCACCACTTCAGCGTGTCACGCGCAATGGCAAAAAGCGTTGTTTTTTCGGCCTCGCTCAATTCCGGCGACCAGGTTCCACTTCGATGTTCTTTCACGGCAGCACCCTCCTAATTATTCACAAACATGAACCTAAGGGTAGGGACGGCTCTCCGAGCCGTCCGCGGAGGCCTCGGCTCGTGCTTCGTAGCGAAGTACGCTACTTCGCAGAGTAGCAAGAGGCCTCCCTACCCTGTTCATATAAAGACGATAATGAGCCATAATTTCTCACCGAACCATTTTTGTTCCTCAGCCGTTTATGTGGTTGAGACTCATATCAAACCAAGTATAGTCTTTACGGTCATCAGATAAAGAAGGAAACGGATCATAACTATGAAAACATCGACAAGTTTGTTCAGCCTTTTCTGCCTCACAGCCATCACCCTATCCGCCGCCGAACCCCAGTCCCTGGTCACCAAACAGACAACCAGCGGAGCCATCGACCTTTCAACGGAAAAAGAAGCCTATGCCGCCGTGACCCGCGCCCTGGATTGGTTGGCGTCCCAGCAAAAACCCGACGGATCGTGGTCTGAGGGCAGTTTCCCCGCCCTGACCGCCCTGCCCTGCTGGGCCTTTTCCATGAGCAATCATCCCAGAAAGGCCGAAATCACGGCTAAGGCTGTGCAGTTCATCCTCAGTTGTGTGCAGCCAGACGGCGGCATTTACCGGAAAATTCCCGGCAAGGGAGGCGGCCTGAGTAATTACAATACGGCCCTCTGTATGGTCGCCCTGCAACAGCTCAATGATCCGAAATTTGCGCCGGTCATCCTGAAGGCCCGGAAATTTGTGGCCGCCGGGCAGCATTTCGGAAGCGACATGTATGAGGGCGGCATGGGCTATGACCAGGCGACAGGCCGTGCCTATGCAGACCTGAGCGACTCCGTCGTCGCCTATGAAGCCATGCGCATGACGCAAAGCACGGAAGATCTCCGGGACAAGTCGGAAAAACGCGTAGATCTCGACTGGGAGGCGGCCCAACGATTTTTGGCACGCGTCCAGAACAAAGCCTCCGCCGGCACCAATGAAGCTGGCGGCTTCGGCTATCGCCCCGACGAAAGCAAGGCCGGCACCACCACGAACAAGGAGGGCATTGTCGTCTTCCGCTCCTACGGCAGCATGACCTATGCGGGACTGCTGAGCCTCATCTATGCGGATGTCAAAAAGAATGACCCGCGGGTTCTTTCCGCTTTTGACTGGGCAGTCAAACATTGGACTCTCGATGAAAATCCGGGAATGAAGGACGAAGGCCTTTTCTACTTCTATAACGTCCTCAGCAAATCTCTCGCCACGTTCGGGCGGGAGGACATTTCAGTCAAGGGAAAGAACCCGGTATTCTGGCGCAAAGCCATCGTTGAAAAACTCATCAGCCTGCAGAAGGTGGATTCCAAGACCGGTCACGGCTACTGGGTCAACGGGAACAATCGCTTCTGGGAAGCCAACGATATCCTCGTAACCTCCTACACCCTGATCGCCCTCGAAGTGGCCTTGGGGAAATAAAACTCAATTAGGTCAGAGGGTTCCAGACCTTTCGGAACCCTACATCCTGGAAGTCAGAACCATTAACCGTTGCAAACTCTGTGACGCCGTGGTGACGCAGCGTCAACGCGAGACGGACATCTATCAATTTTCTTCTGGCGAACGGGTCATGGCCAGCGTGTTCCCAGACCTTGTCCATCACAGCCGCATTCTCGACCAAACGCCACTTCGGATTATGCCGAAGCGCCCCGATCAGGCGTCCCGCATTCCCTGCGGACAACGGGGTTGTGACCACGGCGGGATTGCGCAGGAGCAGATACAACTCGACCAGCACCAGTTCGCAAATCACCATCGAGTCGTTGTCACGGTGCGATTCCAAAAAAGCACGAGCACGTTCGTGGCGGGGAGCCGTCGCCTCAAGGGCGGCAAAAAGAATATTCGTATCAACCGAAAGCATCACGCCTCCCTATTTTTGGGGGTGTGCGCCAAAGTCGGTTCCTCATCTTTTTCAGAAATATCCCGCAAGTCTTCCAGCGCGACACCCTTGCGCAGATGAGTATGCACCGCTGCGGGAAGGCACCACACATGCCCGTCGGTTGCGTTCAACGGTGGATAGGCCCGGGTGATATACTCCACCCCACGTCGAAAAACCTCGGCGAGCGACATTTCACGCTCCTGAGCAACCCGTTTTGCTTCACGGTACAACAAGTCAGGAAGTTGAATCTGCGTTTTAATCATGATGGCAATATACACCGATGGCGTTTTGATGTCAATATTTTCCGACCCGTTCTGAAACGTTTCAGATCGGCAAACCCTCGTTCATACTCCCGGTTCGGTACCCCTGAAGATCGGCGGCAACGTACAGGAATCCGGCCGCCTTGGCGGCTTTTACAACGGTGGCGCGGGTGGCGGAATCGCAGAAGCGGGGCAATTCTGATGGATCAACCTCAATCCGGGCGATATCGCCATGATGCCTGACACGGAGTTGTTTGAACCCCAGCTTCCACAGCTCATTCTCCACTTGGTCAATTGCCTTGAGTTTGTCGGCAGTGATCGGAGTGCCGTAGGGAATCCGTGAAGCCAGACAGGCCAGCGAGGGCTTGTCGGCCGTGGGCAATCCCATCTCCCGCGATAAGGCGCGGATCTCGGCTTTGGTCAGTCCTGCCTCCAGCAACGGGCTGATGACCCCACCCTCAACAGCGGCCTTCCTTCCAGGCCGGTGATCACCCAAATCGTCCACCGTGGTGCCGTCGGCAATAAACTCGAGACCTTCCTGTTCCGCCGTAGCCCGGACAAACTGAACGAGTTCCTTCTTGCAGTAGTAACAGCGATCGGGGGGGTTCTTTGCAAAGCAGGGATCGTCCAGTTCGTGGGTTGAAATCTCGATGTGCCGGATGCCAAGCCGCTTCGCCAGTTCGGCCGCCTCCTTCTGCTCCCATTCAGGATAGGTGGGCGACAACGCGGTCACCGCAATGGCCCGCACCCCGAGCACCTGTACCGCCACAGCCGCGAGGAAGGTGCTATCCACGCCGCCTGAAAAAGCCACTGCCACGCCGCCGGTCTCACGGAGTCTGTTTTGTAGTTTTATTAGTTTGTCTTGCATCATTCGCTCCCTGCAACATCAGTGCCACAACAGGCGCCGAGGGATTCGAAACAGCCACCCGCCATTCCGTAAAAGCCTGAGCGCCAGGCTCACTCCCCTTGATCGCCTCCACCTTCCACCCCTGCTTCCGCGCCTCATCCAAAATGGTTTGGGGTTCCGTACCGAGCATTGACCCGGTAAGAATGGTCTCCGCCTCCAGAAGCGCCTTGCCGCGCAGACGGGAAAATTCCTCAGCACGGAGGGTCTGGAGATGAACCCGCACCAGGACGCCCACGATCACGCCGAGAATGGCAAGGGCGACCAGAGATTCAATGAGGGTGAAGCCTCTAGAACTGCCCGCTACTGATGTCCGCTGCCTCACCACTTCCGCCTTCCTCGCCATCGGATCCATAGCTGATGATCTCACAGGGTTCACCCTTCCGGCCCGGAACCAGATAGACGTAAGGATTTCCCCAGGGATCAGGCGGCAGGTTACGGCTCTCTAAATAGCCTTCCGGCGGATACTCCTTGGGGAGCGGCGGGATTTTGGGCTCTACACAGAGCGCCTCAAGCCCCTGCGCGGTAGTGGGCAATTGCGCGTGAGCCGCCTTGTACATCTGCAGGGCGGTCTGGAAGGTCTTGATCTGCGAGCGCGCCGCCTCCAGCTTCGCCTTGCGGAGATAGCCCGCCACCGACAACCCGACAACGCCTGATAAAATGCCTATGATCGTCATGGCAATCAGGATCTCAATCAGTGTAAAACCGCTTTTCCGATTCATGGTTCCTCCCCGTCGCCGCCCAGTTTCCCGCCACAAAATTTCCCGTACAGGGCATCCAACTTGGCCAGATAGTACGGTACATTTTCATCCCGCTCAACGGGATTCCACTCCGAAACCAACCGTGCAGCGGCAAACACCTGGACGCTCTTCTTCGTTCCGGTCACATAATACGACACCTGATCCCCGGCGCGGTAGTCCCGCCCCGATTTCAAGGCCAGCTCATAGGCCGCATTGCGTCCCCGCCCCTTTTCCCCGATCTTCGCGGCATAAGTGGCGGGAGAATCCTGAAGCGTTTCCGTCTTGGCGAGCGCTTTCACAGGCCACTGACGATCACGAATCTCGCTCTCCGCCCTGGCCTTCAGCGCCGGAAACTCCGCGTCGCGACCTTCCAGCTTCAGCCGGATCATTTCCTTCAGGAACTTTCGCTGAAAGGGTTCCAGCCCGCGCGATTTCAGCGCCGCCCCCTTGATGATAATTTCACCATTTGCGGACAGAAGGGCATAGTTTTTCATCTTATAACTGAACATGGCCACGTACTCGCCGTCGAATTCGATTTCTATCCCCTCGGGAAGGGACGCTGCGAAAGCCTTCCGGAAGGCATCCTGCTGATCCGGCGAACTATTCTTGGGCGGCACATAATACACGCCGTCGGTATCGATCTCGACAGGCGTGGCGCCATGCTGCCGCAACCAGTCAATCATCTGGCGGAGCAACTCGCGTCCTTCGGCCGCCACCCGCTCCGCCGCGTCAAAATCGCTGAACCTGACCTGATCGAAACCCAGGTATCCATAAAACGAATTGATGAGGATCTTGAACGTGGTCTGCAAGGCGTTGAAGTGAGCGCGCACGGCATCGGAATCAGCGGCCTTTTCCTGGTCCCGCGCCGATATCCGGAACCGGCGCAACTGCTCCAGCAAACGGTGAAACACGCCCAGGGTATCGTTCCGCGGGCCGATCTTCCGGGTCAGCATCAGCGACGGATAGAGCGAACGAACATCGCAGTGGTGGACGTTTTGAATCACGCCCTCGCCAAACAAATCCGTGTAGCCGCCCGAGAACGGACGCCCCTTGTCCGGCAGCGGAATCGCCCGAGCCTGACGGAAATATTCGCGCAGAATCAGCGCATCGATCTTCGTGGCATTGCCCCGCACACTGACATTCTGATACGAGAAGGGCAAAATCTGAGCCTGTACAAAGGCGCTCTGCGACAACAGGCGACTCAGGGCCTCCGTCTCCTCGATGTCATGCAGCGCATACTGCATGAGCCGGGCGGGATTCTTTTCAAATTCAGATGAGATATCACCGCCCTTCAGATAGACACGATCCGCCGGCGAGAGTCCGAAATGACGGGCCACGTTTTTCAACCCGTAACTTTCCAGGACACGGTGGGTGATATCGTAGGCCTGGACCATAAAATAGGTGTCCACGACATGCCGCCCGAAAATCTCGAAACGGGTGTAGGCGACGGTACGCTCCCCGATGTTGAATCGACTGGGCCGCGAATCCGGGGTCTGCCCAGTGCGCCCCAAGGCCAGTTTAACGCCGTGTCGTTTGGCCCGGGCGGCTAGATAGGGCAGATCGAAATTAAAAATGTTGTGTCCCTCAATCACATCCGGATCGCGCTCATGGACACAGGCCACAAAGGCTTCCAGTAGCTTTTTTTCGTCCAGTTCGGCGCCCGAGAGCACCTCGCGCCAACCCGACGAATCGCCCAGAGCGATGGCGATGATCCGGTCCCCGTCCCGTTCCGGGTTGCAGAACTCAAATCCCCGGGTCGTAAAACATTCGATATCCACCTGCATTCGGCGGACGTCGTCAAACCGCATGCCCTTGAAGAGAGTCCGGCCACTTTGAAGGAGATACTGCTGAACCGGGTCACCCAGAAGAAAATACGGGGCCTGAGGATTGCCTGCGGTTACCCCCGAGATCTTTGCGAGCCAGGCCTTGGCTTTCTGACAGGCCTTCCACGTAGGGAAGCTGACCTTCCACCGGAATGGGGCGTCGCCCGCAAGGGTTGTGATCACGGCATCCTTGACAGGCCCTTCCAATAATTCCTCACGCGCAATCCAGATAAAGGGGGTAAAGGGCTCCGAAGTCTGGCGACGCGACTCCCCGTCACGCCAGAAAAGAATCATCTGATCCTGATTCGCCTGCTCCTGATGCTCCACCGCCACGAGGCCGGGAAAAGGATCGGAGCCCATTAATAAAGGATCGGAAATGATGGCTGATTGTTGATTGTTGATTGTTGATTGTTGACTGGAGGTCATGAAATTCTTTTGAGTTCTCAATCTTCGATCAACAATCTTCAATTTTCTTTAATCCCTGCGACTGGTGCCGAGTTTGACATTCGGAAAGGCGGAAAACCAAAGTTGGAACATGAACCGGTAATCGGCTTCACGTTTACTGCCATCATCGCGTGTATACGCCGGAAGATAACTGCCGCCCCAGGTTACCACCATGCAGTCGTAGGTGCGTGCAATGGTGATTCCCTGCTCCTCCAGACGGGACGTCTGGAATTCCATCCGGTCATAGATTCCGAAATCCCAACGCTTATTAGGCACAAACCCAAGATCGGTAATGAGCAGGCTGCTCTGATCAACGAGGTAGCGCTGTTCAATGGTGGCCCGCCATGAGTCCTGCCTGAAACGCGCCTGAGTGTTGAAGGTGTTGAGCTGGCTTTTATAAATATCGTAGTCGCCATCCATGTAAATCTGACACCAGTTGGCCAGATTCAGCTCACTACGGACACCGATCGTGGAAAACGGCTCGTCCTGATTGGCCTCCTCGAAGCTGTAGGTGGTGAAGACATCCAGATCCATGATGTCGCTGACCTGCTTGCTGCGCTTGGTCTGGAAGCGATTGCGCACCCCGAACCGAAGGTCATTCCGCCGATCCAACGCATCAATTTCATCAAACTGATAAAGACCGGCCGGCCTGATATTGGGCTCCGGAACATAAGTATAATCAGTGTAGGGTTCAACCACATGCCGCAGCCCGGTACCGAACATGTTCTCGTCGTTGTTCAACACCTTGAAAGCCCTGAAAGAGGTTTCAAGGCCGATGTTGAGAAGGGATCGCATATCGCTGCCCATGGAATGGGCGACATTGGAGATGTTGGTGCTGGTGGTGGAGGTGGATCCGCCCGTCCCGTTGGTGGTCACGGTAACGACCGACTGGGTGAGAGTCGAATACTGAACCGTATCGGAATAATACGTGCCACGCCACCCGGTGCGGGGAGTCAGGTTCAGGAACCCGAAATGCCGGGTGGGATAGAAAAACTCATGACTGGTATCGAACCGGGCCGAGGAATAATCCTCCAATCCCGATCCGTCTGGGTAAAGCTTCTGCAGATAGCTCAGCGAATTCCGTCCCTCATAATAGAAGGGGGAATCGGCAATCTGAACCCGCTGGATATCGGCCGCCAGTTCGGGAAGACGATCGACGCCCTCATAAAAGTCATTGAGGCGTTTGTAGGCGGAAAGACTCAAAGAAACGTTATCGCCCCGATGCATCAGCATGGCATAGTTCTGGGGCTGGAAGCTGTTTCGGTATTCTCTCTCAAAGAAATCCTCCAGAACATAGGGATCGCTAAGGTAGGTGAAGTCCGACAGGAAATAGTCACGAGGGCTCATCGTCTGCATGTGGCTAAGACTCAGGCGATAGCGCTGGGCATCCACAACCTCACCCCGATCCCCTTTATTAAAATCCTTCGTCACCCCCTGATCATTGATATAATACCCATAGACTCGACCCTTCCCCATGTCATCAAGGGCGAGCCAGCCTACTTCCTGGCCAATCGCCGGCCCGCGCTCGGTTCGGTAATCCAGATGCGTGATTCCCTGCAGAGTGGGCGTCATCCAATATTTTGTCGAGGTCAGGAGGAACGCACCCATCCGGCCGCGATACCCCGCCTGCACCGTCGTACCCACAGTCCGGTCACCCAGGGAACAATACCAGTAAGGAAGATAAAGGAGAGGAACACCTCCGAACCGGATGACCATGTGGCGAGCGACAAAATGGTCATTCGGATACACCCGCATCCGCTTACAACGCATGGAATAGTGATAATGTCCCGGCTCGTTGGTACAGGTGGTAAACGTGGCGTTTTTCAAAAGATAATAATCATCGACCCGTGTCGCCCCGTCTGAATTGACTACAAAGGGATCGATTTTAGCCGAAAAGTCGCTGGTCTTCCAGGTACCATCCTTAAGGTTATAGATGAACGAATCGCCGCGCCAGACCATGTTGGATTTCGTAAAAACCACGTTGTTACTGGCCATGGCCGTATCCGTGACTTTATCGAACGTAATAGTCTCGGCAGTCAATTTCTCGCTGCCGCGAGTGACGGTTACGCCGCCTGAGGCGATCATCCTCTTGCCCCCCTCGGCAAAATCCATATTGGGCGCCTTGACATCCACCGGAATGGCGGAGGTGGACGAAAACCCGCTCATCATGCCAAACGGATTGGAGGCGGCCCGGGCCGAGGCGACCAACATCAACACTATCGCTACTATTCCTAATCGTTTCATCATCGGCAGTCTCCCCGATCACATTTAAAAGTTGTGTGGCACATTACACTATCCCCACCCGTCAAGGCTAGCGTGAAGCACTGTCCCATTATTACTTGAAAAAGGGTAGGGACGGCTCTCCGAGCCGTCCGCGGAGGCCTCGGAGAGGCCTCCCTACCCTGAAGATGTAAATACAATTATGACACTATTACGATGGAGAGGAGGAGAAATTTCCAGTCTCGGCCCAGATGTCATAAAACAGAAAACATTGGTAGGGATGTTGGGCGACATAGTTTTCCATGATGCCGGCGAAATTCTGAACCCAGTTCCGCAACTGGTCCTTCTTGGGCACTTTCGGCTCGTATCGGGGATGGGCCACAGCAGACACCGACACCTCGTATTCATACACGGCCGTCTTAGCCGACAGGAGGGTCACGACAGGACACCCGGCCAATGCCGCAATGTGAAACGCCCCGCAGGAGAAACGCGCGGGATCACCCAGGAACCGGACATCCACGGAACTGAATGAGTAGCTACGATCCCCCATGATGGAGACAATCCCACCGCTCTTGATCGCTTCCATGATTTCCACCACGCCGCCCAGTGCCCCTTCAGGCGAAATGATGGCGATATTGCCAGCCGAGTCGCTGATCTTGAGGTTTTCAGATACCGCCGGGTTATCCTCCGGACGCATCACCAGATAGACCTTCCTGTCGAACTTGCGCAAGGCCGTCATGACCACCTGCCAGTTCCCCAGATGCGCCGTCAGCAGAATAAACCCCTGCCCCGAGTCGAGCAGGCCGGTGAGCTTTTCCATCCCGACCAGGTGCGATTTCATTCCCGGCCCTCCATACATCATGTAATACCGGTCAATCAGCGTGACGCCCTGACTGATGAAAAGACGATAGACATCGGCCAGCCGCCGGATTAACCCATGGCCGGGAAACCGGCGCCGGACATAAGCCATGGCCGCGCGCACGGCCGCGCGGTCAAAGAGAAGGTAATAAAAGCAGACAATGGTTAACAATCCATAGGCGCCGCGCAGTCCGAAGCCCCGCAAACTCACTTTAAAAAACCAAAACCCGAGGGTGTTCCCCCGTTTTTTCGCTTCAATTTTCCGGTCTTCGTCCATCGCGCCGAGAAGGTTGCAAAACAGAGCCCACAACGCAAGCCCGCAACGTCCCCAGCAATTCTCATTATGGCCGAAGACCGCCTGAAGGCGGTACACCAACGGGCAGAAAAATATCGCATTCCGGCGTTGGTGTACCGGCTTTAGCCGGTCTTTGACATTGCCCAGCGGCCATAATGCGAATTGCTGCAACAGCCCGCTCTGATCTTGACCCGCATCAGGGCAATCCGGATAATCGGCTCATGCTACATCCCCTTACAAAATCCTGGTTCCTCTATCTGATTGAGTGTGAGGACAAAAGTATTTACACCGGCATTGCCGTGGATGTGGCGGCCCGTTATGCGGCCCACCTATCGGGGGCCGGCGCCCGCTACACCCGTGCTCACCGGCCTAATAAACTACTGGCCGTGGTCGAGTTCTCCAGTCGTTCCACCGCTTCGCAGGCAGAATACCTGATTAAACAAATGACCGCTCGGGAGAAACGCGCGTTTGCCTGCAAGGCAATGACTATGAAGCCCGCTTCCCGTGCGAGAAAAGCCCCTTGACCGGCATCCTCCCTCTCCCTGATACTTTTCGCCCATGACTGAAGACTACACCATGATTGAGACACCCACGGCCCTGGAGAAAATGGTCGGGCAACTTTCCAACGCCCCCTGCGTGGCCGTTGACACCGAGTTCGTCTGGGAACGCACGTTCTATGCCCGACTGGGATTGATACAACTGGGGACACAGGAGGGAGTCTGTTATCTGATTGATCCTGTAGCCCTCCCAGACCTCTCGTCTCTCGGAATAATTCTTTCCAACCCGGACATCGTGAAAATCCTGCACGATGCTCCTCAGGATCTCATGATTCTAAGGCGCGCAACCGGTGCGGTTCCCCGGAACATCTTCGACACCCGTCTTGCAGCAGGGTTTGCCGGACTCAGCAGTGAGACCTCACTTCAGAATCTGCTGGTGAATCTTTTGGACATCCAGTTATCCAAGGGCCATACCCGCACCAACTGGATGGCCCGCCCCTTATCCCCTGAGCAGCTGGAGTACGCGGCGGACGATGTCCGTCACCTGCCCCGTGCGGCAGCCCTCCTTCGTGAAAAAGCGCGGACAGCCGGCATCGAATCCTGGCTGGACGAGGAGCTTGAATTACTGAACGCCCCCTCGCTTACGGAAGAGCCAAGTCCGCAGGAAAGCTATCGCCGGATTCGAGCCGCCGGGCGCCTGCGCCCCCGCAATCTGGCCGTTCTCCGGGAACTTGCGGCCTGGCGGGAGCTGGAAGCCAGAACAGTCGATCTGCCGCGTCAGCATGTTGTGGAAGATTCCGAACTGCTCTCCGTGGCCTCCATAGTGCCGGCTCAAGCATCCGACTTTGAACAATGCCGCGATCTCAGGCGTCGAACGGAAGAGCGCTACAGCGAATTCCTGCTGGCCGCTGTCCAACAGGGACTCGCCCTGCCCGAATCGGAATGGCCAGCACCCCCGACGGTTCCGGATGAGCAAAAAATCGGGAAAGACCGGATCACGTCAGTCGTGGAGAGTATTCGCAAAACCGCTGAGGCCAAGCCGGTGGATCCCCGGTTGGTAAGCACCAAAAATGATATCCTGATGCTCCTCCATGAAGGCCGGAACGCCAGGCCCGAAAATCACCGGCTTCTCCGTGGGTGGCGCGCAGAGCTTCTGGGTGAGTGTTTGGCGGCGATACAGTCGTGAGAATCCTGTCTCACAATCGAGACATGATACATTGATCGAGACGGGGTCGCCAGAGAGCTTGATAATTCCTTAACATTCCGCCCCGAATTATGCCTTCTATCAGGGTGAGACTGTAAGGAGATTGTCAAACCCACCCCACCCCGTATTCCGGCACGGCGAATGCTTTATAGTAACTCGACCTGAGGTTGGTGATGTTCCGGACGGTGTCTCAGACATCATAAAGTTCAGACTCTTCTGACCGACTGGGGTACCCGGTAGCAGGTAAATGCTTACCAAAACGACCGCAGACCGAAACCCTGCGGTCGATTTTTTTTACCTACTCAAGAAAAGCGCCCTTTTCTCTTCAAACCCACCCTTTACCAGGGAAAATGCCTGCTCCATGTGATCCAGCAATGCGGGTAACAGGGGCAATTGACCGGAACGGCCGGCTGATTCAATGCCTTCAGCCAGTTCCGCCATTCTGCTCGCTCCGAGATTTCGTGCACTTGAACGGAGGGAGTGCCCCATCCGGATCACGGGCTCGAGATTCCCTCTCTCAAGGCCTCTCCGGGCTTCGGCAATAACCTTGGGGGCATAGACGAGAAAGACATCGATCATCTGGACAACAAAATCAGCCCCCCCCAAGTCTTGCAGGGCTGAAATCGCCTTGTCGTCAATATAACTGTCATCCATCCGCGAATAGTAGAAAACCGTCAGCCACTTGACTATAAGAAAAACCCAGCAATACTCATTTCTTGTGATATAAAGGCCTGATGAAATCGTTGCGATCCATTCGAACCCTCTTGATGGGCCTGTTTCTGGGACTGACTGTCTGCGCCCTGCCCGCCCTTGAGGTTCGCATGGCGGCGGATACGCTGAGCATACAGGCAGACAAAACCCCGCTCAGCGAGATTCTGGCTCAACTTCAGGACGCGGGAGTCCGGGTGGCGATGGACGACCGGATCAACCCGCTGATCACGGCCCACTTCACCAACCGTGAAATCGGCGAGGGCATCAAGCGCCTTCTGGCCGACTGCGACTACGCCCTGAGCTGGCAAACCCTTGACGGGCCGGTCGGAAAAATCAAACTCCTTTCGGAAGTCCTGGTCTACAAACCCGGCGACCGCCGCCTGCTCATGCCCCGCCCCACCCCCTCCGCCACAACGGCGCAACCCCGAACCGCGCAAACCAATTCCATTGCCTGTCTCAAAAACGAAATCCTGCTTCGCCTGACTGCTGGCATCACCCGCGAACAATTCAGAGAGCTTCTCATGAAAAACGGGGCCACGGTTTTGGATGGCATTCCGGCCCTCGGGATCTACCGGCTCCGCCTTCCGCCTGGTGCCAATCTGGCCGAAACCCTGAACGCTCTGGCGAAAGATCCCCTCGTTCTCAAGGCTGAGCCCAACCCGATCTACCGGTCGATCGCCCCCGTAAGAACAGGGGATTCGGGACAGGAGAGTTCGCCCCGCACAGTCTCCGCTCCCGGCGGCCCCGCAATCGCAATCCTGGACTCGGGCTTTACTCCGAATGCCTCGCTAGCCAATGCCGTGGTCACCACCCTTGATGCCACCGCCCCCTGGCAGGCCATTTCCGATCCGCTCGGCCATGGAACCCAGATGGCCTTCATCGCCGCCGGAGCCGTCAATCCGACGGGGATGGACTCCCTCTCCCCCGCCGCGGCCCCCATCATCCCGATTCGCACGATGGATGATCAGGGCATGACCTCTGGATTCTCCCTCATGCAAAGCATGGTGTTCTCAGTGGAACACGGAGCCAGGGTAATCAGTATGAGCTGGGGGTCGGAAAACGACAGCGGATTTTTCAATGACGCCATCGCCTATGCCCGGAAACAGGGAGTCATCCTCGTGGCCGCGGCAGGCAATGAACCCACGGGCAAACCATTTTATCCTGCCGCGCTTCCGGATGTTATTGCGGTTGCAGCACTTACACCTGATGGAAATGTCTGGAATCAATCCAATTACGGCTCTTTCATCAAGTTTGCGGCTCCGGGCTTTGCAACGCTTCCCGTAGGGTATAAAGGACCACCCGGTCAGTATGGTGGAAGCTCCATAGCTGCAGCTTATACCGCCAATGTCATCGCGCACTATCTAGCTTCCCACCCAAAGGCGGATGCCCCTGAAGCGATCCGCGCACTCATCCAAACTCTGGAATCGACGCAACCCGGCGCAGAAACGATTCACCCTGAAATTCCACGGTTCAATGCCGCCGCCATCGGGTTGTACTTAAAATAACAAACATCGTAACAGGGGAGGTAGAAGGGTTCAGGGTGTCAGGGTTCAGGGAAGAACCAACGATCCGAAAGTGGCATTCCGTAGTCGATAGCGGCTGTTTCGGGAAATCCGGCATGAATCCCGAACCCTGAACCCTCCCCTCCTGAATAGTTACCAAACATCATAAGTATTGCGCTTTTCCCGAAAAATACAGTAATGTTCCCCCCGTAAGTTGGTAGTCGAAGGAGCCGGCCAGTATTGCGGAAAGCAATCAGGGAGCCCGACATATTTCGATCATCCTCCTTAAATGGGTTCGAGTTGGACCCCTTTCCATAGGAGCCAGAAAGCAAAAGAACGGATCCGTTAGTCCTCAAAAAGAGGAGATCGAAGATGGGTAAGAAACTGTATGTTGGCAACCTGAGCTACGGCGTTACGAGCGAAACACTTTCACAGTTGTTTTCCGCGTACGGCAAGGTGGAATCGGCGGACGTGATCATTGACCGGATGACCGGTCGCGGCAAGGGCTTCGGCTTTGTCGAGATGAGCACTGATGCGGAAGCAGCGGCGGCCATTGCGGCCACGAACGGCCAGGACCTGGAAGGTCGGGCCATGACCGTGAACGAAGCGCGTCCTCCGGCCCCTCGCGTTGGCGGTGGTGGCGGCGGCTTCGGCGGCGGTGACCGTGGC
>JBAXMJ010000017.1:0-32689 GCA_037134355.1 bacterium | reverse complement strand
TACACCCCCTACACCCCCTTTCACGCCCCCTAAAGGAAAAAGAGGGAAAGCGACGGGCAGGATGTGGGGGTTGGGCGCTGGGTGGTGAGTGATGGATTGGTCAGGGAGAGCTTGATGACTACGGATATGGATACGAATACGGATAATCAGACAATCAGACAATTTAAAGAATGGGTAGGTGTTTCAATAATTCAATAACAAACGGAAAGGAGGGTAAAGATATGGATGATACGAATAATAAAGATGTGACAGGGATGAGCTTTTTTAACTATAACGATAACAATAACGACAACGATAATAGTGGACAGGAAGCGGATGACGGGAAGGATAGGCGGGAAGAGAATGCCAAACTCTATGAGCGACCAAACCGTTCCACCGACAGAGCCTCAGCTGCACAGATCAATTACGTGCGGATTTTACTACGGGACGGATTTCTTGAACGTGATGACTTTCGCTCCTCACGTGAATTTTTCCGCAAGAAGACCACCTTGACGATTGAACGGGCTAACTGTCTCATCAAGGTGGGCAAAAAACGGTTGAAGGACTGCAATGCTAGGCAACGGGAGGCTCAAGAGCGACGGTGGTAAAGAATGCAAGGCGCGGGTTGTTGATGGCTTGTATTCTCATGATTGCTCTCGGATTCTTCGCAAAATTTACCATCCTCACACCTTTAATTGATTTCAGTTTTGATTTCGGAATGTAACTTATGGCTATTGATATCCTGTCGTTTTGAGGTGGCTTCACGCTTTTCAGACCTCGGACGAATTCCCATATGAGGTTCGGGTCAAAGGAGAACTTCAGCGCATTGTCCCCCTCAATATCATGACAGGGCATTGTTGCTTCGGCAGGGTAGTTATTGGGCTGATACTTCCCCTTTGTTTTCTTCGGAATATACTCAAGCTTGAAGATAGTCTTGTTCTCACCGCCATTCACCTCCACATCATCGCGGTCATCCCCGTTATCAATAAGGCACGACGTACTCGCAAAACTCGCATGGACCTCGTTTGCACCTACAGGAGTGATTAGAGTTTTGAGTCTGCTGGTTAATATATCAGCCTGAACCGCAAATGATACGCGAGGGGAATCCATGTTAATGATGTCAAAGTTAATGTTGATACCGTTGGAATCCTCATCTGATGACTCAACTAGAGAGAATAATTCTGTTTGTCCCACCTCCCAATTTAACACCCGTCCACTGGGTGAGTGACACAACCTGATCGATTTGATTTCGCTAGATTTATTCACCGTCTCAAGAATTGACGCTAATGTTTCCAAGTCAGTCAATTTTATGCAGAAATCTTTAGTTGCCGGGATTTCGATTTCAGACGGAGTAATCTCACGCACAACTGCACAGCGTTTATCTTGCTTAAAAATGTAAAGCAACCCATTGCATGAAGAGAGAGCGGTTGTCGCCACTCCCTCTGTCTTGATGTCCGCCACCTGCTTGATGATTTCCCCCAACGCCGATGGATTTAATTCTAGGAGGCACTGTCCATCTTGCTTCTCGCGGAGTGCCTTGAACGAGCTATCGGAATATGCGGGTATGCTGCCATTCATTGCCCCCTGACCATCATTAACCACCCAATTAAGAGCCCCGATGGATTGTCCAAAGTCATAATGTACCGTTTCCTCATCTTTCTGTGGCGGAGAGTACTTCAAGGTGAGCCAAGGGACGGGGGTGGTCTTCACATTCATCTTCTCTCTCGCACTCTTCCCCCCCACTTGTCGTTTTGACCCAAGTCGCTTGATTGTCTTATACAGCTCGGCTCCCTCAAAGCACCACGTACCCTCATCCATAACCACTACTGACTTGCTAGTGGGTATGATATGAACCACCCTCCTCTTATCGTCCCCCGATTCAATCTTGAGCTCTGATTTTGTAGCCGAGAGCTTGATCAACATCTTGGAATTTTGGGCTAGGGCAAGAGATCCGCCTTTGCTAACCCCCTCTGACATAGTTTCCAACGGTAATTTTATATTCATGATGCTCCTTTTGATGGTTCAATTTTGACAAGTTGTCACGATTGACTCGCTTGGTTCGCTTGACTGTTTTGGTTCGCTTCCTGAACCATCCCCGCCGCCGCATACATCCTCTTGAAGACATCGGAATTGAGTTCCCCTGCCTCGTTATTCTGAACCATAAACTCAATCATGGACACCAACGACTCTACCATTTTGTTGATCTGATGACAGACCTTTGATGGGTTGATGGCAGGGCTCGCAAGATGCTTAGAGGAAGAGAACGCGCCAATATATTCGGCAACAGTCTCAAGCCCCTTGTCATCAAATGAAAGTACGTTCCCGATGTCGGATTTCCCCTTTGGCTCGGTCTTGGGGTTGATATTCGGCTGGCTCTTTGGCTTGGCTGTTTTCTCTACCCCCGCCCCCTCGTCTACCCGTGCCTCAAGGGTCTTTGAGATTTCCGCCCTGAACATATCAACGGTAATTGGCTGACCCGCCTTGTCTTTCGCCACCTTCCATTCAAGATGCTTTTTGATCTGCTTCCATACCAACTCTTTCCCCGCTGTACTATCCCCGCATGGATCGGTCGCGTCTTCCAACTTCAAGAGACGAGCGAGTTCATAGTAATAGGAGGCCGCGAGCTTGGGGGCGATTTTCGTTATTTCCTGCCCGAAGCGACTGAATACAAGGTAGTACCCCCAGTACCGGCGCAACTGTTTCGGATGGCATTGGATCTTGGGATGGTTGCTCAATGCCTCTATTGTCTTCTGCCCGTACTTGACCCCGCCCTTGAGTGTGATGAACTTGTCAATTAAGCGACCAATCTCATACCCCAGTTGTTTCCCCCGCTCCAGTTTATCCGCAAGCTCGTCAATTAACCCCTGCTCATTGCCGCTGACATCTTTGCCTCTTGCTGTGCTTGAACTCTTTATTACCTCTCTTTCTATTTTTCTCTTCATCTATTCTCCTTTGTCTACTGCGTTATTCCCGTTTATTACTCAGGTGGGATATACCTGTTAAATACATTATAACTAAATCATATAATTATGCAAGCTTTTATTTTAGCATGTGCAATATCGTGGCGGATTTGTACACCGGCAGGATCGGGTGTGTCGGGAGGATCGGAAAGATCTGGATCAACTTAAACTGTGGCGTGATAAATCGGAACTTGTGGTGGTCGGGAATCGTGGTGCCGGGAATATCGTTGTACTTTGAATCGGGAGAGCGGAAACCCAAGAGCCGCGCTGGTAGAGATGAGCGTTAGGGGCTGTCAGGGAGATGATGAAGCTGTCGGTGTCGGGAATTGAAGCTCAGACAATGAAACTTTGACCTCCACCCCCCCCGAAAAAGCCAGATATCCCCAACTTTTAATAACTTTTATAAAAAAATAATAGTTTCATCGCATTGTACATCAACAACTTGTGACGGATTTCGGGATAATAATATTTTTAAATTATTTCTTCAAACGGCTATTTTATCGTCACCGGTTATCTATTTTCTCACAAATGCGACTTTTTATAAGAAAAACGAATTAAAAAGTGCTCAAAAACACACACCCAAGGCAGGGGGAATCCTTGAAAATCAATTCAAAACCATTCCCCGGTCATTTCATTAAATCTTTGAAGATCCCATTTTCTGGATCTGATTGACTGCCTTGTGCTGTTCCGCCACTGCCCCCTCATCAGAGAGCGATCCATCCAGCCCCACCCCACCACCATTCGGGTTATTTGATTGTAATAATTTTTTGCAGTGCTCTTTGGACTGAATTCAAAATAATTTTTCTTCACATTCTTCTGTGTTTACGGGTCTTTGCTGCATTTCATGAAACATCGTATAACTTTTTTCTTGCTTTATTTTTAATTTAAGGTATAATGGAACTGTTGCTAGTAGTACCCACATGAGAATGAGGATGCTACTGAGGTACACCCGATAGCTTGGAAGCCTTCGGGAAGAGATATGAACAGTAACACTATAGAGAGAGGAGGGATTATATGGCGAAGAGTAAAATATTATGGACGGAAGATGTATGGAATCCGATTACGGGCTGCACGAAGTTATCGGCGGGTTGTGCAAATTGTTATGCGTATGGGATGACTTTGAGACTGGCAGGAAACCCCAAGACCACGAAGTACAGGAACGGATGGAAAGTCACACCTCATCCTGAATGCTTGAGTATCCCGTTGGACAAGGAAAAACCGACGGTCTACTTTGTAAACTCAATGTCGGACGTATTCCATAAAGACGTCCCTGAAAAGTTCATTCGGCAGATTTTTGAGGTCATGGTTGAAGCCAAGCATCATACCTTCCAAGTCCTGACGAAGCGGTCCGAGAGGTTGCGAGAATTGGCTCCGACCCTACCTTGGCCCGACAACGTTTACATGGGGGTCACGGTTGAGAATTCTGATTATTACGGGCGCATTGCTGATCTCATAGCGACACCCGCCAAGGTCAAGTTCCTGTCTGTTGAACCCCTATTGTCCGCAGTCCCCGATATCCCGCTGAAAGGCATAGATTGGGTCATTGTCGCGGGAGAATCGGGACATAAGGCAAGACCGATGGAAGCTCAATGGGTTCGGGATGTTCGGGATAAATGCGTTCGGATGAAGATCCCGTTCTTCTTCAAGCAATGGGGCGGTAGGGGCAAGCTGAACAAGGAACGGGGGCGGGTATTGGACGGACGGACTTGGGAACAGAAGCCCATGACGACGGGAAAATGATTTCAGAATTTCCCGCTGGCAACCTTGCCAGCGGGAACAAGAACGAAAATATCAACGAAAGGACAGAGTATAGAAAGGAACTGCAATGGATATATATCACAGAAATTTTGAACTACTGGTCGGATGCGAAGCTATGGACTTCATGAATGGAATAAAAAATACTTCATGTATTTCTAAGTCAACAAGAACCTCAATCGGTTTACTCAAACAGCGTTTCATCCACCACCTTTGCGAGAACAAATTCTGCACGAGTATTACCCCCGAACCTCAGAGCAGGACATGCCATTACTGCGGCGGATTACGTATAGACGTTATAACCCATAAGTCATGCAAGTACTGCCAAGGCGCTGGTTCAATTAGCCAAATTCGGTATGGCTTCAGATTCTATGTCAGCGACTACTCGTATAGTTGGCATCTACAGGACAACATGGTCAATTTCGCATTTCCAACAATCTTGAGCCAAAAATCTTTTTTTCCGAAAGACAGAAGAGGACTTGGGATCCGGATTGATTCAATGAATAGGGCGACCAATGCCGTTTCTAAAATTCTTGAGAGCAAATCAGTAGCTCAACATTATTAACGAATTTAACAAACAACCGCCCCATGACTAAATGTTCCTTGGTGGTGGCGGAGAGGATGGAACAACAAAGGAAGTGATGCGTGGTAAGAATGTAGAAAAAACAGAAAAACAAATTGGCGATGCGGAAAATACACAGGTTGCCAATAATACTGGGTCAGATGCTACGACAAGGGAAGACAGGTATCTGACAACGGTAGAGGCGGCAAGACATATGAGGCGTTCGGTAAGTTGGATATTGCGACAAAAGGACATCCCCTATTATCGCGGGAAGCCCAACCTCTATCTCGTGGCAGAATTGGACTCTTGGTTTGAAGCCAACCGACGTTATGAACCTCTATCATTCAGGGGGCGATCATGACGGTACGCAAACGAGAGTACAGGGATAGTCAAAACATCCAGATTTGGGATTATGATTTCTGGTACAATGGTCAGAGATTTCGGAAGGCTGGTTTTGGCTCTAAAGCAGAAGCTGAAATTGCAGAGACAAGAGCCAAACAACTTGTCTATAGCGGGAAGACGATTTTACGCCCGTCCACATTTCAAGATCTTGTAGAACCGTTTTGGGCACACCGAGAATGCAGAGTTGCCCCCAAGACTTTTGAAAACGATCAGAGACGAATGCCTATTTTGGTTGGGCATTTCGGGAAGAAGCCAATCTCTTTTGTCACGACTGGCGATGTTGAGCATTTCATAGATTGCAGGCGGCGGGACAAAAAGAAAGCCACCACCATCAATTTAGACATCAATCTCTTGAGCAGTATTTTCCAATTTGCTGTAGCTCAAGGGTATGCCTATGAGAACCCTGTCCGAAGCGTTAAGCGTTTGAAAACAGAACAGGTAGAGCGAACTATCCCTTCTGTTGACCAATTTCGTTCTTTGGTTGAAGGGGCACGTAAAGCTGAAGCGGGATTGGAACTTTCAACTTGGATAACCTTCAGGGGCTACACAGGAACAAGACCTACAGAATCATTTTTTACTGAGTGGCGCGATATTGATTTTGTAAGGAACCAAATCACCATCCGTTCCACAAAGTCTAATCGCTTGAAAAATGGAAAATCAAGAGTCCTGCCTCTTCATCCCGAATTGAAAGCGGCCTTATTGATTTGGAAGCAGGCGTGGGATGAAAGGTTTTCGGGGATGAAGAAACCTCATGACTGGATCTTTTTCAATCATCGCTTCCCCCATCGCCAATGCAGGTCGTTCCGCAAGACATACATCCATGCTCAGAAGTTTGCGGGTTTGACAGAACATATGACTTCCCATTGCATTCGCCACTTTTTCATCAGTATGGCGGTTGAATGCGGAATCAACTTTCTCGTCATCGCTCAGTGGGTCGGGCATTCATCAATTAAAATGATCCAAGAGGTTTACGCTCATCTCTCGCCCGATTTTAAAAATAGCGAGATGCAGAAACTTCAACTGGGGATTGGCAATGGCAGTGATAGAGCAGCGGACAGCATAGCGAATGAACCTGCACCTCAAAAAAAGGTTGATTCTGAAGGGGCGTAATGTATTCTGTCCGCTCTCTTTTCAAGGTCGTTTTTAAATGCGGACCGTCACGAAACCGTCACGGAACGCAAAGTTGGAAAGAGAACGGATTTTTGACGAGTTTGCAAGTCGTTGAAGATTAAATGGTTACAGACAAAATGGCGTGGTAGCTCAGTTGGTAGAGCAGCGGACTGAAAATCCGCGTGTCGTCGGTTCGATTCCGACCCTCGCCACCAGCCTTCGCTCGCAGCGTAGCGGAGAGTGAAGACTGCCCCGCAGTAGACCCTGTACCCAGGGCGGAGGCGGGCTCTGGGAGACGGACGCTGCGAGACTACGGCTTGGCATGCCATCCAAATATCACTACGTATACATTCTGGTGAGCGAACAAAGTCCCGATACGCATTATACCGGGATCACGACTGATTTGGCTGAACGATTGGAGCGTCACAATCTGGGACGCTGTCCGCATACCTCGAAATATCGCCCATGGCGTATTGAAACATGCATAGCCTTTACAGATGAAGCCAAGGCGGTAGCCTTTGAATCCTACCTGAAATCCGGGTCAGGTCGGGAATTTGCCCGAAGGCATTTCTAACCCTGTCGTTCGCTCTCTGCCGATTCCTACACTCGGCAATCACATCTTTGGGAATGAGCCGAATGGCAAGCCAGATCAGAACAGGCAAGACAATCACGTCGTCGAGATGCCCGATCACCGGGATAAAGTCAGGAATCAGATCAATGGGCGACACAGCATAGACTATCGCCAAACCCAGAAAGAACCGTGCTGTTCGAGGAGTCCGAGGGTGCTTCAGCACAAGGCGATAGAATGCGATTTCTTGCGAAAACCGCTTTATGATCGTTCTGGCTCTTTCAATAAGTTTCATTACATTTGCCAGAAATTATTAGTGCCGATCCCGTTATCCCTGACTCTAACGTGTTCGTCCGGTCTTGCCCAATAACTTGGCAATGCTCGCCTTCCCGGCGGCATCCTGTCGCAATGCTTGAAGCACGGATATTGCCATCTGTGACTGTACCCCTGACTGTACCCCTGACCCGCCTTTCCCGGATCCTTGTTTAACTTCATGACCTGGCAGGCTCTCCAGCAGCTTTGCTTGAGGATGCACTGGCAGGCGACACATGAAGAAGGTGTGATCCGCGTCGAAGTCAAACACTGGCGGGGGTGAGCCGTTTGCCTTCATGGCGTGCAGAATCTTCGGAATTCCCGTGGCCCGACCCTCGGTCATATCCAATTCCTTCAAAAACTCACCAATGCGGCGGTTACGGTAGCGCCTCGGCAATGCCCGCCCAGCTCGGAGTTCATTCAACCGCACGGAACGATCCGGCCCCGGATAATGTCTTCCACTGAACATGGCATCAGGTTGTAGCGCAAAACTCCCAAGAAGGGAATGCTGAAGAGACCTTTACTGCGATTCAGACACTGGGGAGGGGCCGACCGGGTTCTGTCCCCTCGGCCCGGCGATTCGAGTAGCTGGTGCTTCAGGATTCCGCTGAAAAACCCCATCCCGACGGTCCGCGAGGCCGCGGACCCTCCCAAGATTCTTCAAATGGCGGGCTTTTTCAGTACGGAAGGGACGGCGGCCTCGCCGTCCGTCGCGGTTTTTCAGCGGAATCCTTCAGATTGCCCGTTATGTTGAGCTCAACATAACAGGAATTATGGTAAGTTGTCCCTTGTCGTCTTACAAGATTCCTGCGTTTACGTCGGTGCCCGAGGCCTATCGGGCCGCCTGGGGCTTGAAGAACTCCACCAGGATTCGCGCCAGCACCTGCTTGCCGCGGGTGTTGGCGTGCCCGCCGTCGCGGAGGTACCAGTTGGGGGATTTCCCGGCTGTGCGGAGGTACTCGCTCACGGCCGCCTGGAGGTCCAGAAACGCGACTCGCTCCTGCTGGGCCAGTTCCGGCAGGTCGCGAGGCAGGGTGATGGCCGGAGCAATCGCCCGTGACGTTGTCGGCTGGAGCATTGGCGCCGCGGACTGGGGCTGCCAGTAGACGCCGGTGGTCAGCAGGATCTCGGCGCTGGAACCCGCCCGAATCTGCCGGACGACGCTGCGCGTCGCCTCTTCGAAGTGATTGCTGATGCCGCCGATGATCACCAGGTCGGGCTTGTAGTCCAACACGTATCGCCGGACCATCCCCGGCCGCATGTACAGCGCGCAGCCCGTCCCGCTGCGCGTGGACGTGATGGTGCGCACCGAGCACGACGGATACGCCCGCTCCAGCAGCACGTCCCAGGCGCCCGTCCCCATGTCGCACACGATGCTGTCGCCCAGCATCACGATGGTGAGCGGCTTGCCCTCGCGTAGCTTGCGCATGGTCAGGGGCAGGTGTCGCAGGCTCTGCGGCGGGGGAGCGTAATTCACCGGCGGCAGCGTGCGGTAGACTGAATCGGCCCAGGCGGCGACATCCTCTTGCCGACAGCGGGTAACCTTGATGTCGTCGATGAACATCTCGCCGCAGATCGGGCGAAACTCCAGGCGCATCCGCCGCGCGTGGACCTTGACTTGCACACACACCTCGGTGTCGAGCCATTCCTCCGACGCCATCACGCTGTCGAAATCGTCCGACAGCAGCCGCTCGCCCGTCTGGTCGTAGAAGATTGCCGCCCAGTAGCCGTTGGTGGCCGAGATCGTCTTGAACCGCACGCGCAGGTACTCCAAGGGCCGCACGTCGATCGGCGGGCTCTCCCAGAGGAATCCCGGCCTCGCCTTGAGGGACATCGCGCCCGAAACGGCCTGGCGGTCCGTCCACGGTTCGTCGTGCTCGTCCCCGCGCATCAGCTTGTACGACCAGCCGGATTGGGCGGGAGACCGCTCGAAATCCGAGCGCAGAACGGTCTGGCTGCAGCCGCAGAGAAAGACCACCGCAAGAAAGGTTGTCACGAGTCTCATTAAAACGATTCTATAGGCCGCAAGGGCCAAGTCCAGGCGATATCGCTACGCTCTGCCAGCACATATAATATCCGATAAGAAATGGATAAGAAATCGCTTTTCTGGCGGTACGGGCACACGCTCGTTGAGACCGACCTGAAACATCGTTTTCATGGTGGAAATCATGCGGATAACTGGCGAGAAGGTCAAGATCGGGTACACCCCCACATTTTGAAGCCCTGAGGCCGGTCTGATCATCGAAGCGGACCTGTTTTGCTGTGAGCGGCGCCAAAAGGAGACAAACCCATCCCTTTCCACCTATTCAGATGCTGCGCAAAAACCCCTGCGGCCAAGTGCATCAGCAATCCCACTCGCTCAGGATCATCAACATGAACGACCAGGTGGACATGATTACTGGTAATTCAATACCCGTACACGGGAACCCTATATCGTTTGATACCGACACGAAGCCACTCGCGGTAAACGTCCCTATCCCGCGCAAACTTCAAAAGAAATCGCCGGTCATGACAGCGATGAGCCAGGTGGAAGGTGTACCCCTCCTTCAGATATCATGAGGCCCTTGGCATAGTCCGAACGACTTTGCCACATCCAAACGCTAGCTTAAAGCACTATTTTAGCTAGTAATTAGGTGATTCTAAGGCTCATTCTATGCCCTAAATTTAACGCATCTCTTTTTGAGTCAACAACTTAGCGTGGCGAAGCCACGCCCCCACTAAGCCACGCCCCCATCCTCAGTGAGGCTCTCAAGAAAAATATACCCGAGGACAACTTGTCCTAACGATCGGCCAAAATGTCCGATGTTTTTCCCGGAGGATCCTCTCTTTCCTGCATAAACCCGTCCCCTTTAAGCTCTGTGTCACGCTTGGCACAGCCTTTGCTAAAGTATCCTTCCGATATGAATGTGTCTCTACCATCATCACGCACGCCCCGGCTTCTGACCGCCGTCATCGTGTTGCTTTGCCTGGTGGTACTCCTGCAACTGGGCCTGCTGCTCCAGCGTCACCTCAACCGCGCCCGTCCGACCCCTGTGAAACCACCTGCAGCACCCGCCTGGAGCCCTGCAGAGGAATTCGATGACCCCTTGATGCATATGCGACGGATGCAACGCCAGCTTGATGCCATGTTCGCCGGCACAATGAAAGACCTTGGCAGCCCGTCCCCCGGTTTCGACGAAGGCTGGACCCGCCTCGAAATCACGCCCGGATTCAGCATCAAGGACACCGGAGATTCCTACGACATCACGGTTCATCTGCCCGGCGTGGACAAATCCGGTATTCACATCAGCCTGGACGATTCAGTCCTCAGCCTGATCGTGAATCAGAACACCCGGACTGCCACCCGGACCGCAAAAGGAACCCTGATCCGGGAATCGCAACAGGCCAGCCGGTTCGAACGCCACCTTCGCCTGCCGGGCGCCACCGGAAATCAGACGGACATCCAGGCGCTTTATGACCAGGAAGTGTTGCGCATCACTGTTCCTAAAACTCAACAACCAGCAAGTGAAAAATAAACCGTTTCTATTCGAATCCTTAAAAAGAATGCCCTACAGTAGGAATAACCATGAACGATAAACTCAGTCCCCGGAGCACACCATGACAACCGACATCACCCGAACCACCAATATCATTAACGAACAAAAGGCGCTGATTGACGGCGTGCGACAAGAGGTCAACAAAGTACTGGTCGGCCAGGAACGCCTTCTGGACCGCATGCTGATCGCCCTGATCTCCAATGGCCACATTCTGCTGGAAGGTGTACCGGGCCTCGCCAAGACCACCGCCGTCAAGACGATGGCCCAAGCTCTGGGACTCAAGTTCCAGCGCATCAGCTTTACCCCGGATCTGCTTCCGGCGGATGTAATTGGAACCATGATCTACAACCCGCGCGAAGGAACCTTCACCCCGCGCCTGGGTCCCATCTTCACCAACCTTCTGTTGGCCGACGAAATCAACCGGGCTCCCGCCAAGGTGCAGTCCGCCCTTCTGGAGGCCATGCAGGAACACCAGGTCACCATCGGCAACCAGACCTATCCCCTGCCTGAACCGTTCATGGTCATGGCCACCCAGAACCCCCTGGAACAGGAAGGTACTTACCCGCTTCCCGAAGCCCAGATCGACCGGTTCATGCTCAAGTGCCGCGTGGATTACCCGTCGAAGGACGACGAACGCCGCATCATGAACCGGTTCAGCCGGAAAACGGACATCAAGGTTACCCCCGTCATGTCTGCCGAACAAATTCTGGCCATCCGTGACATTCTGGATCAAGTCTACTGCGACGAAAAGGTGGCTGACTATATTCTTGATATCGTTTTCGCCACCCGAAAACCAGGGGATTACAAGCTCGACCTGGCCCATTTCATCCAATACGGCGGCTCTCCCCGTGCCAGCCTCTTCCTGAACATTGCCGCCCGGGCCAACGCTCTGCTGCACGGCCGGGCTTACGCAACCCCGCAGGACATCAAGGAAATCGCCTACGACGTTCTGCGCCACCGCCTCATCCTCACCTATGAAGCCGAGGCTGAAAACCTGAAGAGCGAGGACATCATCGCGAAAATCCTGAACGAGATCCCGGTACCCTGATTGATGATTGAGAATTGCCGATTGCAGATTAAAAGTTCTCTTCACTCTAAAATCAAAAATCACCAATCTTAAATGAGTTTGAACGTCAAAGAACTGATGAAGCAGGTGGGACAGATCCGCCTGATCACCAACCGGCTCGTGGATGAGCATCTCTCCGGCGAATACCATTCCGTGTTCAAGGGGCACGGGATAGAATTCGATGAGGTCCGCGAGTACACCCCGGGTGATGATATCCGATCCATTGACTGGAACGTCACCGCCCGCATGGGTGCCCCGTTCGTCAAACGGTTCTGCGAGGAACGGGAGCTCACCATTCTCTTCCTGGTGGACGTCTCCGGCTCTCAGGCCTTCGGCTCAGGCCAGCGCGCCAAATCCGAACTGGCGGCGGAAATCACCTGCGTCCTGGCGTTGTCCGCCATCAAGAACCAGGATAAGATCGGACTGATCCTCTTCAGTGACCGCATCGAGAAGTCCATCCCGCCACGCAAAGGACGAACGGCCGCCATGCGACTCGTGCGCGAAGTTCTGGCCACCGAAGAAACCCGGCGCGGCACCGATCTCGCCGGAGCCCTCCGCTTTCTCAACCAGGTCCAGAAACGCCGGGCTGTGGTGTTTATCATCTCCGACTTCATGGATACCGGGTTTGAACGGGAACTGCGCGTCACCGCCCGCCGCCACGACGTCATCTGCTGCAGCCTGTCCGATCCACGGGAAGAGGAATTGCCCGATGTCGGCCTTCTGGAAATCCAAGATCCCGAAACGGGCGAACTGGAACTTCTCGACACCTCCTCCACCGCCCTCCGTGACACCTTCCGGGACAATGCCCGGCAAGAACAGGAGGCTCGGGCCAAGCTCTTCCGGAAGCACCGGATTGACGCCCTCCATCTTTCAACCGACCGCCCGTTCATTGAAGATATCCATAAACTGTTCCATCAACGCCAGGTTCGCGCGGCACGGGGATAATGATGAACCAGACACAGAACCATACCCCTCACCTCAATCCTCTCCCTCAAGGGGAGAGGAGGCCTTCTTTTTCTCCCTCTCCCTTCAGGGGAGAGGGCTGGGGTGAGGGTTCTTTCGTATTTCTCGTCTCATCCCTTCTCCTCCTCTCCGCCTGCTCCAAGCCCTCGGAGTCGACCCCCGCTCCCTCGAACGCCCCCCGTGTCGAGGAATCCTCACGGGGTCCGGTTTCCATTAAATTCACATTTGATCCTTCCGTGGTCCGGCTTGACCGGGATATTCTCCTGACCCTCCAAATCACATCACCCACAAACATTGCCGTCAAACTGCCTCCTCTCGAAACCCGGGTAAAGGGATTCACGGTATCCGGCAGTTTCGATGGACACCCCGTTCTCGCTGGTGGCAAAACCACACTTACCCGAAATGTCAGGCTCACCCCCAGAATTGCTTCCGAATATCGGATTGCCCCCATGGCGGTGACTTGGAAGCAGCCGGGCACGGGTCTCGAGCAATGGTTCCCCACCAAACCCGTTATTCTCGCTTCGGAACCGCTGCTCAAAGGTGACCCTGGCAAAGACATCGCGGCCGCCCGCGGGCCGGTTTGGATATATCCGGGGCTAAAAGGGTTTATCGGGTATACTCTGGCGGCCCTCGGCCTTGCCGCACTCGCCTATGGAGCGTGGCGCCTGTTCCGGAAACTCCGCCGTGCCATTCAGCTCCGTCGGATGTCGCCCCGTGAACGCGCCTTGTTCGAGCTCGCTGAACTCATGGCAAGGGATCTGGTCGGCCATGACCGGGTCAAGGAGTTCTATTTTGAACTGACCATGATTGTGCGCCAGTATATCGAGCGGGCTCACTCCATCCGGGCGCCGGAGCAAACCACCGAGGAGTTTCTGGTCATCGTCTCCCGGGATCCCCGCTTTTCCCATGATGTCGTCAAACGACTGCGCGACTTCATGCAAGCCGCCGACCTGGTGAAATATGCAGGCTTCCGCCCCGACCACACCTCCGTCGACACCGCTCTTTCAACCGCCCGCACCTACATTGAATCGGATGCTCAACCGGCCACACCCCGGTCAAATAACTCAACCCTGAACCCTGAACCCTGAACCCTGAACCCTATGACTTTCGGAACCCCCATCGCACTTCTGTTCTTTCTGCCCCTTGCGGCGGCGATCTGGTTTATTTACCGTCGTCGCGTCCAGCAGGCGCTTGTCTTTTCGCCCTTTCACCGGCTACCCGCGAATCGCGCCACGTGGCGGACCCGGCTCCGGCCTCTGGCGCCGATCCTGTATCTTCTGGGTGCGGCGTTGGCCATCATTGCCCTAGCCCGCCCGCAAACCATCTTCTCGCGCACCCTCCGGAAATCCGACGCCATCGCCATCCAGATGATCGTGGACTGTTCGGGCTCCATGCAGGCGCTCGACTTCTCCACCCGGGACAAGCAACGCACCCGGCTCGATGTAGTCAAGGAGACCTTCGCCCAATTCATTCAAAAGCGACCCGGTGACCTGATCGGCCTGATCACTTTCGGCGGATTCGCCTCCAGCCGGGCTCCGCTCACCCTGGATCACGATGCCCTGCTCCATAGCCTGAAGGGTGTTGAGACCGCGCGTGAACAGTTCGATAAAGGGGGCCAGCTTCTGAATCAGGAGGAAATGTTGACGGCCATCGGCGACGCACTCGCAACCGGGTGCGCCCGAATGGAACATGCTGAAGTTAAATCAAAAATCATGGTGCTCCTATCAGATGGCGAATCCAACACCGGCCTCATCAGGCCTGAGGACGCCGCCAAAGCCGCCAAAACCATGGGGATCAAGGTTTACACCATCGGAGTCGGTACTACAGGAAGGGCACCCTTCCTGACACGCGACATGTTCGGCCGCCAGACCATCGGCTATGGAGATGTCACACTGGACGAAAATCAGCTCCGCAGTCTTGCCACAACCACCGGCGGCCAGTATTTCAGCGTCACTGACCCTAAAGGCCTGACTCAAACCCTGGAGACCATCAGCAAACTTGAAAAAACAACCATCAATACTGAACTCTTTAACAAGTACGATGAGCATTTCCTCTTCTTCCTTATCCCCGGCCTCGCCCTGTTGATCCTCGGCGCCGCCCTCAACACCTGGCTTGGGAGGCAAATCTTATGACCCTCAGAACCCTGAACCCTGAACCCCGAATCCTCCCTTTATGAACCTCCAATTCCAATATCCCTGGGTTTTGCTTCTCCTCTGGATTGTCCCCGTGATCGGCCTCGTCTGGCGCCTCCTATCCAGGCGCCAAACATTGGGCCGTACTTTCGTCTCCCCATTCATGGCGGCCAAACTCGCCCCCCCGTCATCACCCGCCCGGCGGGACTGGCAACTGGCCTTTCTGATGACCGGCCTCCTACTGGCCTTGATTGCCCTCGCCCGTCCCCAGTGGGGTACGAAAGATGAAACCGTTTATCAACGGGGCCGTGATCTTCTGGTGGTGCTCGATGTGTCCCGCTCCATGCTCGCGACCGATGTTCATCCCAGCCGCCTAGGCCGGGCCAAGGTCGATCTTCTCGACCTGATCCGGCAACTGCGCGGTGACCGGGTTGGCCTTCTCGCCTTCCGCGGCCGCCCGCTCCTGCTCTGCCCGCTCACCACCGATTATGGATTTCTCTCCCAAACCCTGGAGGGAACCGGGGTGGACTCCGCGCCCCCGGGTGAAACGGATATCGGGGACGCCATTCTGGAGGCGCTCAAGACCTTTCAAGGTGACACGGGTTCCCATAAAGCCATCGTCCTGGTTTCCGACGGCGAAGATCTGGCAGGAAAATCAGCCGAGGCGGCGGCCAAGGCCAGGGAACAGGGGGTCGCTATCTTTACCGTCGGCTTCGGCAGCACCGAAGGCGCGCCCGTCCCCTCGGCCACTGACAAAAAAGAGACAATGAACTTTCAAGGACAGGCCGTGGTTTCCAAGCTGAACCATGAAATCCTGCGGGACATCGCGGAAAAGACCGGCGGCGCCTATGTCCCGGTCGGCCTCGCCAATGTCAAACTGGGCGATCTCTATCGCACTCATCTCAGCCGCATCACCGCCCGCGACCTGGAAGAATCCGTACAGCGCCGCACCGTTGAGCGTTACCAGTGGTTCCTGTTTCCGGCCCTGCTCTGCTTCCTCGCCGTCGCCTTCTTCAGCCGGGGTCAGATCGCCATGAGGAAACCCGGTGCCCGCCCCCCGGCGCTCCCAGTGGTGGCACTGGTATGTTGCCTGAGCCTTTCCGCCTCGGCGGCTGTTACGAATACTCCCCCGGGTCGGGAAGGGGCCCGCCTGGCCCAGAGGCTCTACCTCCTCGGAAACTATGAAGACTCTGCTGCCACCTACCAAAGCGCCGCACAAACGGCCGCCAGCGCCACCCGGGACGACTATCTTTTCAATGCCGGCTGCTCATTCCTCAAGGCCGGTAAAGCAGGGGAGGCGGCCGACGTTTTCCGCTCCATGACCAGCGTGGAGGGGGAGCGCGGTTCACTCGCCGCCTATAACCTGGGCTGTGCACTTTTCGCCGATTCCGCCCCACCAAAATCTGACTCCAAGCAACCCGACCCTACTGCGCCAGAAAAGCGTGATAAACTAGTTAATCAGGCAGGTTTAGCCTTCCAAAAGGCGCTGTATCAGGGACTGGATGACCCGGATACCCGAAAGAATCTGGCCGCTATGGCGAGCCTCGCACCAACCACAAAAGAAGAGGCTAAAATCGCCCGCCTGATGACTGAGCATGGCCAGGCGCAGCCGGGTTCCCTTGCCGATACCATGCTCCTGCAGCAGCGCAAACTCCTCCAGGCCATCCCTGCCGCCTTCACCAACACCACTCCCTCCCTGATCGGGGATCTGGAGACTCTGGCCGATGAACAGGATCAAACCGCCGACCTCATGATCCCGCTCAAGGGAAAGCTGCTTCAGGCCATTTCCCAGTCGCAATCTTCTGGAAACAACACCAATGCCCAGCAGCAACTCGCCCAAGTCAACGCCTTCGCCGAAGCCATACGGGATCAGCTTTTCGGGGTATCAACCGCGCTACGCGACCTGGACCGCTCCGCCGCCCCTTCCGCCGCACAGGCGGAATCGTCCCTTTACACCCTCTGGAAAGGAGTTGCCGGTTATCAGCAACTGCTCCGGGAAGACATCGAGCGCCAGACCAATGCCACAATCGCGGCGCAAGGCAAAACCCGGCAGGCGGACCAGTCTGAAGCCCTCATCCTCACAGGCTTTTTCAAGGAACGGTTTGAGCAGACCGTGCCGCCTGAAGGAATCAGCAAACCCATTGAGCAAACCTCCACCAACCAGCCTGCAGGCACCAATACCACTGAAGTGATCCTCTCCGCCGAGGATCGCGCCAAAATCGTCACCTTGGCCGACCAGGCATTAGCCACCCAAACCATCGCTAAAGACATGATTGCCACCAATCTGACCGTCGCCCTCCCCCACCAGCGTAAGGCGCACGCCCTGCTCAAGGAAATCGAGAAACTCCTTCCGAAAGAAAAAAAACCGCAGGATAATTCCCAGCAACAGGACCAGAAGGACAATCAGCAGCAACAGGAGCAGCCAAAGGAACCTCAAAAAGAGCAACCGAAGGAACAGAAAAAACCTGAAAAGCAGGAACCTCAAAAAGGCGAGATGTCGAAGGACGATCTTCAGCGGATGCTGGAGAAAGCAAAGGAACGGGAGAAGGAGCACGAGCAGGAAAAACGCGAGCGCAATAACTCAATCCCCATGTCGCCTGCGGAAAGAGACTGGTGAGCATGCGCACTCTTCTCTTCCTCCTGCTCGCCCCTCTTGTCGCCTTAGCCCAATCTCCCACTCTTGAGGTAAATGTCAACCGCGACCGGATTTATCTCGGGGAATCCTTTCTCCTGGAAGCCAAGGTCGGCGGTGCTGACAATCCGGAGCCCCCTGATCTTTCCGCCATCCGGAATTGCGCCATTGAATTGCTGGGCAGTCAGTCGGCAAGCCAGTACAGCATCACCATCGTCAACGGCCGGATGACCAAGACAGGCTTCACCGGGCGGCGCTTCACCTACAAACTAACCCCCGCCACCGAGGGAACGATCACCACCGGCCCCATCACCGCCACCGTTGCCGGAACCCCCTTGACCGCAACCGGCCCGGCCGTGACGGTCACCGGCATCACCCGGCAGGACACCGTCTCCCTCGCCGTTATCGCCTCCAGAAACACCGTTCTTGTTGATGAGCCTTTTCAGATCCGGCTCTCAATCAAAATACGCCGGCTGCCCGGGCAATTTGCGGATGTGGATCCACTCTTTCCCGCCGATCCCCCGCATCTGGAGGCGGACTACCTCAACGCCAAGGAAATTGACGGACTCAAGGGCCCGGATTACCAGCGGCTCCTGAATGAGCGAGTGATCCAGCGCAATCAACCCGGATTCACTCTGAATAACTATACGGCCCAGACCGACATGTTTGACTTCAGCGCGATGATGGGGCAGCAGGGAACGCCCGCCCGCTTTAAGCTGGATCGTCGGGCCATCACGGAAAACGGAAAGGCTTATTGGGAATACGGCATCACCGTTCCCTTCTCCCCGCTATCGGAGGGCTCCTACACCTTCGGACCCGTCATCTTCAAGGGGAATGTCCCCATTGCGGTCAACCCGGCCGGAAACGCCACGGGGGAATCCATCTTTGCTGTGGGCAACGCCGCGATCGTCCGGGTCATTCCCCCGCCCGAGGATACCCGGCCCCCATCCTACAGCGGGGCGATTGGTAGCAATCTTGTGGCGGAAGCCGTGCTGGACGCACAAACCTGCAACGTGGGGGACCCCCTCAAGCTGACCCTGACCCTTTCGGGCGCCATCCAGATGCGCAACCTTACCCCTCCCAAACTCAGCCTTCAAACCAACCTGCTGGATCATTTTGACTTTTATGATGAATCCGTCCAGACCGTGAAGCAGGACAACCAGCGTCGCTATTCCTATACCCTTCGGCCCCGCCATTCGGGTTCGTTCGAGCTCCCGCCGGTGGAGGTCTCTTTCTACGATGTCAATGCACGCCAGTACCGGACCATCAGAACCGAGCCCATTCCCCTGAAGGTTCGACAAACGGCTGAAGTAACCGCCGCCCAGGTGGTGGGTGGCTCGACTAATCAAACCATCATTCTTCACCGGCAGGAGGAAGCGGCGATGCGGCCCGCCGGAATGCGCATGGATCCGGCCATCGCCGAAACGACGCCCCTGCTTGGCTCCCCGCTCCGGTTGCTGGGGATCGCCCTCACCGGCCCAGTGGTCTTCGTCCTGAGCTTCCTGTGGGTTTTGTTCCGCCGCCACCGCCCCGCCTTCCTGGCGGCCCAGCGCCGCCGGGCCGCCTTTGCGCGCGCCAAGTCAGCTCTGAAATCCGGAACCGTGCCCGATCTTTGCCTGATCCTGCGCGAGTATCTTGCGGATCGGTTTAACACGCGCACCGAATCCATGACCCCGGCTGATGCCAAGCACCTTCTGATTGAACGGGGCCTCCCCCCCTCTCTGGCGGAAAAGTTTGCCACCCTTATGCAGCATCACTTCAATGCCGCCTTTGAGACCACTCCGGCGAACTCACCGGTCAGCACGATGGAACTGGAATCCTTGCTCGCCGAAATTGAGCGTCATCTCAACGCACCCGGAGAAAAAACAGGCTCCATCGAAATCCTTTCGCTTTTTTTCATCCTGCTCGCCGTCCTGCCAGCAACCGCCTCCACTTCCGCAGAACGAACCTTCATCCGCGATGAGGCTGCTACGGAACTGGGTTCGGCGCAGTCCGTAAAGGATTTCCTGATGGCGGCCGAAACCTGTCAGAAACTGGTTGATCTGGGAATCCGGAATGCTCCGCTCTTCTACAATCAGGGAACCGCCCTGCTGATGGCCGATAAACCGTCGGACGCCATCACGGTTCTCCTTCGTGCCGAACGCTACGGGGGCAGTGCCCCGGACATTCAGCGAAACCTTTCTATCGCCCAAGCCAAAAAAGACGGCCTTAAAACCCCGGTCGTTTCCTGGCTCCGAATGACCCTGTTCTGGCACTATGGACTGGACTGCGCCTCACGGGCCGTTCTGGCTGTGGCCGCCTTCTCCGGACTCTGGCTGGCGTGGACTTTGTTCATCCTTGGAGCACGGAGAACCGCAAAGGCCATGAGCACGCTCTGCCTGATTCTGCTGATTGCCTGGGGATCCAGCGTCCTGGCCACCCTCCAACAGGAAAGCAGGATCCAGCGCCCCCTTTTAACAGGAACACCCGAGGCCCACCTCACTCCCTGATCGAACCCTTTTTTCTTGTTCAGGCTCAACCTCTTGCATAGCATCCCCGCCTTCCAGACCGCACCTTGAATCAGGCCATGACAGAAACCGTCAAAACCATGGAGAACGCCGCCTCACCGCGGCTGAACGGCATCGGCGAAAACGCCATGCCGGCCGTTGTCTTTTACAACTTCTCCGACCTGCTGGGGCAACCGGTGCGCTACGAGGATGAAGCCCGCCCCTTCGGGAAATTGTACGATATCGGCGCCTCCACCTACACGTCCTATCCACTCGCCATCAGTCTCGATATCTCAACTCGAGACGGGCACGCCATTCTGCCCTGGAGCGCCGTGAAGATTATGACGGAGAAGGAAACCGTCCTCACGCGAACTTCTGAGGCCGCGCCGACGGCGGATTTCTGGGCGCGACGCGACGTGCTGGACGATCAGGTCGTAGATGTGTCAGGCGCTCAAGTATTACGGGTTAATGACGTCAATCTCATCTATTCGGAAAACAAACTGATCTTCGGCCATGTCGAGGTGGGCCTGCGCGGCATCCTGCGCCGGCTTCGCTTCGAACGCTTCGTTGCCTTTCTCGCACAATGGCTTTTTGACTATACCCTCAAGGACACCTTTGTGACCTGGCGCCATATCCAGGTCATGTCACCCGGCGGAATTCCCGGTGGAGTCAAAGTTTCAAAAATATCCGAGGAACGGCTGGCCGACATCCATCCGGCTGAACTGGCCGACATTCTCGAGCAATTGGGTGTTAAGGATCGTCAGGTTCTCTTCAATTCCCTGTCGGTCGAGACCGCCGCCGACACGCTCGAGGAGATCAATCCCGAATTCCAGCGCACCCTGGTCTCGCAGGGGGAACCCGGTCGCGCGGCCGACATCCTGGAGGAAATGCCTCCTGACGAAGCCGCCGACGTATTGCGCGACCTTGGCCCCGATGCCCAGGGGCTCATCAACCACATGGATCACGAGTCGGCCGCCGAAGTTCAGACACTCCTTGCGCACGAAGAGGAAAGCGCTGGCGGCGTACTGGACACCAATTGCCTGGAGTCCCTGACCACTGAAACGGCCGCCTCCATCATGGAAAAACTTCGAATCCTCCCTGAGGACGTCAAAATCTATAATTTGATTTACGTGGTGGACGAAAACCGGACACTCAAGGGCGTCATCAGCCTGCGCGGCCTGTTCCGTGCCGCGCCGGATTCACTTCTGGGAACAATCATGGACGAGGTGCTGGTTCAAGTTTCGCCGGACACCCGCCTCAAGGAAGTGGCTCGTGACTTTGCCAAGTACGGATTCCAGGCTCTTCCCGTGGTCGACGAAAACGGGGTGTTCATGGGAATTGTCCGGTACGACAGCGCACTCTCTCAATTAGCCGATTTCCTGAAAGATTGACGGGGGATTATGACACGGTGGAAAAACTTCAAAGCGCATCTGGCCCTGTTTGCCCTGGTCGTGGGACCGGGCATCATCACCGCCAATGTGGACAACGATGCCGGCGGAATTGCCACCTATTCCGTGGCCGGGGCAACCTTCGGCTATTCCCTGTTATGGGTTTTGGCACCCACCTGCCTGCTCCTGGTGCTCGTCCAGGAAATGTGCAGCCGCATGGGTGTTGTGACCGGGAAAGGCCTGTCCGCCCTGATCCGGGAACGGTTCGGACTGGGCGTGTCCTTTTATCTGATGATTGCGCTGTTCTTCACCAATCTCGGCAATGTGGTCGCCGATTTTGCAGGTCTCGCCGCCAGTGCCGAAATCTTTGGCCTGCACCGGTTCTGGGCCGTCCCGATCGGGGCCTTCCTGCTCTGGCACATGGTCATCAAGGGATCCTACAAAACCATTGAGCGGGTCTTTTTCGTAGCGTGTGTCTTTTATGTGGCCTACCTGATTTCCGGATTCCTCGCCAAACCGGACTGGTCGACGGCGGCCTATCAGAGCGTGGTTCCGACCAATTCCTGGACCGGCGCCTCGTTTTACATGATCGTGGGAATTGTGGGCACCACCATCGCACCCTGGATGCAGTTTTATCAGCAGGCCAGCGTTGTGGAAAAAGGCATTCCGCTGAAGCACTACCGCTACTCCAAGTGGGACACGATCGCGGGAGCCATTGTCGTCACGATTGTCTGTTATTTCATCGTGCTCGCCTGCGCCGCGACCCTTCATAAGGAGGGAATCACCATTGAAACCGCAGGGGATGCCGCCAAGGCATTGAAACCGGTAGCGGGAAATTATTGCGCCGGTCTTTTCGCGTTCGGCTTGATGAGTGCCTCACTGTTCGGGGCGGCCATCCTGCCGATTTCCACCGCCACAAGCATCTGTGAGGCCATGGGCTGGGAACGCGGAGTAAACCGGAAATTCACGGAGGCGCCCCAGTACTACTCCCTATACACCGTGGTGCTCTTTGCCGGGGCGGCTGTGGCACTGGCAGCCAGCAACAAGATGCTCGTGCCCATCATGATCTTCTCGCAGGTAATCAACGGCGTCCTGTTGCCTGTGATCATCTTTTTCATGCTGAAAATCACCAGCGACAAAACCATCATGGGCGCCCACGTCAACAGCCGGGGCTTCAACATCGTCGCCTGGTCCGGCGCCATCATCACCGCCTCGATCAGCGTCATCATGGTTGTCATGACCCTGATTCAGTAAGTGGCTTTTGGCGGCGCGATCTGTAGGATGCCGGCTTATCCAAACGGACCTTGGCGCCGCGCCAGTTGGTCAAAACCATGTTGGTCGAGCGGCGGGGACTCTCCCGCATGCGGGAGAGTCCGAGGCGCCTGAACAGGCGCTGGATTCATTATAGTGAATTCGAAAGCTAATATATGTTGCATTTTGCTCATAAATCTGTTTAATATTCATTCGAATGAAAATGTCTGATATAGGACGCATGATCCGGAAACGACGGCTATCGCTGCGTATTGATCAGCGGGTTTTAAGCGAAATCTCAGGCGTAGCCGTGCACACCCTAAGCAACATCGAAGTGGGCAAAAGTAATCCAACCGTAACGACGCTTAATAGGGTTCTGGATGCTTTAGGACTCGATATCGATATCAAGGTCAAGGAACGGGCCTAACCCATGAGCCGAACTGGAAAAGTTTATTGTGGCGGAAAAATAGCCGGACAAATCGAAGAGTGTTTAGATGGATATCGGTTCACCTATGACCCGGAATATCTGTCAATATCCGGGACCCCTTCAATCAGTCTGACTCTCCCCAAACGACCCGAGCCCTTCACCTCCACGATCCTGTTTCCCTTCTTTTTCGGACTTCTAGCGGAGGGCATCCTCAAGGAAACACAGTGCCGGAAACTGAAACTTGACCAGAACGACCACTTCGGGCGCCTGCTAAAAACAGCACACAGCGATACGATTGGCGACGTCACCGTTATCGAGGAACAGGAGGCCTAGATGCATCACTGTATGTCAACACTTGCGGAAATCCCGCACGAAGGTTACAGCCGTGTGGCCGAGCGGCTCCTGGCGGGCGGAAACCGGCGATTCCCCTTCCGGCTCGGATTCAACCGCACGGATGTGGTCGAGTTCCGCATGAATTCCGCGGAACATATGTCCATCTCAGGCATCCAGGATAAGATTTCATTGAAACTGATCCGAGGAAAACTTACCCCCACGGAAAAGGACGGCGAGTACATCCTGAAGCCGGTTCCGTCCGCTGATATTCCCCAATTCAAAAGCGATGTCCCCGCCAACGAACATCTCACCATGCAAATCGCATCGCAGATTTTCGCCATCAACACCGCCATCAACGGCTGCATCACCTTTGCAGATGGAGAACTCGCTTACATTACACGGCGTTTCGACCGGCTTGACGGAAACAGGATTGGCCAGGAGGACTTCTGTCAACTTTCCAACCGGACTGAGGAAACGAGGGGCAGAAACTATAAATACGACGGGAGCTATGAGGAGGCGGGACGCATCCTGAAGCACTACTGCAGTGCCTATCCCATCGAAATCGAGAAACTCTTTGCGAGGATTGTTTTCAACTATGTCTTTTCAAACGGGGATGCACACTTGAAAAACTTCTCGCTCTTTAAAAGCGAGTTCAGCGATTACATCCTGACACCCGCTTACGACCTGATCTCCACGTCTCTCCATTTTCCAAACGAAGCGCGCACCGCCCTGGATCTGTTCGACTCATTTGAGTCGGACCATTTCCGGGAAAACGCATTTTACGGCCGACCCGATTTCCTGAAACTGGCCGAGATCTATGGCCTTAATGGGGAACGTACCGCGCGGTTCCTGAACCAGTTCTCTACCACTCGGGACAGGGTTCTCGACCTTATCGGGCGATCCTTTTTGTCGGACCGAGCCAAAGCTGATTTCCGAGCTCGCTTCACTGACCGCCTAAGATCGATCAAGGCACCCTTTGCCTGAAACGTTTCAGATGGCGAAATATGGTTATCCATGAAGGGAAATCGCGACCCTATTTCCCCTTGATCAGCTTCCTGACCGCGGCTTCGGCGGCAATCGTTTCAGCGGCGCGTTTGCTGGCGCCTTCGCCGATACCCAATTTCGCACCGCCCACAATCGCCTCAACAACGAAGTGTTTCTGGTGCGCGGGTCCTACCTCGGAAACACACCTGTATTCCGGACCACGCCCGTACAGCCGCTGGGAGAGTTCCTGTAATTTCCCTTTGGGATTCTCCTCCCACTCCTCCTGAGGGGTTGCTCCAAGAAGGGGAATCAGCAGTTTGGCTACAATCTTTTCCGCAGCCTTGACGCCGCCATCCAGGTAGGCGGCGCCAATCACGGCCTCCAGGCCGTCGGCCAGCAGGGCTTCCCGTTCACGCCCTCCCGCCCGCTCCTCGCCCTTGCCCAGTCGGATAAATTCGCCCAGCCCGATCTCGCGGGCAACCGACGCCAGCGCTTTCCCGCTCGTCACGCGGCTTCTCAATTCCGTCAGGGTGCCCTCATCCCCGTCCCGGTTCATCCTGTACAGGTGCGCGGCCGCGAGGAATCCCGCCACGGCATCACCCAGAAATTCCAGGCGCTGGTTGTCGGCGGCCACATCCTTGGCCTCATACCGGTAAGACCGGTGCATCAACGCCATTTCCAGCAACTCACGCTCCCCGAATTTATACCCCAGCCGCTTCTCCAACTCCCGGTACGGATTCGGTTTTCTTAGTCTCAGCAACATAGGCACCTGCTAGAAAGTAATTCAACATGGATGAACAGGATATACAGGATAAGGAATGGAATCCAATGAGTTTTCTGAATATCCTGCCTATCCTGCTCATCCATGTTCAATCTTTTCCTACTCTTACTCATGCGCGTGGATGAAATTGCTGATGCACTGACTTCAGCCGGTTCTGATCCACATGGGTGTAGATCTGGGTCGTGGCAATATCCGCATGTCCCAACATTTCCTGAATCATACGCAAGGGCGCGCCATTGGCGAGCAAATGTGTGGCAAACGAGTGACGCATCGTATGAGGCGATACCGCCTTCTTAATCCCCGCGCGCCGCGCAAAAAGCCCGATCTGCTTCCATACCGTCTTGCGACTGAATGCCGTTCCGCGCCGGGTCAGAAAGACCTGCCGTACCGCCGGGTTCTTCGCGAAAATCGGCCTGACTTCAGCCAGATAGCGATCAATGGCCGTATCCGCCTTGCCCCCCACCGGCGTCACCCGCATCTTGTTGCCCTTGCCCGTGCACCGCAAATACCCGCTGTCGAGATGCAGGTCTTCCAGGGTCAGGTTCACCAGTTCAGATACCCGCAACCCGGAGGCATACAGCAGTTCCATCATCGCCCGATCCCGCACCGACAGGGGGTCGTCGCCGATCACGGCGTTCAGGAGGCGCTCCACTTCCTTGACTGATAAGGTACCGGGGAGCACTTTCCAAAGCCGGGGCGACTCCATGACCGCCGTCACATCCTTCTCCAGCAAGTTTTCCTGAACCAGATATCGGAAGAACACCTTGATGGCTACCAGGCGCCGCGAAATGGAATTCATGGCGAGCCCCCTGTCCCGCTCGTGCTCCAGGTAGTCGAGCAGGAGTTTCCGCGTGACTTCCCGGGGCGCATGCACTCCCGCCGCCTGGGCAAAGCCAGAAAAATTCGCAAGATCATTCCCGTAGGCCTCCCGAGTCTTCGGGCTCAGCCCCTGCTCAAAGGAAACATGATCCAGAAATTGTTCAACCAGGGCGATCATAAGGGAGAGTGCAGAGTGGACTGGAGCTTTCTTGAGGGTTGGTGTACCGCCTTCAGGCGGCCCAGAGAAGACCGGCTGAAGCCGGTACACCAGCAGCGGGAACCTCGAACGCATGCCTTATGGAAGCACCATCTACAATGATTTACACTTCCCATGTTTGTAGCCTCAACTGCTTTCTGGAAACAAACTCAATCCGCCGATCATTCATCACCAGCGCCGCTTTGTCCGGTGCCACATCGATCCGTGCAGGCACCCCGGCCGAACGTGCCTTGAGGATAGCGGCCAGCAACAGGGCTTTCTCCACCCCATCGCCCCGACCAAAGTTCCAGACTTCGTCCGGCTGCGCCAACCGTCCGGGTTCATCATAAATCGAGTCGCCCGGCATGGCGGCAATCACCGCCTCCACCTCGTCGTCCGTCATGAGTTTCGCACCCGCCACCGATACGGGATTCCGTTCAAGCGCGGCTTTTAGAAAAGGAGCAGGCTCCGTACGGCTCAGATCCCGGTAGGCATAAAAGGCGAGATCGGCAACGGGGAGTGTGGCGCGTAACGACTCCAGTCGCGCTATTACGGCCTCCCGGGTCATCTCGCGTGTAATCGCCAGCGGTTCACCGGCGGGCATGAAAGCGCGTTCCGCCACCAGGGGAAGACGGGGTTCGATGTGACAGAACCGGATCAGACTCTCCATCGCCCATTCGGCATTCAGACAGGAACAGGCAAATTGGGTTTTGAGCCGGGCAATATCCTCCGTGCTGTTCAGGTTTGGTTTTTCCCGGCGCACAAAATCCTCCAGGTCGTTCAACATGATCCGGCCCGGAAGCGGCTCCGGCACAAACTGATCCATGTCGATCTCCCCAAGAAGAGCGGCACGCGTCGTATCAGTGACTAAAGACGACCCGCCTTCCTCATACTGAAAGGCCACCTCAAGCGGAACAAAATGATTCACGCCGCGAATCGCATGACGGAGTTGGAAGCACTTCTGCATATCGCGCTTATGGCGCAGGAAATTCCCCATCACTTCATCGGTCAATGGCGTATCCAGGAAGGCCTTCACTTTCCCGGCAAACCGCTGATACACCTCCGGACTGATGGTCGCCTCCGGGTAGACCGTATGGATCCACCCGGTTTCATGGGCCACAACCGTCACCTGCTCATTTTCCAGGGCACGCCGCGCCTGAGCCGAGAGCGCTGTCCCATTGCACCACATTTTCTTAGTCACCAGCCGCCGGTTATTCGTCAGGATCCCGTCATCCAAATCCACATAATTCTGGGAATGGAGCGGCGTGGCCATGAGATAGATATCCTTCAGGGGAATTCCCGCCACAATAAACAAAGCGGCCGCATACAAGGCGGCCAGGGAGACGCATTCCCCCGCGCCGGTTGAGTAGCCCTCCTTATAACGGAAGGCGTCCATGGCTTCCACCGTCTCTGTCTTCCAGTAAGGAATGGTCTCGCTGTTATACTTGTGCAGCCCGAAATGGGTTCGGATATCGATATCAAAATAATATTTATCGCCTTCATAGCCGAACAGGGCATTCGACTGGCGCAGTGTCGTCTCGTCCAGAAATGGCCGGAACCGCTCCATTTCCCGCTCCTGGGTGGTCAGCCCCCAGGTCTCCAGATCGAGATTGAAGGCATAATGATCCATGATGTACTGCTTCAGGCGGGTAATGCGGCGGTAGGGCTTCATCTTCGCCAATCCATTGAACCAGGGATCCTCGCGCCACTTCCAAAGGCGTGGCGACATCAGATTGGCCAGCAGGAGCGCCATCATCAGCTCGGGGAAAACAAAGATCTCCATATCCGACAACGTTACCGCCGCCGAACGCATTTCCAATTCTCGCGTAGTGTTCATGAGAAGCTGATGATGAAATACCCCCTGCACCCTGTCAACTTTTCCCTCCAGTCTATGAATCCCGCCCGTGTACTTGACACTAGGCGAGGATTGGGGGGCTCGGGTGCGATTTCACTTCGTTGCATCGCGTCGAGAATTCAGAATCCAGAATTCAGAATCCAGAATGGAAACCCAATGCCTTACGCAAATAAGTGCTTTCTAAAGTGGTGTCATAGAAAATGAACTCGATCAACCTCCCTGCTCCAGGGCATAACCCTTTGGCTTGCAACTCCTGGATTCTGAATTCTGGATTCTGGATTCGGTACGATTGCAATATTTTGCAATCGCACCCGGGGGGCTCCCTTTCTGCGTTTTAGGACGTCAATTCGCCTAGCCTGACGCAATGGAACACCGGCACATCAACCATCAAAATTTCACGGCCGTCGCGATTGACGACATCATTGAGCGTGGCGGTCGGTGGCCGAACTCGAATCTGTTGCAAGAACCTCATGGTGACCCTCTAGCGCCCCGTCCCCGCGAGCAAACTACCAGATGCAGGGCACGATGCCGCTTGCCTTGATCTTTTCATCGCATGTGACAACAGACGCTCCGAGGTATAGTGCGGTCGCCACAATGATCCGGTCGGCGGGGTCGGCATGCATGGCGGCGCAAGATGTCACGGCCAAACGGGCGATGGAATTGTTCAAGGGATTGAATCGGAGAAAACTAAGCCTCTCGCAACGGGTTACCCAAAGTTCGGGGGCGATGGCCAGTGAGAGTCGGCTCTTCGAGACGAGCATGTGAATTTCCCATGTGCTGATGCAGGAGATGTGGATCCCCTCTCCGGCGCTTCTTGCTTTGTCGATTGCCGCAACAGCCCGCTTACCCAAGTCCTTGGGCGAGTTGATAAACCATATCCATGCGTGTGTATCCAAAACGATCAAGAGTTGGCCTCCCATTCAACATTCACCGGATCCATAGGACTGTCGTATTTGAGAACCAAACCACGAAGTTCGAACAACTCCTGATCGTCCTCCCCGTGATGAGGAAAGATGTCGGCAACCGGCCGACCATGATCAGTAATACAAACATGATCGCCGCCTTCGACTCGGCGTAGATAGGCAAAAGCCTTTGGCTTGAACTCGGATTTAGGTACCATCAATACATTCATGCAAACTCCCTCTTTAAGTCCATGGTTCATGACTATGGACTTATTTATGCGTCTCGGCAAGAATGAAATTTGATTTAGCCTAAATTCGGCAGTGGTATTTTTCCTCGCCCCGGTCCCACCCTGACAGACACGGGCTCATGAAAAGGTCGCGGTAGAAGGAGTCGGCCACCAGTTCATTCAACTGCTTCTGGCGCATCGGGGTGTGCGGCGCCAGGCAAACCAGCGTCTCCTGCCCACGGGCACGCAACTCAAACTTCTCGTTCGCATACATCGTCAGAAACTGCACCAGCAGAAAGCGCCGGAGCGTCTCCTCGCCAAGCGCCCGACCCAGACCCGGCTCCGCGGCTGACCCGACCGTGTGGAACGAAAAGGTCTCCGGCGAGGTATTGTCGTTGAGGAAATGGCGCATGAGCCGCTCGCCCGTTTCCCGAACCACCGGATGCGGTTCCCGTCCGAAGCTGATGGCGTCGGCCAGGAAGTATACCCAACTGTTCTCCCAGGTTGACTCAGGGTTGTCCGAAAGAAAATCCTCGATGTCCCGGACCAGACTCTTGGAAGCTTCCCCCGCTGCGGCGCGCCGCATGAGATTCTTGAAGTAGTTGGATTCCGCGACGGATCGGGCCAGGTCAACCTGATCGCGCGGGCCGGTTACCACGGTCTGGAGTTCGTTCTCAGCGCCTGCCGTCGTATCGCCGTGCCCGAATGGAAGCGAGGCGGCCATGCCCTCGCCGTCACACACCTCTAGAATGCCGCAAAGTCGCGCCAAGTTATCCCGGTCGGCCTCCTGGGAAGGTCTGGTGGCTACAGTCGGCTCGTTAACAGAAATCTTACCCATCTGGAAACTATAGCAATTCCCCATTGGCGGATTATTTGGATACGGTAAGAAATACGTTAGGCTTGTTTAAGGGATCGCAACAATTCCGCCAATCAAACGTCAGAGAAGGCATGAAGTAGTTGAACCCCATCATGCCTCACAATCGCGACGGGCTTAAATTCCCAACTACAAAATGGGCGAAAAATCCAAAAAATACGTTTCTTCGTCTATCTTGTAAAACCTAAGCGTGGTCGACCCATACCGGACAAGATCTTCTTTTTTAACCAGTGCTCCCGAAGGAAGACTCAATCGGCTGCGAAAATACTCACCAATTAAACTATTGTTTTGAGGGGTATGAATTGCTTTGCCGTTGTCTTGCGCTCTCGTGCAAATCAAAACTTTCTCGTCATCGGTAAGAACTGTGAAAGTCACGCCTCTTTTGGGGAAGAAATCAGTCATATAAACAGTTGATGGCAGACGAATATAGGCTTGATTCGGCTCGCGCCTGACTTCTGGACGCTGACCCCAATTAAGTCCCGATCTACTCGGCAACATGCCTGATCGATCCAGAAGACTCACCTCAACTGAAGACAATCCAGTCAGATCTTGAGAGGCTTTTTCTCGTGCAGACAAAGTTGTCGGAAGACGTTTATTGAAATAACTCTTGTCATCATAAATGGGTATTAATTCTTCAACCTCAGGCGCCGTACAAAACACAGAATCCGAATTGAATTTTTGAAAATAGTCATATGCGCAGATTGCGTCGCATGGAGCCATAGCCTCACGTTGCGCCTTGCCGAAGGCGTTTTGGGTGTAATTGGCTGAGCCTAAGAAAGCAGAAACAGGTAGATTCCTTCGCAACCATATATAAACCTTGGAATGCACTGCCGGCGCTTTATAAATATAACTGCAACGAAAAATCCCCTTGTAATCTACGCGCTCAAGTTGCTGGAAACCTCTATGATTACTGAGTGACAATCCATCTTTTGGACACATGCCAACAAGTAATTCGACATCAAACTTGTGCTGCAACTTATGTCCTTCCTGAAGGTGATGAAACGCCATAGCGGCAGTAGCGTAACCGGACACAATACAAAGTTTGTCGGAACCCTCTTTGAGCGGCTTAACAAGCACATCATTAAATAGATTTTTTGCCAGCATATTGCCCTCTTTTCTCCAACAGTTGCAACTGCTCAAAATATCGAGATGTTCGGGACTCCAAATTCGCAGTAATGCTTGGGTATTTTATTCCTGCAAAAGTTTTTAGAATTGCCTCAAAGACGACCTGAACACCTCGTGCAGGAACAGCCATTCCAATCTGTTTCCGCACGCTCTCTTTTGACCCGAAAAAAACAAAGTTGTCAGGAAATGTTTGCAACCTCGCGCGTTCACGATTCGTTAACGCACGATCTTGCTTCCAATGGTAAACATGCGTCCCTCCACCTCCACTGCCTGTAATTGTGTAAGCAGGCTTGTCCGGATCGAGTCGCTTGTATATTTGACTGATTTTTGCGCCTCGCACATTTAGCTGAAGGTCTTTTGGTAAATTTGCCGTAAATGCATTTTGTCCAGGGCGTATATGTTTAAGCCGCGCGACAACTTGCAAAGATTGATTAGTTTTCTCATTGTTAAATGCATTTTCAGGAATCGGCGGGCACTCGATTGCATTTCGAGCACTGACATTTATGTCGGTATATCGACCTGGTGATGGAATTTTAAATTCAAGATTAAGATCATCCCTAATACCAACGATAATTATTCTGTGTCGCGCCTGAGGAACGCCATAGTTTTCAAATTTATACAGATGAGGAAATACCTGATATCCTGTTTTATGCATTTCCTCCAAAATTGAATCTAGAGCATTCCCCTCGTTGGAATTTCTAAGCCCCCCGACGTTTTCAGCAAGAAACCATTTGGGTTTAAAAATTCTGAGCGCTTGAACTCCATATGAATACAGGGGACCAAAAACCCCATCCATTCCTTTTTGCTCCCCCACAACACTAAAGTCGTTACACGGAAATCCAAATGCAAGCGCATCAATTTCAGACAAATCAGCCAATGCAGAAAAGTCCAACTTCCGGATGTCTTTACACACTACTGTCTGAGGCTTATCAGGGCAAATGTTCCGCCGGTAAGTTTCGCATGTGTCATTATCGTAATCGTTCGCCCACGCATGCTGGATTTTATATACGATCTATAGCGCTCACCAAAATGGAGCCACCCGTGCTCACCAAAATAGAGCCACC
>JBAXMJ010000016.1:0-32919 GCA_037134355.1 bacterium | reverse complement strand
CGCACTGAAACCGGCCTTTCTGTTGCAATGTGTCAATCTACAGCCGGACGAGACAAATACCATGAATAATGAACGAAAAATCGCAGATCCAAAACCGAAATATAGAAATCCACAATCCAACATAACCTCAATTGACAGGGTGCCGCCCCACAGTTTTGAGGCCGAAGTCGGCGTGCTGGGGGCCATCCTCCTTGATGGCGGCACGGTCATGGGGATGTGCATAGAGAAGCAAATTGAGCCGGAGTCCTTCTATGACCCGATGAACCGAATTATTTTCGAGATAATGCTGGACCAATACAACGCAACCCGGCCACTGGACATCCTGACGGTTGGCGAATGTCTCAAAGTGACCGGCATCCTTGACCGAATCGGCGGCCCCACAGCCCTTAACAGGATTGTAGACGCCACCCCGACCTCCGCTCATGCCGAATACTACATGGACATTGTCCGGGACCAAGGGGAGGCAGGGTCAGACCTAGAAACTAGAAAATAGCCTCGTTGGGTGGTGGGATGCCTTGCGGCGTTGGCGAGTGAGTTGTTCGCTATATTAAATATATAGAGGCAGGGTCAGACCTAGACGGCGTGTTGCCCAAACCCCTTTCCAAAGTGATGGGCGTGAAAGTTTCGGTTAAACGACTTCTCAGAATCCCTATGTCATCATGGGAATGAATCTAGCAGGCCTCAAACTGTTAAAAAGAACCGCAAACACGTTTCCATGAGAGACAATATCTGGGCAAATTACCCCTGAGGCAATAGATCGTGGGCTCGGGAGGTTCCGGAGCAGAATTCGCACATTCTGCACGGCAGCAATCAGCCAGTCTTGGATCTGCTGTCGCCATAGCCGCCGCCAGCGAGCGCGCTTAAACCCATGGTTGTTTGCGGCATCGGCAAAACTTCCTTCCATCATCCATTTTCGCCGACGCCGATCCCGATAGGCGGCCAGGCTCTGAGATTGTGCTCGGCCCCGTGCAATAAGGTCATGCCCCTCGTGTCGTTTGAGGGAACGACCTCCTGTTGCCCCCCCCCCACATGGGACGCTACTGAACTCTTTTATTGAGGCGGGACCGGCTTGCTGGCATAATGCCCGCCCTTTTGAATCTTTAACAAGGAAGGCCCATGAATAAAATTTTGGCCAGGACTCAGCTGTCCGACGATGTTTACATGATGCGCTTGGACGCGCCTTATATTGCCCGTGAGCGGTTACCCGGTCAGTTTGTCATTCTTCAGCTCGATAACGAGTTCGGTGAGCGGATTCCCCTGACCATTGCGGATGCGGATCCGGTCGAGGGGTTCATCACGATTATCTTTCAGGCGGTCGGCAAAACCACCCACAATCTGGCGGACAAGGGTGTGGGAGAATCCGTCCAGAGCGTCCTGGGGCCGCTGGGCCAGCCGACCCACATTGAGAAATTCGGGACGGTGGTCTGTGTCGGTGGCGGTATCGGGGTGGCCCCGCTGCATCCGATTGTCAAAGGGATGAAGGCCGCCGGAAACCGGATCATTGTGATCGTGGGTGCCCGGACGAAGGGCCTGGTGATTCTGGAGGAGCAGATGCGCGCCCTGGCCGATGAGTTCATCATCTGCACTGATGACGGATCCCTGGGACGCAAGGCGCTGGTAACGGAACCCCTGAAGGAAGTGTGCGGTCGGACCCCGAAGCCCGACATGGTTGTGGCGATCGGGCCACCGATCATGATGAAATTCTGTGCGGAAGCGACCCGTCCTTTCGGAGTCCACACCATGGTTTCGTTGAATACCATCATGATTGACGGTACCGGAATGTGCGGAGGCTGCCGGGTGACGGTCGGCGGGCAGACGAAGTTTGTTTGTGTGGATGGTCCCGAGTTCGATGGGCATCAGGTTGACTTTGACAACATGATGCAACGTTTAAAGGCGTATCGGAAGCATGAGGATCACGCCCATAAACAATGTCATTTGGATGCTGAAATTCGCTCCAAGGAGAGTATCACCCCATGAGCCACTCCTCCCCCGAAGCCTTGGCGGCGTTAGCCCGTCAGGAACTGGCCGATTTGTTGAAGCGGACGACTCCCCTGACCCCCAAGGAGCGTATAGCCATTACCGCCCAGGAGATGCCCACCCAGGATCCCGCCGTCCGGCGCAGGAATGTTCAGGAAGTGGCGCTGGGCTATACGCCTGAGCAGGCCCGGTTGGAATCCATGCGATGCCTGCAATGCAAAAATGCCCCCTGTGTGCAGGGATGCCCTGTTCGGATTGACATTCCCGGATTTCTGAAGGCGGCGGCGGACGGAGATTTTCAAGGCGCCTGCTCGATCATCAAGAAGAACAGCCTGTTGCCCGCGGTGTGCGGGCGGGTCTGCCCGCAGGAAACCCAGTGTCAGGAAAATTGCACCGTGGGTAAGGCCCTGAAAAGCGTAGATAAGGCGGTTTCCATCGGGCGGGTTGAGCGCTATGTCGCTGATCTTGAGCGGGAATCCGGGAGCGCTGTGGCTCCGAGGATCAGCGCTGCGACTGGAAAAAAAGTGGCCGTGATCGGTACCGGGCCAGCCAGCATTACGGTGGCGGCGGATGTGCGGCGCGCAGGACATCAGGTGGTCATGTTCGAAGCCTTTCATAAGCCCGGGGGCGTCTTGGTGTACGGGATCCCTGAATTCCGTTTGCCCAAGGCGATTGTGCAAAAGGAAATTGACGCCTTGACGGGAATGGGCGTGGAAGTCAAAACCAACTTTGTCATCGGGCGTACTCGAAAGTTGAAGGCCTTGATTGAGGAGGATGGATTTGATGCTGTGTTTATAGGAACCGGAGCCGGGTTGCCCAAGTTCATGAATATCGAGGGGGAGAACCTGGTTGGAGTCTTTTCAGCCAATGAGTACCTGACCCGGGCGAACCTGATGAAGGCCTATGACTTTGACCGGGCCGACACTCCGATTTCGCGGCCTGGGCGGGTGGCAGTGCTTGGCGGCGGCAACGTGGCCATGGATGCGGCGCGGACTGCGGTACGCCTTGGGGCGGAGGAAGTGCATATCATCTACCGGCGCACGGAAGTTGAAATGCCCGCCCGAATCGAGGAGCTTGCCCATGCCAAGGAAGAGGGCGTGATCTTCCACCTGCTCGAAAACGCCAAGCGTCTGATTGGGGACAAAGACGGCTGTGTAACGGCGCTGGAATGTCTGCGGTACGAGTTGGGGGAGCCGGACGCCTCCGGTAGGCGGCGGCCGGTGGAAGTCAAGGGAAGTGAATTCATCCGTGATATCGATGCGGTGATCGTGGCGATCGGAAATGATTCCAATCCGCTGATCCCCGGGACTACCGCCGGACTTCAGACGACCAAGTGGGGAAATATTATTGTGGACGAAACCGGGAAGACATCGATTGACCGGGTCTATGCCGGTGGGGATATTGTCCTGGGCGCGGCCACGGTCATTCTGGCGATGGGCGAGGGGCGTCGCGCGGCGGCCTCCATCAATGAACGTTTGAAATAATGGAAATTTCTATGAAACCCTCCTTGCAGCGTTTTTTGCGAAACAAACTGATATCCGGTTTGTTTTTTCTGGTTCCCGTCTGGGTTACCTATGTGGTTGTCAAGGCTGCGTTCAATGCCATGGCTTCGGTATTGCAGCCGCTGGTTGTCCTGCTCCCATGGGAACTTCCCAACTGGGTGGAGGTCATGATTTCCATTGTGGCCTTCCTGCTTCTCGTGCTGCTGGTGGGAATTGTGGCTGGCCGAGTGGTGGGACAGCGGTTGTTGGGATATGGTGAATCCCTCATCCTGCGCATTCCGGTTATCAAGACCATCTATTCGGCGGCCAAGCAGGTGGTGGACGCGGTTTCACTCCCGAATCACAAGACATTCAAGTCCGTTGTGGTGGTCGAGTATCCCATGCCGGGAATCAAGACCATCGGGTTTCTGACAGGAACCACGACAGATCAGGATGGAAAGAAATGGGGGCGTATTTTCATTCCGATGTCACCGCTTCCCACCTCAGGGTTTCTGCATCTGGTGCCGATTGGCGACGTCCGCATTACGGACATGGCGGTTGAGGATGCCTTTAAGATGCTGATTTCGGGCGGCTTTATTGCGCCTGAAACCCTGGTGACCCATCCGTTTTCCGAGGAAAGCAGACCTTAGAACTTCACTTTGGGCGCCTGGCCTTCGGCGGGCGACTCCAGTTCAAACAGGGTGGCTGCGGTGAACCCGAAGCTATTGGCGATCACGACATTGGGGAAGGTTTCGCGCGCCGTGTTGTAGACCATTACGGAGTCATTATAGGCCTGTCTGGCGAATGAGATCTTATTTTCCGTAGAGGTCAATTCCTCGCTCAGTTGCATCATGTTCTGATTCGCCTTCAGATCCGGATAGGCCTCGGCCACCATCATCAGACGGCCCAGGACTCCGGCCATCTGGCCCTCGGCTTTCATCAATCCCTGCATCGCCAGGGCGTCTTCCGGGTTCGCGGCAGCCTTCTGGTTGGCGGCATACGCCTGGTTCCGGGCGGAGATTACGGCTTCAAGGGTTTCGCGTTCGTGCTTGATATAGCCCTTGGCGGTTTCAACAAGATTCGGAATCAGGTCATACCGGCGCTTGAGTTGCACATCAATTTGAGAAAACGCGTTTTTGAAGCGGTTGCGAAGGGCGACCAGCCTGTTATAGATGCTGATCACCATCAAAACCACCACCACCAGCACTGCGACCACCACCAGCATAAATTTACTCATGTCGTTATTCTCCCTCAGGTTTAAAGACTGCGATCAGTGGAATGTGGTTATAGCCGGTTTCGGGTGGGGGGAGCAACAGGGAAAAACAGCAGAAAGAAGCTTTTTTGCTTGCGCCGCAAGGGGTTATTCGAGACTATCCGCGGTTCTCAGTCGGGGGTGTGGAGGTTTTTTCGGGGGTGTCCCTGAGCCTTTTCGCCCGTGTAACTGAGTCAATAACAACAAGATAAGTATTGTATGGCTAAAAAGCATAAGAAGAGCGCTGCGCCGGCGGTTGTCGAAGACGCCGAAAGGGCCCAGATGTCTCAGATGTACGAAGAAACCCTCAAAACGTTCGCTGAAGGCTCGATCATTCCCGGCAAAGTTCTGGAAATCCGGGGTGACGGCGTCCTCGTGGACATCGGTTATAAATCTGAGGGTATGATCCACGCGAGTGAATTTCCGGATATTTCCGTAGTTAAACCCGGCGATATTTTCAATGTCCTGCTCGAGGGGATTGAGGATGACGAAGGCCTGGTGATGCTCAGCAAGAGTCGCGCCGAGCAGCAGGAGCGTTGGAATGTGGTCCTTGAAACCTACAAGGAAGGCTCCATCGTCAATGGTAATGTGCATAGCCGCGTCAAAGGTGGCTTTATTGTGGATGTGGGCGGCATTGAGTCGTTCCTTCCCGGATCCCAGGTGGATGTTTCTCCCGTGCACGATCCCGATGCGCTGGTGGGCAAGACGCTTGAGTTCAAGATTATCAAGATCAATGACGACCGCCGCAATATCGTGCTGTCGCGCCGCGAACTGATGGAAGACCGTCGCCGCGACCGCAAGCGCGAGTTGCTGACCGAGATCAAGGTGGGTCAGGTTCGCAAGGGCATGATCAAGAATATCACCGACTTCGGTGTGTTCGTGGATCTCGACGGAATGGACGGACTGTTGCATATCACCGATATGAGCTGGGGCCGCATCAACCACCCGACCGAGATGGTCAAGGTGGGCGAGGAGCTCGAGGTCGTCATTCTGGATGTCAATATGGATAAGGAGCGTGTCTCGCTTGGGCTCAAGCAGCGCAGCACCAATCCGTGGGACAACATCGGGGCCAAGTATCCCGTCGGCAGCCGTTTGCGCGGCAAGGTTGTCAACCTGGTTCCCTACGGCGCGTTCGTCGAAATCGAGCAGGGCGTCGAGGGTCTTGTGCATGTGTCGGAAATTTCCTGGACCAAGCGCATTGCCCGCGCCTCCGATGTTCTGGCCACCGGCCAGGAAGTGGATGTCGTGGTGCTCAATGTCAACAAGGAAGAGCAGAAGATCGCACTGGGTATCCGCCAGACCGAGGAAAATCCCTGGGACGGCGTTCGCATGCGTTATCCGCTCGGAGCCCGTGTATCCGGCAAGGTTCGCAACCTGACCTCGTACGGCGCCTTTGTGGAGCTGGAAGAGGGGATTGATGGAATGGTTCATGTCTCTGACATGTCCTGGACCCGCAAGGTCAACCATCCTTCCGAGATCATGAAGAAGGGTGATGAGGTTTCCGCCGTGGTCCTGGAAGTGGATCCCGACAACCAGCGCATCAGCCTCGGCATGAAGCAGGCTCAGGAGGATCCGTGGTCCACGATCGCGGCTCGTCTGAAGATTGGCCAGATGGTCAAGGGCAAGGTCACCAAGCTGGCGTCATTCGGCGCGTTCGTGGAGATCGAGGAAGGCATTGACGGTCTGGTTCACATCTCGCAGATCAGCGATGATCGCGTGGAGAAGGTGAAGGACGTGCTGAAGGTTGGCCAGGAAGTTCAGGCCCGCATTGTCCGTATTGACCAGATGGATCGCAAGATCGGTCTGAGCATCAAGGCGGCGAGCGTGTCGGATGAGGAATTTGTCGTGAAAGACGAGATGCTCGAAGGGCTGCGCCCGGGCGAGGATCTTGTGGATCTGGCCGGTGCCTTTGACGCCGCTTTTGGCGCCAAGGATGAGGAATGGCATCCGGGAGACAAGTCCGGCGGCAGAGACAAGTAATCCCTGTCAGGCAATAACGGGACGAGGCGCGCCGGATCACCAACGGAGCGCCTCGTTTTTTTCCGCCGCAGAGCGGCGAGGGGATAAGGATAAGGGTTCAGGGTTGGGGAAAAGGGTTCGGGGTTCAGGGAATGGTTTTTCTTTCCTGAACCCTGAACCCTGAATCCTATTCCCAGGACCATTGGATGATCGGGAGTAAATTATGGCAACTGTAATTGAGACGCTTAAAGAGCGGGGATTGTTCGATAATGCGACCAGTCCGGAGCTTCTGAAACAGGTTGAATCGCCGACCCCGGTCTATGCCGGATTCGATCCGACGTCCAGCAGTCTGCAGGTGGGCAACTTTGTCACGATTATGGGGTTGGCCCATTTCCAGCGGGCGGGTCATCCGGTCATTGCCCTCGCGGGTGGTGCTACCGGTATGATCGGCGACCCTTCCGGGAAGTCCAGTGAGCGGAATCTTCTGTCTCACGAGGACGTCGAGCGCAATCTGGTGGGCGTAAAGGAGAATCTATCGCGCTTCCTGGATTTCGATTCTAAAACCGCGCCGGCAAAGATTGTGAACAACCATGATTGGATGGGGCGGTTCAGCTACATCGAATTTCTTCGTGATGTCGGCAAGCATTTTCGCATGGGCACCATGCTGGGCAAGGAAAGCGTACGGGCCCGCATGGAAAGTGAGGTTGGCATGAGTTATTGCGAATTCAGCTACCAGTTGATCCAGGCCTATGATTTTCTTCATCTTTGGGATCAGGAGGGCTGCAAACTTCAGATTGGCGGATCCGACCAGTGGGGGAATATCACAGCGGGAGTCGATCTGATCCGCAGACTCAGGGGCGGCGAAGCCTTTGGCATGACCTTCCCGATCATCTGCGACAGTAGCGGACAGAAGTTCGGCAAGACCGCCGGAAACGCGGTCTATCTGGATCACAACCGCACCTCGTATTATGACTTCTACCAGTTTTTCATCCGGACCGAGGATGCGGATGTGATCCGTTTTCTTAAGATCTTTACCTTCCTGCCGATGGCTCAGATCGAGGACATTGCCCGGGAGATGACGGCTGCGCCCGAAAAACGGCTGGCCCAGAAAACTCTGGCGGAAGATATGACCCGAACCATTCATGGGGCCGCCGGCCTCGCGATTGCCCAGCGTGCCAGTGAGGTCCTGTTTGGAGGCTCCATGGAGGGAATGAAGGCCGATGACCTCATCAAGGTCTTTGCGAATGTGCCCTCCCGCGAAATGCCCCTGGATTCGGTGCGGGATGCCGGATTCCTGGATGTCGCCATGGCCGCCGGACTCTGTAAGAGTAAGGGTGAGGCCCGCAGGTTGGTGACCGAAGGCGGATTCTACATCAATAATATCCGCATCACGGATCCCGTGGGGAAAATCTCAGGCGACATGCTGGTTGATGGCCGTGTTCTGGTCATGCGGGCTGGAAAAAAGAACTACTGCCTGGTGAAGGTGGTCTAGGCCGCTCCTGAAAGTCCACTTTCCTGATTTAGCACGATTCATAATTCTATTTACAATAGATATCAAAAAAGATATCTATCGTATATGAAGTTCGAGTCACTGGTTGAAATTGTAGGGGGCTTGCCGTGCTTTGACATGCCTCTATTGGTTCAGGCTTTTACGGTAAAAAGGCCTGTGCTGAGGGTGCAACTTTCCCGCTGGATGCAGAGTGGAAAAGTTATCGGTCTGCGCAGGGGTGTATATTTGCTTGCCCCAGCCTATCGCCGGATGCCTGTGAATACCGCCGTGCTGGCAAATCAATTGTATAGCCCGTCATATTTGAGCGGCTTGTGGGCAATGGGGTATTACGACATCATTCCCGAACATGTGGTGTGGCTCACGAGCGTGACGTCACGTGTGCCCCGGCATTTTGAAAATGCGGTGGGGGTATTTGACTATCGGAACGTAAAACAATCGTTTTTTTTCGGATATGGAACAAAGAAAATTGGCAATCAGGAAGTCCTTGTGGCAGACCCCGAAAAAGCGCTACTGGATTATTGGCATTTGACTTCAGGGGAATGGACAACCACGCGACTCAAGGAGATGCGGTTTCAGCATGTCGATCTCATTTCCGGTGAACGACTTAAAGACTATGGGCTACGTTTTAAAAGTCTCCGTTTGAACCGAGCCATCGAGCGATGGTTGAAACTAGTCGTTCAAGAGTCTGAAGGGTGGGTGACAGTATGAAGGAACAAGCATTAGCCTTGGTGGCGGGGATCAGTGATCCTGGGCAAAAGCTCAATCGACTGCGCGAATATCTCCAGGCCTTTGTCTTAAGGTCGTTGCATGAGTCGGAGGCATTCAAGCCTTTGGCGTTCGTTGGTGGAACCGCGTTACGTTTTTTGCATAACCTGCCACGGTTTTCGGAGGATCTGGACTTCTCGCTCGTTTCGCCAGAAACCTATAAGGGGACGGAATGGATGGCTAAGATCAAACGGGATTTGGTGTTAGCTGGATTTGATGCGCAATTGGCCTGGAATGACCGGAAGGTTGTCCATACAGGGTGGATCCGTGTTGAGGGGATTCTGCATGACATCGGCCTTTCCGGGATGTCGGCGGAAAAGCTCTCTATTAAGCTTGAAATTGACACGCGACCACCGGCTGGTGCGCACTGTGAGCGGCAGGTTATTTCCAGATTCACCACATTTTTCATTCAGTACTACGATTTGCAATCCTTGTTGGCAGGCAAACTCCACGCCGTCATAACCCGAAAGTATTCCAAGGGGCGCGACTGGTACGATTTGTTTTGGTATCTCTCTCAAAGGCCACCGGTTCAGCCCAATATTGAGATGCTCCAAAATGCACTGGATCAGACGCAGGGGGCCGGTGTCTTGGATGCACAATCATGGACTTTATTGGTTCAGAACCGGCTTGAATCCCTGGATATTGATGCTGTTCTTGACGATGTCCGCCCTTTTCTTGAACGGCCTCAAGACAGCGCGCTTTTGACCCGTGATAATCTGCTCAGACTGATCCAACCCCAATAAAACATTAGTTCTAAGGTTTGACGGTAATACAGGAATATGGTTATATTGTTTGCATGAAAGCCACTATCGATATACCAGATGATCTATACCGGCAGGTGAAAGCCAAGAGTGCATTGCAAGGGCAACCTGTTCGCGAGATCGTGATGCATCTCTTTCTGAACTGGATTGAGGCGCCGGATGACAGCCGTGACCGGGCGGCGGTTAAAAGTGCGGATATTGCCAGCCCGGCATGGTTTGGTGCTGCGCAAAAGTATGCCCGGAAGGTGGCAAAACACGATATGGATTCCGTGCGCGACAGTATCGTACGCGGCCGCTCTGGCTCGGCGGTATTATCCACTCCAGGGAAACCGCGAAAATGAAAATTGGGCTCGATACGTCGTTTATCCTGCGATTACTTACGGGTGCGCCTGAGGCGCAAGCCAGTTTGGCTCTAATGGAAATGCGGGCGATTCTGGAACGGGGTGCGACACTGGTTGTATCCGATATGGTGGCATCGGAGGTCTATTTCGCCTTACAGCACCACTATGGTGTACCCAAGGCGGAAGCGCTGTCCCTGATCGGCCAATTCCTGAACGAACGTGGCGTTGAATCTCTGGGCGTTGCCAAAGCGGTTCTTGAGGTTCCTAACCTTGCGACAGCCAACCCGGGTTTTGTGGATCGGTTGATCCAAGGGGAGTACATGAAGTCCGTAAAGGAAATCCTCAGCTTCGAGAAAGCCGGTGGCCGGCTAACAGGGGTTCGTGTGCTTCGAGGAGCCTGATTCCGGGTATTCCAGACTCGACGCATGCTGCGGAAATGCGTATCCTGAATGCCCTTATATGAGCCACGATCATATCATCATAGCCGGCGCCCGTGAGCATAACCTGCAGAACATCACGGTTAAAATTCCCCGTAACAGTCTGACGGTGATTACGGGATTGAGCGGTTCAGGGAAATCCTCGCTGGCGTTCGACACCCTTTTTGCCGAGGGGCAGCGCCGCTATGTGGAGAGCTTGTCGGCCTATGTGCGACAGTTTCTAAACCAGATGCAGAAGCCGGACGTGGATTACGTGGAGGGTCTCTCGCCCGCCATCTCGATCGAGCAACGCACGGCGGGATCCAATCCCCGTTCTATCGTCGCCACCACAACAGAGATTCATGACTACCTTCGCTTGCTGTATGCCAATGTCGGGCATCCGCATTGCCCGCATTGCGGAAAGCCCGTGTCAGGCCAGTCCGCAGAGGGTATTGTCGGACAGATCCTTCAGCATCCGGCCCGAACCAAGGTGGCGGTATTGGCACCTCTGCTCCGGAGCAAGAAAGGGCTGCATGAGGCCGTTTTCGAGAAGGTCCGCAAGCAGGGGTTTGTCCGGGTCCGGGTGGATGGGGATCTGGTTGAGTTGGATAAGATTCCGGCCCTGAACAAAAAAACCGCGCACAATGTGGATGTGGTGGTGGATCGACTGGTGATTATCGACAAGATCCGGTCGAGGTTGACCGATTCGGTGGAGCTGGCTCTGAAAGAGGGCGGCGGAGTTCTGATTGTTTTATTTCAGGCGGATACAGAAACGGCGTGGACGGAAAAATTGTATTCCGAGAAGCATGCGTGTCCGGATTGCGGGGTGAGTTTTGAAAAGCTTACCGCGCGGCATTTCTCGTTCAACAGTCCCTATGGCGCCTGCCCCGACTGCTCCGGACTGGGCAGTAAATTGGTGTTCGACGAGAGCCTCGTCGTGCCCAATCCGGAACTCTCGATCGAGGACGGAGCCATTCCGCCCTGGCGGCGCGGGGGGCGCCGGTTGATCCTGTATTACAAGGCACTGCTTCGGGCTGTTGCCAAACAGTGTGAATTCAGCTTGGAGACGCCCTTCAAGGATCTTCCGGCGGATATGCGTCGTCTTCTTATGCATGGCTCGGGCGACAAGGATATGACCTTCGGATACTGGCGGGGCGGGGCGTTCCGGAAGTATGAAAAACCGTTTGAGGGAGTGCTTCCGAATCTGGCGCGGCGCTACACGGAAACTGACAGCGATTTCACCCGGCAACGGCTTCGCGATTACATGAGCAAGCAGTCCTGCCCGACCTGCAAGGGAGCCCGGTTGCGTCCCGAAATTCTTTCCTGCACGGTTGCAGGACAGTCCATTGTGGATCTGACACGCCTGTCGGTCCGTAATGCCCTGGCCTTTCTCCGGACGCTGGTTCTCTCGGAACAGGAAGGGAAGATTGCCGGCGAGGTTATTAAAGAGATCCGGGAGCGGCTCCAATTCCTGGCCGATGTGGGGCTTGACTACCTGACGCTGGATCGGGAGAGCGGGTCCTTGTCAGGCGGCGAGGCCCAGCGGATCCGGTTGGCGACCCAGATTGGATCACGACTGGTCGGCGTCCTGTATGTGCTGGATGAACCCAGTATCGGGCTTCATTACCGGGATAACGAACGGCTGATCAATACCCTGAAGCAGCTTCGCGATCTAGGCAACACGGTGGTCGTGGTGGAGCATGATGAGGAGACAATCCGGGCGGCGGACTGCGTCATTGATCTCGGGCCGGGGGCGGGGCGTCATGGCGGACAGGTAATCCACCAGGGAACGGTGCCGCAATTGCTGGTGAACCGGCAGTCGCTTACGGCCAAGTATCTGAACGGTGAACTGGTCATTCAAGTGCCGCCAACCCGCAAGGCGCCGGGCTCCGACTGGCTCCAGTTGGTCGGGTGCACCGAAAACAATCTGAAGAACCTGAATGCCAAAATTCCCCTGGGCCTTTTCGTGTGCGTGACGGGGGTATCCGGGAGCGGGAAGAGCACGCTGGTGGATGATATCCTGCGCCGCGCCCTGTTCCGGAAAATCTACGGATCTCGTGACCTTCCTGGCGCCCATCGGAAGTTACTGGGCGCGGACAAGCTGGATAAGGTGATTGTGATTGACCAATCTCCGATCGGGCGGACGCCCCGCAGTAATCCCTCCACCTACACCGGGGCCTTTGCTCCGATCCGGGATCTGTTTGCCGCCCTCCCGGTGTCGAAAGTCCGGGGTTACGGGCCGGGTCGATTCAGTTTCAATGTTAAAGGCGGGCGGTGCGAGGCGTGTAAGGGCGACGGAATCATTCGCCTTGAAATGCATTTCCTTCCGGATGTCTATGTTACCTGCGAGCAGTGCGGCGGATTGCGCTACAACAAGGAGACGCTGGAAGTCCATTACGGGGGCAGGAGCATCGCCGAGGTGCTGAACCTGACCATTGACGAGGCGCTGGATTGTTTCAAGAACATTCCCTCGATCGAGCGGAAACTGCGCACCTTGTCAGAGGTCGGTCTGGGCTACATTCAACTGGGTCAGTCGGCCACAACACTTTCGGGCGGCGAGGCCCAGCGCATGAAGCTTGCCTCGGAACTCAGTCGACAGGCGACGGGGAAGACCCTTTATCTTCTGGATGAGCCCACGACCGGGCTTCATTTTGCCGACATTGAGCGGCTTCTGAATGTCATTGAAAGACTGAGGGATGCCGGGAATTCCGTTTTAGTGATCGAGCATAACCTGGATGTCATTAAACGGTGCGATTACATGATTGATCTGGGGCCGGAAGGCGGGGATGATGGGGGGCGGATTATCGCGGTGGGCACGCCTGAAGAGGTGGCCCGGTGCGAGGCGTCCTATACAGGACAGGCTTTACGGAAGCATATGGAATGAACGGCATTCGACTCATTTTGATTCTGGGGTGGTTGGCGGCCGGGACCGGTCTGGCGGGAGAGCCTGAAGTCAATCCCTTGACGGTGGCTCAGGTTGCGATGGAAGACGGGTTATATGACCTTGCCCAGCGTCAGGCCGAAACCATTTTGAAGGAGAACAAGGGGTCCGCGCCGAACCGGGGCGACGCCATGGTGCTGCTGGCACGGGCACTTCACGGTCAGCACCGGTTCAAAGACATGCTCCAGAAGATTGATGAGATGGGGATCAGGACGCCAACGACCCAGCCAGGTGCGCTGGTATACTGGCATGCCGTGGCGCAGTATGAAGCGGGAAACGTGGCGGCGGCCTTTTCTGAAATACGCGGATTCTCTTCCCGTTTTCCCGGTAGCGACCTCATTGCTCCAGCCGCGCGTTTGGAAGCCTGGTGTAATCTTAAGGAGGGGCGGGGTGAAGCGGCCCTGACTGTCTTTGAACACTATGACCATCAGTTCGGGAATACCGGGGAGGGTGCCGCAAACCTTCTGGATTGGGGACAGGCCCTGCTCGGGGCCGGCAATGCGGCCGGGGCGTGCGAGGTTTTGGATCGGTTGGTCAAGCGAACGCCTGCGACTTCCGCTGTTCAGGACGGGAAGCTGTGGCTGGCCAAGGCTTTGGTGGCCGACGGGAAGTGGGAGGCGGCCTGGAACCTCCTGAACCTGGTGGCCAATGATCCCGCGATGCGACAGGATCGTCGCGCGCTGGCCTGGATGAATTTGAGCGAGGTGAACGCGGTTCAAAGCAATCTTGAGGCGGCCGTGACCTCCGCGGCCCGAAGCGTGGATCTTGCGCCTACTCAATATTTGAAGAACCGCGGCCAGGCTTTGTGGGGGCGTTGGTTGCTGAGGCAGGGTAAACTCGCCACAGGCGAGGCGATGCTTCGTCCGGTGATTGCCCAGTTGACGGATGACCCTCTTTCTGGCGTCCTGCAGTTGGAGCTGGCCGGAACCTGCCATGCCATGAACCAACCCCAAAAGGCGGCTGAAGAATATCAATACTACCTTGAAACCTTCACGGATCCGGCGGGTCGGCTTCAGGCTTTTCGCGGACGGGGTCTTGCCCTGTGGGCCCTGCAGCGATATGCCGAGGCCTCTGTTATGTTCGACAAGGCGGCGGGTCTGGTCTCCGATCCGGCGAGCCGTGAATCGCTTTTGATCAAATCCGCTGATGCGCTATTTGCTAATTCCCAATACAAACTTGCGGGGGCGGCCTATGAACGCGTTCTGGCTGCGTTTCCCTCCGGGACACTGACCCCGCAGGTGTTGTTCCAATTCGGGGAGAGCCTGGCCCGACAAGCGCAGTGGGGCTCTGCAGAGGAACGATTCAGGGAGTTGATCCGTCGTTATTCCGACAGTCCCCTGGCCGAACGGGCGTTGTTGCGGATTGCGGAACTCAAGGAAGAGCAGGGACCTTCTTTTATGCGGGCGGCTTTGGCGGCCTATTCGGATGTGATGGCCATTTATCCCTCAGGTGCCTTGTTCCCGGAAGCCCTTCACCGTCATGGCTTGGTGGCTTATCAGGTCGGTGAGATTGACACCGCGCTCAAAAATTTTACCCGGGTCGTCACTGATTTTTCGACCAATCGCGTGGCGCCGCAGGCGTATTTTATGAGAGGGTGGGCGCTTTATATGCGCGGTCAGGAGGCCGAGTCGCTGAAGGTCTGTAAGGCGTTTGTCGTAAGTTATCCGGACAGCGAATGGACGCCCGGTGTGATATTCTGGATCGGGGAATACGCCTATAATCACGGACAATATGCCGAGGCCGAAACCCAGTTCATTAAACTTGCAGAAAAGACGCCCAAGGATGCCTTGGCGGAAAAGGCACTCATCTGGGCCGGGCGCTCCGCCATGAAGCAGAAGGAGTATCTGCGGGCCGTGGATATTTTCTCCCGGATGGCCCGTGCCTACCCCTCTAGCGAGCACATGGCCGAGGCCCGCTTCCTTCAGGGGGATTCCTTAAGTGAACTGGGCGAGTTTTCGCGGGCGATCCTGGTGTTTGACGACCTGATTGCCAAGTTCCCAAACAGCACCCTGGTCAGCGCCGCCTGGGGAAGACGGGGCGATTGCCAGTTTACCCTGGGGGCCACGGATGCCCGGCGGTATGACGAGGCCGTGTCATCCTACCGCTCCGTGGCGCGGAGCCCTGGAACGACGTTTGATCTGGAGCTTCAGGCGGAGTATAAGATCGGGCGATGCTATGATAAGCTGGGCCGTCGGGTTGAGGCCATCGAGCAGTATTACACCCGGGTCGTGATCCGGTATCTGGCGGGAAAAGGCTCAGTCCCGGAGGCCATCTGGTTCACCAAGGCGGCATTTTCAGCAGCGGATATTTTGGAATTGGAAAAAAACTGGAAGCGCGCCGTTAAGGTGCTGGAACGCGTGGTTGATGCGCGGGTTCCGGCCAGCGGTGACGCCCGCAAGAGGATTGAACAGATCCGGGCCGAGCATTGGGTCTGGTGAGAGGTGACTTATGTTTGAACTGTTACGGCAAGGGGGATTGATTGCATGGATCATTATGGGATGCGGCCTGGCCGCCCTGATCCTTTTTCTGGAACGGCTCCTGAGCCTGCACCGGGCCCGGATCAAGTCGGAGGATTTTATTGCCGGAATCTGCAACAATCTTCGCCGCGGCAATGTCAATGAGGCCCTGGCCATCTGCGATGACACGCCCGGCCCGGTGGCAGTCATTGTTCGGGCCGCCATTTTGAACCGGCAGGCGGACAAAGAATCCATTCGTACGGCCATTGAGAATGCCGGTCGGACGGAAATCTCCCGAATGGAGCGGCGTTTGTCCCTCCTGGCGACCGTGGCGCAGGTGGCGCCGATCTTCGGGCTGCTGGGAACGGTCCTGGGGCTGATCAAGTCCCTTCAGGCGATGAAGCTGGCCGCGCCCCTGGTTCAGCCTGTGGATGTGATGTCCGGCCTCATGCAGGCGCTGGTGACGACGGCGGTCGGGTTGGCGGTGGCGGCTCCCTGTTATATTGCCTTCAGTTTCCTGGTCGGGAAAGTGGAGAAGATTGTGATTGATATGGAGCGATCGGCATCCGACCTCATCGCCTTTATGGCGGGAACCCCGATAGTTCGCGACGAACCAGTTCCGGAGAAGGACGAATGATCAAGCGCGAAACGCCCAAGACGATCGGATGGACGGTTCAGGGATTCCGGCATTATCGGCCCGTGAGTCGCCTGGATCAGGGGCTTGTAACGGCGGCGCCCTGGGTGAGTTTTGTCCTGCTTGTCGCGGCATATCTTTATTTTCTCGCCCCGAACGTGCTGCAGCCCGGGGTGGTGATCCAGCTCCCAGAAATATCTTTCACCGATGGTCGCCATTATGGCCATACCCTTGCGGTGCTGTCTTTGCCGATGGCGGGACGATCGGACCGGGACGAGATCTTTTTCTTTGATGATCAACGCTATCTGGGCAGGGAAGCCTCCGAAATGGATGCCCTGCGTGCGGCTCTGGCCACGGCGTGGAGCCAGAAGTCGAACCTGCCGTTGATGATCGAGGCGGATCGCATGGTGAGGCACGACACCATTGTAAAACTATTTGATATGGCCTCTGAGGCCGGTTTCCGCGAAGTGAACCTGGCAACGCGTCCCCCGGAAAGGTGATGATGGTGTCCAATCCCTATATCATTCCGATGCCGTGGAAAAACCTGGTGTTGGTGATTATTGGAGGACTGGCGTTATGGATTCTTCCCTGGCTGGCGTGGCCGAGAGGGACGATGTCATCCGGGCGCGATCCTCTGCGCAAGCCGCCTGTGTTCCGGTATCTCAGAACGATTCAGGGTGTCGATGGTTCTGCCTGGTCGCCCGTATTGATGCCATTGCCGACGGCAGATGGATTTAGTAAAAAGGCGGCAGTTGATGTGATGTCGCAGAAGAGCCCGGGGTTGGTGTTGAAGCCGCGGGAGCGGGAGCCACTGTATTTGGAGATGAAGTTGGCGGCCGTGCCCTCTTTGACAGGGGCTGGAATGGCGTCCTTGGAGTCCCCGGGGTTTGAGCCGGATCGTCTTCAGCCTGTTGTTTTTTCCGGTGGGTCTGCGGCGCCGCGAACGGACCTCCAAATCGAGATGGAAGACGGACTGAAAGCCCGGAACTTTGAAGCGCCGGGATTGCGAGATATGACGAATTTCGCGATGGGGGTGACCGCGATTTCCGTGACGGCATCGGTCGAAATGGATCGGAAGGGAAGCGTGGTGCATGTATTGTTGGAGCAGCCAAGCGGCATCGCATCTCTGGATTCCGCCTTCGTGAGAGGGTTGCGAGCCGGGCGCGGGAATTTGGGTGAGGGTCCGGTCGAGGGGCATGTCAGGATTGTTTTTTTGAAAGTAGACCAAGGGGAGGAAGAGCAACATGGAAATTAAAATTGAAAAATGGGCGCCCGACAAGCCGGGCAGCGTTGTCCCCTCATTCCTCAAGAGGCCTGCGTTCGATCCCGTCGCTGAAACGACCGCTCGTGAAGCTCTGGAGAATATCCGGCTCAATGGCGATATCGCTGTTCTGAAGTACGTTGAAGACTATGACGGGGTATCCCTCAAGTTGTCCGATCTTCGGGTCACCCAGGCGGAACTGGCTGAGGCGCGCGATACAGTGGATCCCCAGTTCCGGAACGCCGCCCGTGAAGTCTACAAGCGTGTGATGACCTTTTCCCGGGCCGGTATGAAAAAAGACTGGAAGATTTTCAGTCCCAAGGGGGGAGAGCTGGGCGAACAGTTTGTTCCGTTTGACCGGGTGGGGGTGTACATCCCCGGTGGACAGGCTCCGCTCGTGTCATCGGTTTTTATGACAGTAACCCTGGCCAAGGTGGCAGGTGTTCAGGAGATTGTGGTGTGTACCCCCTCTGACAGCACCGGTCGGGTAAATCCCTACATTCTCTTTGCGCTGGAGATGGCGGGTGCCACGGAAATCTACCGGGTGGGTGGCATTCAGGCGATCGGCATGATGGCCTACGGTACCAAAACCGTTCGCAAGGTTCAGAAGATTGTGGGGCCCGGCGGCGCCTATGTCACGGCGGCCAAGAAACTGGTCTATGGGGATGTGGCACTCGATCTGGTTGCCGGGCCGAGTGAAATTGCCATCCTCGCGGATGAAACCGCTCCCGCTGAGTGCGTGGCCGCAGATTTGTTGTCACAGGCCGAGCATGGCACCGGCCATGAGAAGGCTCTTCTTGTAACCAATTCGACTGTGCTGGCCAACAAGGTGTGTGATCAGCTCCTGAAACAGGCAGCAACCCTTGGGCGCAAGCAGGCGATTCTCAAAGTGTTGGAGAAGGGGACTCTCGTAGTCGTGGTGAACACGATCGGTGACGGAATGGAACTGTGCAATCAGTTTGCCCCCGAGCATCTTGAGATCATGGTGCGTGAGCCGCGTAACTGGCTGCGGAAGGTGCGTGCTGCAGGAGCCGTGTTTGTCGGTGTCTGGACGCCCGAGTCGGCTGGCGATTTTGTGGCCGGGCCCAGTCATGTCCTGCCCACGGGTGGGACGGCGTCGATGTATTCCGGGCTGACGGTCGATGATTTTCGGAGGCGGACCAGTTTTATGGCCTTTACCCGCGCGGACCTTCAGGAGACCTTGCCGGTAATTGAGGCGTTTGGACGGGTTGAGGGTTTGGATGCCCACGCGCGAGCCGCCCGAATGAGGTTTGAAGTGTGATGAATAATCTGTTGATCAGAAAATCAGTCCGGACCCTGGAAGCCTATACGCCGGGCGAACAGCTCCGGCGGCCGGGGTTGATCAAGTTGAATACCAACGAAAATCCCTATCCACCCTCGCCGTGGGTGGCGGAAGCCCTGACCGCGTTGCCTCTTGAGACGTTGCGGCTTTATCCCGATCCGGTAAGTACCGGATTGAGGCAGACGATGGCCGACCTTCATGAGGTGAAACTGGATCAGGTGTTTGCCGGAAACGGATCGGATGAAATTCTGGCACTGTGTACCCGGGCTTTTGTGGAGGATGACGGAACCATCAGCTATTTCATGCCGTCCTACTCGCTGTACCCGGTGTTGGCGGCGATTCGCGCGGTGCCGGGCGTGGCGTGCGGGTTGACGGATACTTTCGAGTGGCCTGCCCGTGATCCGGAGCCGGCCTCCCTGTTTTTCCTGGCGAATCCGAATGCGCCAACCAGCATGCTGTTTCCGAAGACCAAAGTAAGCGCCTTCTGCAAACGTTTTTCAGGTGTGGTATTGGTGGATGAGGCGTATGTGGATTTCGCCCGGGAGAGTTGCATGGATCTGGCGAAAACCATGCCGAATGTGCTGGTCATGCGCACGCTGTCGAAATCCTATTCGCTGGCCGGGATCCGTTGCGGGTATGTGGTGGGGCCTGAAGCGCTGATTTCCGCCCTGTTCAAGATCAAGGATTCCTACAACCTGAACCGGCTGACCCAGGTTGCCGCCATGGCGGCACTCAAGGATCAGGCAACCATGCGCGACAATGCGGAGCGGATCAAGGCAACCCGGGACCGGCTCTCTGCGGAATTGGAACGGCTCGGATTTACGGTTTGCCCCTCGGAGGCAAACTTTCTCTGGGCAAAACCCGCCGGCCAGGACGCCCGCGTGCTTTTTGAAGCGTTGAAGGCTGAGGGAATCCTGATCCGGCATTTCCCCGGAGAGCGGACTGGCGAGTATGTGAGGATCACAGTGGGAACGGATGAGGATGTGGATCGGTTGTTACAGGTTCTGGGAGGGATGCTATGAAAAAACGAACGGCAACGGTGGCGCGTAAGACGCGTGAGACGGATATCCAGGTGGCGGTGACGATTGACGGGACGGGCGTCAGCAGCGTGGAAACAGGAATGCCCTTCCTGAACCATATGCTGGAGCTTTTTTCAAAGCATTCCCTGATGGACCTGACGGTAAAGGCAAAAGGCGACCTGGAGGTGGATTATCACCATACGGTTGAGGATCTCGGCCTTGTGCTGGGGGATGCCCTTGACCAGGCGCTGGGAGATCGCAAAGGGATTGTCCGGTACGGATGGTCCTATATTCCGATGGATGACGCGCTCAGCCGGGCCGTTGTGGATCTGGGCGGCCGACCCTACCTGGTCTATGAGGTGGCCAACCGAACCCGCAAGATCCGGGATTTCAACCTGATCCTGATACGGGAATTTTTTCAGGCCTTTACCGTGAAAGCCCGCCTGAATCTTCATATTGCCCAGCTTTACGGTCAGGAACCCCATCACGCCTACGAGGCTATTTTCAAGGCCGTGGCGCGGGCGCTGGGCGAAGCCTGTCGCAGGGATTCCCGTGTTCAAGGCGTGCCGTCGAGCAAAGGGGCCATTTGAGGCGTCGGGGCAGATCATGATGAAGCTTTATCCGGCGATTGACTTAAAGGGCGGCCAATGCGTCCGGTTGCAGCAGGGACGCGCCGATGCCGTGACGGTGTATTCGAACGATCCCGTGGCGATGGCCCGGCACTGGGCGGATGCCGGTGGGGATTGGCTTCATGTGGTGGATTTGGACGGCGCTTTTGCCGGACATCCCGTTCATCATGATGTTGTCCGTCAGATCGTTGCCGCAATTCCGATACCGGTTGAGTTCGGCGGAGGGCTCCGCACCGATGAGGATATCCGACTCATGCTGGAGTCTGGCGTGCGGCGCGTGGTGCTGGGGACGCGGGCCTGTGCCGACCCTGATGCCCTTGCGGCACTGGTGCAGCAGTTCGGGGATCGTTTGGCCGTCGGGATTGATGCGCGTAATGGACGGGTTCAGGTCAAAGGCTGGGTCGAGACGACGGACACCCTTGCCGTGGATCTTGCCCGGCGGGTCTCGGAACTGGGAGTGAGCACCATTATCTACACGGATACTGCCACGGATGGCATGCTGACCGGACCCAATATCGAGGGTGTTCGTGCGCTCTGCTGCGCCGTGAAGGCGAAGGTTATCGCCTCCGGTGGGATTTCGACCTGTCGGGATATTACCGCACTGGCCGCGCTGAATCTTACCAATCTGGATGGAGTTATTGTGGGGAAGGCGCTGTATGAGGGCGCGGTCACTATTCCCGCCATGAAGGCCGCATTGGTATAAAGGAGACAGCATGAATCTTCGAGGTAAGACGGCATTGGTCACGGGCGGAGCGGTTCGGATCGGGAAGGCGGTCTGTGAAGCCCTTGCCGCAGAAGGCTGCCATGTGGTTATCCATTGCAGCCGCTCTGTTCAGGCGGCCGAACAGCTTGCACGGAGGCTGAGAGGGTTTGAGGTCAAGGCCTGGGTGGTGAAGGAGGCGATCGACTCCGAGGCGGATTGCCGGTCGTTGATGGCTGGAGTGTTGAAGCAGGCAGGGACGCTGGATATTCTGGTGAACAATGCGGCTGTATTTCATAAGACCCGGCTGAAAGCTGTGACAGAACAAAAACTCAGGATGGAATTCGGGATCAATCTTTTTGCTCCCATTTTGTTGACGCGGTTGTTTGCGGAGCAGGCCGAAAAGGGAGCGGTGGTCAACCTTCTGGATCGCCGGATCAAAGCCAATGATGTTGACTGCCTTCCCTATTCGCTTTCCAAAAAAGCCCTGGCGTCCTTCACAGAGGAGGCGGCGCTGGCGCTGGCCCCTGATATCACGGTGAATGCCGTGGCGCCGGGTCCGGTCCTTCCGCCCCCGGGAAAAGGCGCGCCCTATTTTCATGAGCGCGCCGGTCTGATTCCCCTCAAGTGCCGTATTACCCCGCACGATATTGCCGCGGGCGTTATCCAGCTTCTCAAGCTCGAGGGTGTGACCGGGCAGACCTTGTTCATGGACGGGGGGCAGCATCTGCTGGGTAACGGAGTTTGACAAGAGGCTGTCCGGGTGCGAAAATGTGGGTTTTAAGGAATAAGAGTGGAACCTGTCATTGTTCAACGATCTGATCATACCCTGAGTCGCGAGAATATCAGCCCGGAGGCATTAAAAGTGCTTTATGGGCTCAAGGAAGCGAACTACGTTGCCTATATTGCCGGGGGAGGGGTAAGGGATCTTCTTCTGGGGCGAACGCCCAAGGATTTCGATGTTGTTACCGATGCGACACCCAATGAGCTGAGGCGCATTTTCCGAAATTGCCGCCTGATTGGCCGCCGTTTCCGTCTTGCTCATGTTTTTTTCGGACGCGACAAGATTATCGAGGTCGCCACCTTCCGGGCCAATATGCCGCCCGAACCAGCGGATTCCGAAGATCCGGCCGATCAGACCGATCACTCTGACTCCACCGATCAAGCCCCCCAAAACAACCACCATGTGCGCCGTGATGATGGAATGATTGTGCGCGACAATCTTTTCGGCACGCCCGAGGAGGATGCGCTCCGCCGAGATTTCACCATCAATGCTTTGTTCTACAATATCCGGGATTACTCCGTGATCGACTACGTGGGTGGGCTAGAGGATCTCCAGAGGCGGGTGATCCGGTTTATCGGTGATCCCGGAGTCCGTTGTGTGGAAGATCCGGTTCGTATGATCCGGGCCGTTCGGTTTGCCGCGATGCTGGGTTTTGACTTTGAGCCCGCCACGGCGGCCGCGATCCGTGAGCATCACGCCTGTCTGGCGCTGGCAAACCGGTCCAGGCTGTATGAGGAAGTTCAAAAACTATTTTTCTGCAAGGCCGCCCAGCGGGCCTACGAGTTGCTTCGTGAATTCGGTCTCTATGGCATGTTGTTTCCGGAACTCGGCTCCTGGTTGGGGCCCAACACGGGGACTCCCGAGTGTCTGCGGATCAGCCAGGCGCTCAAGCAGGTTGATGAATGGCGGCAGGCGGGCCGTGATGTGTCGCCGGCCCTTCTGTTTGCGCTCATGTTTGGCGGCATGCACGAAGCCAGGGCCGGTGAATTGACTGAACAAGGTCAGCACAAGGGATTGGCGTTACATTCGGTGACGATGGAGCATTTCGGCGGGCTTACCGAACGGGTTCAGGTTCCCAAGACCGTGCGGTACCGGACGGCTGAAATCCTGGCTTCCCAGCCGCGGTTGACGGCCGATGGCGGCCGGCGGGCGCGGCCTCTCGCCACGCGAGATTTTTTCCCCGAAGCGGTGGCGTATCTTGAATTCATGGTGCGCCTGACCGGTGAAAATCGCGGGGCACTTGAACAGGCCCAGGCCATTGAATGGGAACCTCGCCAGTCCCGGTACGGTGACGATGGGGAACAGCGGCGTCGCCCACGCCGTCGCAGAAGAGGGCCCCCGGCTTCCGAGCCGTCCTGAGGGTTTACCCGTAAAGGGCTTTTTTCAGGGAGTCCCTCATGACTTCAACAGCCGCAGATTTTCCCGTCCAGATGGTGAACGCCTCTGCGCCCTGGTGAAGGAGCATCCCCAGTCCATTGGATGTTCTGGCGCCGCCCGAAGCGGCGGCCTGGGTGAAGCAGGTGACCGGTCGGTTGTACACGAGATCAAAGGCAAACTGCCCCGCTCGAAAGGCCGACGCGGGAAGGGGGCAGACATCCTCGGGCTTCATTCCCACGGGGGAGGCCTGAATAATGAGATCGGCCTCAGGCGTGCGGCTTGCCCAGTCTGTAGCTGTGGCACCGGCCCACTCGACCTTGACCGAAGGCGACAGGATCGCGATATCACGACTGACAGCTCTGCAGCGGGCTTCATCAATATCGGCGAGGATAAGTTTAGAGGCGCCTTCGCTGGCGGCTGTAATCGCCACCGCACGGCCGGCGCCGCCGCATCCCATCACAAACAGGGTTCGGCCGGTGACGGAGAAATCAAAGGCTTCCTTCACGGCGGTCAGAAATCCCTTTCCATCGGTGTTGTGTCCGCGCAGGCCTGTGGCGGTGAACTCAATGGTATTCACGGCACCAAGCATGCTGGCAGACGGGGCGAGGTTGCTCAAGCCCTTGAAGGCGGTTTCCTTCAGAGGCACCGTCAGGTTTACGCCGTGGAACCCCATGATTTTCATGCTGGCCAGAACGGTGAGCAACGCTTCGGGAGCCACATCAAACGCCATGTAAAGAGCATCCATCCCCAGGGATTGGAACGCCGCATTGTGCATAACAGGCGAAAGGGTATGGCCGATCGGGTGGCCCAGTACGGCGAAGGGAAGGGTGTGTCCGCTCAGCGCTTTCATAGGGCTGGCCCCGGGTCACGCTTAGCTTTCTCCTGGGCAGCCCGGTTGAAGAGGAGCCGGTTTACGCAGGACAGGTAGGCCCGGGTTCCGGCTTCGACGATATCCGTGCTGGCGGCCTTGGCGCTGATGATGTCACTGCCGAAGGCAACACGCAGGGTGACTTCCCCCATGGCGTCCTTGCCGACGGAAATAGCCTGAAGCGAGAAGTCAATGAGCTGGCCCTTGACCTTGGTGATGCGATCAATTGTTTTGAGCGCCGCATCGACGGGCCCATCGCCGCACCCCGCATCCTGGAAGACTTCAGTCCCTCGTTTCAGGCGGAGGGTGGCGGTGGGAACGGTTTCGGTTCCTGCCGAGACATGCAGATAATCAAGAACAAAGGCGTTCTCAATCACATCCATCTGGTCGCGTGCGATGGCCAGCAGGTCATCCTCGTAGATGTTCTTTTTCTTGTCGGCAAGCTCGATGAACCGGTTATAGGCATTTTCGATTTCTGAATCCGTCAGCTTCATTCCCATTTTGGCGAGTTTATCGCGGAAGGCGTGACGACCGGAGTGCTTGCCGAGAACGAGATCCGTTCCCTCAATGCCGATGTCTTCGGGACGCATGATTTCATAGGTCGTCCGTTCCTTGAGGATGCCATCCTGGTGGACGCCGGACTCATGGGCGAAGGCGTTGGCGCCTACGATGGCCTTATTGCGCTGCACGACCATGCCTGTCATGCGGCTGACCATGCGGCTGACGCGGAAGATTTCCCGAGTTTCCACATTTGTGCGGAGGTTGAAGTAGTCCTGGCGCGTGCGGATTGCCATGACGATTTCCTCCAGCGAGGTGTTGCCGGCGCGTTCTCCGAGTCCATTGATGGTGCACTCAACCTGACGTGCCCCGGCCCGGACGGCGGCCAGTGAGTTAGCCACCGCCATGCCGAGGTCGTTGTGGCAGTGAACTGAAATGATGACGCCGGGAACCCGGGCTTTCACGCGTTCAGCGATGGTCCCGATCATGATGCCGTATTCCTCAGGGATGGCGTACCCGACGGTATCCGGGATGTTGAGGGTGGTCGCGCCTGCTTCCGCTACGGCAGTGTAAAGTTCCACGAGATACCCGAGGTCGGACCGGGTGGTATCCTGGGCGGAATACTCGACATCGTCCGTGAACGTGCGCGCGAATTTCACCGCGTGAACCGAGCGTTTAAGATTCTCGGCGCGGGACATCTTCAGGATTTTCTCCAGATGAATATCGCTACCCGAGCTGAAGGTGTGAATCCTTCTTTTAGCGGCTGGAGCAATGGCCTTGCCTGCCCGCTCAATGTCTTTTTCAATGGTGCGGGCGAGGGCGGCAATGGTCGGGCCCTTGATGGTTTCGGCAATCGTATGGACCGCGTCAAAGTCATCGGGCGAGGCGATGGGGAATCCGGCCTCAATCACATCCACTTTCAGGGCCGCCAGGGCGTGGGCAATTTCCAGTTTTTCCCGGTGGTTCAGGCTGCAGCCCGGCGCCTGCTCGCCGTCACGGAGCGTGGTGTCGAAGATGATGACGCGATCCTGGTTTTTTTTTGTGCTCATGACGTCCTTATTCTTTTCTCATCGCGATGACACCTGACCGGGAGACGTCCAGAATCTTGAACGGCTTCACCAGTTCCATGAAATCTGCGACATGCTGCTGTTCCCCGACCATTTGGATAACCATGGACTCGTTCTGGACGGACACGATCTTGCCCCCGAACACGTCGGCCAGCTCAATGATTTCAGAGCGGCTTTTCCGGGTGGCGGAGATCTTGACCAGAATGCATTCCCGGTTCAGGAAAGGCTCACGGGTCAGGTCCGTTACCGAGATAACGTCCACCTGTTTATTGAGCTGTTTTGTAACCTGTTCCAGGACGCGGTCATCGCCGGGGACCTGCATGGTCATGCGGGAGATGGTAGGATCCTGGGTGGGGCCGACATTCAGGCTTTCAATGTTGTAGCCGCGACCCGAGATCAGGCCGACCACGCGCGACAGAACGCCGGGTTCGTTGTCCACAAGAGCAGTTATGGTGTGTCGTCGTACTGAGGTGTTGTTACTCATCGTTATTCTTCCTTTCACGCCAGACTTTGGACCATTTCAGACAGGGATGCGCCCGGGGGCACCATCGGGTACACATTATCATCCGGCTTGGTGATGCATTCGATCACCACCGGTCGTTTCATGGCCAGCGCCTTGCGGAGGGCGGGGGCTACCTCGCGCTTTTCGGTGACGCGCAGACCGGCTGCTCCGTGGGCTTCCGCCATTTTCACAAAGTCCGGCAGATAACCCGGTGGTTTATCCCTGAGTTTTTCGTTTCGGGCGCGGAGATTTTGATCCAGCCGGACGGCGGAGTATTCCTTTTTGTAGAACATCTCCTGCCATTGCCGGACCATGCCCAGGTAGCCGTTGTTCATGATGACCACCACGATGGGCAGGTCATGTTCGACCGCGACCACGAGTTCCTGGAAGTTCATCTGGATGCTGCCGTCACCGGAAATGGCGATGACATTGCGGTCGCGGCAACCCGCCTTGGCGCCGATAGCGGCGGGCAGGCCGAAGCCCATGGTTCCCAGACCGCCCGACGAGATAAACGAGCGTGGCTGGGTATACTTGAAGAAATGAGCCGCCCACATCTGGTGCTGCCCGACATCGGTGGTGATGATGGCGTCGCCCTTGGTCACCTCGTAGATTTGTTCTATGGCGTACTGCGCCAGAATGCGGGGCTCCTTGGCGTCGTAGGTGAACGGTGCGTCTTTTTGCCAGCCGTGAACCTGGGTCAGCCAGTCCTTCCTTGTCTGAGCCGCAATCTGGGGGAGGAGTTCCTTGAGGATGGACTTGGCGTGTCCCACGACCGGGATATCGACGCGGACGCTTTTGGCGATCGCCGAGGGATCGATGTCGATATGGGCGATGATGGCCTTCGGTGCGAATTCCGAGACTTTTCCGGTCACGCGGTCATCAAACCTGGCGCCGACGGAAATCAGGAGATCGCAATTGCTGATGGCCTGGTTTGCGGCCACGCTACCGTGCATACCGGGCATTCGGAGGGCGAGGGGATCGGTATCCGGGAAACCGCCCAGCCCGAGCAGGGTTGTTGTGACCGGGATTTTGGCCTTGCGCGCCAAGGTGGTCAGTTCCGCCGATGCGCCTGCGGCAATGACCCCGGCTCCGGCGAGAATCACCGGCTTGCGGGACGCATTGATGGCGGCGGCCAGCTTGGCGATCTGCTTGGAATTTCCCTCGTAGACGGGCTTGTAGCCACGGCGTTCAGGCTTTCCGGAGAACGTGGCGCTGGTCATCTGTCGTTGAACATCCTTGGGGATATCCACGAGGACGGGGCCGGGGCGTCCGGTTGTGGCGATTTCAAAAGCTTCGGCAATAATACGGGGCAGATCATCCACATTTTTCACAAGATAGTTGTGTTTGGTGATCGCCCGGGTGATGCCCACGGTGTCGGCTTCCTGGAAGGCGTCGTTTCCGATCATATGGGAGGGGACTTGGCCGGCAATACAAACGACGGGGATTCCGTCCATGTTGGCTGTGGCAAGACCGGTGACGGCGTTAGTGGCGCCCGGGCCGGATGTCACGATGCAGCAGCCGGGTTTGCCCGTGGCGCGGGCATAGCCGTCAGCCATATGGGTCGCACCCTGCTCGTGACGAACCAGGAAGAACTCGAGAGGCGCACGGGCCAGTTCGTCGAAAAGATCCAGGACGGTTCCGCCCGGGAGGCCGAACAGGGTTTTCACTCCCGCATCCTTCAGGGCATCAATTGTACATTTCGCGCCGCTTCTCATTGTTCACTCTCCTCTTCTGAATCCTGGCATTATAGTTATATAAACGAAAAAACCCACCGCTTTTTGCGGTGGGTTTTCTTTGCGTCGGCTATGTATCCTGTCAGATACAAACCTCCCACCGCAGGGTGCCTACCAATACCAAGCTAATGGTATTGCGACTGAGTGCGATGGGACTAATTGTTTTCACTAGTAAGTAATTTGCCAAAAGAGGGGGCTGTCGTCAATCCCGTTTTTGGTTACCGGTAAAGGGCGGTCTGAGGGCGGTCGGTGAGGATGTTGTAATGGCGCATGGCGAGCTTCCACCAAGGGGAGAGCTGTGCTTCCGGAAGTTGCCAGATGCGTTCATGGAGTTCCGCAACGGCCTGGGCATTAAGCAACAGCGCCATCTGTTCGCGTCGGGTGAGGTCGTCTGGCCCCTTGGCCAGAAGCCGGTCGGTCAGATCGCGAAGATAGCGATTGAGGGGGCGCGGGGTTCTGCGGTGCCGGATTAATGAGCCGTGGGCGGCATTGAGGTAGGGATCCAGGAGCACTTGCATCAGTCCGTAGTGGGGCGCGATCCATTCCTGTGGCGCCAGATGCCGGTGGGTGGCTTCAAGATTCTTTTCAAGATGGGTGACCACGGAAGGGGGGTGGCTTTCAGCGGGAATGATGAGAAGTTTCATGAGCCGGAGGCGCTTTCCAACGGAGGGCATGCTGAGAAGCGCCGAGATGGGGATGGATCCCATCAAGCCGAAGGTTACCGGGCTCAGCCACCAGAAAAAGGCGGGATTGATTCTCAGTGCGATCATGGCCCAGACCACGCCGACGGCGGTCTGCCCGGCATGGGCCCGTATCACGCCGCCCCAGTCGACATTCCTGTCGGCATCCCGCGACTGGGGGTTCCAGGGCACGTCACTCCCTGTCATGATTTCTATGACGAAGCGGGTGTTGAAAAACATCTGAACCGGCGCCAGCAGAATGGAGAATAGATGCTCGATAAACAATCCGACCATCAATCGAACCGCTCCCCCGAAGGCCTTCCGCCGTTCACGGTTAAAAACCGTCAGTAGCACGGCCAGGATTTTGGGCAGGGTCAGCATGACGATGGTGATCAGGAACAGGAGTAAGGCCAGACGCCCGCCACCAATGTCCAGGAAGGATGACAGACCGATGTCGGAATCGAACCGCGGCGGTGCTCCTGCAGCCCAGTAGAGTTGACATTGGACGGTGCCGAGGATCATGAAGATGAACCAGAGGGGGGAGGCAAGGTACGATAGGACGCCGAGGGCGAGGTGGAGCCGGTTGATGGGGCGGAAGCCCTTGGCTGAGAGCAGCCAGCTGTGCTGGAGATTGCCGCGGCACCAGCGCCGGTCGCGGCAGGCATGATCCACCAGGGTGGGCGGGAGATTTTCGTAGCTGCCGCCCAGTTCGTAGGCCATCCACACTTCATAATTCGCACGACGCATCAGTGCCGCTTCGACATAGTCGTGACTCATGAACCGGTTTTGTCCGCCACTGGGCGAGGCGCGCAGGGTCGGCAGGGCGCAGTGATCAATGAATGGCGCCACCCGGATGATGGCGTTGTGTCCCCAGAAGTTTCCGCTTCCCGCCTGCCAGTAATTCAGGCCCGCCTGAAAGACCGGGCCGTAGAGAACCCCTGAGAATTGCATCAGTCGGGCAAAGAAAGTATGTCCCTGTATGGGGGATGGCACGGTCTGAATAATACCGGCCGTGGGGTTCGCCTCCATCATCTGAACCATGCGCGCAAGAGTGTTTCCCTCCATCAGACTGTCGGCGTCAAGCACCACCATATAGCGGTACTTGCGACCCCAGCGGCGCAGGAAGTCGCTGATGTTTCCGCTTTTCCTGTTCAGGGCGATGTTGCGCTTGCGGTAGAAGATCCGGCCGAATCCCTTGACCTGCTTGCACAGGTCGATCCAGGCGACTTCCTCCTCGATCCATTTGTTGGGATTATTGGAGTCGCTGAGGATGAAGATATCGAACCGCTCGATGAAGCCGGTGCGCACAAGATCCAGGTAAATGGTCCGGATTCCCTCGTAGACCCGGCTTACGTCCTCGTTGTAGATCGGAATCGCAATGGCGGTGGCAGGGAGTGTGGCCATTTCGGGAAGGGTGTCCGGGAGTGTCCGCGAGATACTGCAGGGGTTTTTTCGCCGCAACATGATGAAGAAACCGAAAACAGCCTGCGTGAATCCCAGTGTCACCATGCCGAAGAGGGGGACGAAGAGGATCAGCATGGCGATTTCAATACCGTCGAGGCCGCCCCGCCAGAGAATGTCCGCCATGACCCAGGTGGCCAGACCGGTCAGGGTCAGCACCACGGTAAAGAAGAAGGCCTGGCGGGTTCCGGAGTGACGGAGGCGTCCCAGATTGACCACATTGGCAGGTTGGCTTGAGTTTGTCATCGGCGTGTGTACCAGAAAAGGAAAACAAGTCCGGCGCTGATCAAGAGCCAGAGAAACAGGGTTCGAAGGATGGGGAACCGGTCGAATGTCTCCCGGGCCGAATCCGCCAGATCGGGGATCAAGCCGCGATCCAGGGGGCGGGGGACCATGCTGCTGACTTCCAGTTCCGGGCCGGTTTTGACAAGCCGGGCATGAAGTGTTTCGGAAAAGCCGGGAGGCGACAACTGGGGGTTGAGAAAGGCGTTTGGCCAGCGCATGGGAGCATCGCACAGGTAGAGCGCCAGATACCCTTCTGGCAAGGTATAAGGACGGTCGTCAGAGCGTGGCGGAAGCAGGCCGCTCATCCATTGGGTAATCAGGCTCCTCGCTTCGTCAATGGCAAGTGTAGCCAGATGAACGGACGGGGTGCCTTCCGGTGCGGCATTCCGTTTTTCGATGGCACGCTGAAGGATCACGGCAGCCAGCCGGGCACGATGGAGGCGACTGGCCACCCGGCAGGCGCGGAGATAGTTTTCGACCTTTTCAAAGGCCTCATCCGATTCCGCGGCCATGACCGGATCCCATGCCGGTAATGTTATGGCATCCAGAGGTAAGTCCATGTTTCTGTCGCGGTCACACCGTTTTTGTTGAGCAGGGCACGAAGATCCACGCTGGATTCATTTTCATTGGCGATCACGTCGAAGGCAATGCGCCAGGTGCGGGTGTCGGGGCTGTATTCCGATGACAGCGAGAGGGGGCGGATAGTGCCCCGCGTCACGGTGACCTGAGGTTCGATTTTGACGCCGGAAGCGACATCCTGAGCCAGGGACGCCCAGGAGTAATCGAGAACGAACTTTCGGGCCCTATGCACATTAATGGAACCCGTGCGCATTCCGACGGTACGGCCAAGATCGGGGAGTGAGGCATGTTCCCCGAGCCATCGGATCTGGTAGGCAAAATCGGCCACAGCCCCGGCGGCGAGGACGCGCTCCGGCTCCCAGAAGATCACAATGTTATCTTGAAATTCCGTTCCTGCGGGGAGCTCCAGAAGTTTGACCCGGCCTTTTCCCCAGTCGCCCTGCGGACAGATCCAGGCGGAGGGGCGCTTGTGATAGTTCGCTTCAAGATCCTGATAGGCCGCGTATGAACGTTCACGCTGGAACAGGCCGAATCCCTTCGGGTTGATATCTTCGTATGAGTTCAGGCGAACCCGCCAGTCATTTTCAAGGGGGCGCCAGAGCCACTCATTTTTTCCGTTTTGCATGAGCAGGCCATCGGAATCATGAACCTCGGGCCGGTAGTCGTCGAACCGGCGGATTCCGTTTTTACCGAACCAGAACATACTGGTCAGCGGGGCAAAGCCGTAGTGGGCCAGGTTGGTTCGGGCGATAACAGCCACGCGTGCATCCATGACCGTTTCCTTGCCCGGTCTGATGACAAACGATGACACTCCGGCGAGACTGGGGCTGTCAAAAAGGCCGATCACCTGGATCTGGTTTCCCTGAATACCCGGTCTGAAAATCCACATGTCCTTGAAAATGGGGAATTCTTCCGGGGTCTCCCTGCCGCAATTGATGGTGATGGCGCGGGCGGAGAGGCCATAAAGAAGGCCAGCAGGCAGGGCGCGGAAATAGGTCGATCCGAGGAATACAGCGAGTTCATCAAGATATTCAGGAGTGTTGAGCGGATAGTGAATCCGGAGTCCTGAAAATTTAAGATGACGCAAATCCATCCATCCCAATTTGTTGGCCCCATAATCATAGAGATCCGAGTCATAGGGGAATTCCTTAACATCGTCGCCATCGACAAGGTAGTAGCCGATCTGGTCACGATTCAGGCCGCCCGGGTGGAAAAACTGAAGTTGAAAAGGGAGCCGTTCCCGACGCCAGACCGATTCCTTCGGGTTATAGCGGATATCCCGTAGCTGGTCGTAATTCAGCTCGCTGAGCTTGGGGGGGAGGGGGCGGCGGTCATCGATAAAAGGTTTGGCCGCCATTTCCCGGGCAATGCCCAGGATGCTGTCGAAATTAGGGGCAGGCGCATTATTTTTCGCCGGAGCGGGGCGGGGAAGGATAATCAAGGTCAGGAGACAGACGATCAGTACCTTTGAAATATCACGCTTCAAGTTAAGCCTCCGTGAGTGCTCTAGTGTTAAAATCAAACCACCTGCCTTTTTATATATCTCATCGAACGGTGCTGTACAAGGAGGAATGATTCGCACAAGCAACCAGTGCTTGTGTGAAGAGGGTGGGCATGGTAGTTTTCGCCTCTTTCCTATACGGGGTGTAGCGCAGCCTGGTAGCGCGCCAGCCTTGGGCG
>JBAXMJ010000015.1:0-35415 GCA_037134355.1 bacterium | reverse complement strand
CGGCATGACCCAGGAGCAAGTGGATGGCGACGCCAGCACGCTGAACAAAAAAATCATGGCCGCTGACGCCGTTGGAACGAAATACGACAACGAGCAGCGCGATTTCTGGGGACCTATCAATCAGGGTGTTGGCGATAGAAGCATCACCCGGTCAGTCAAAATGGTCAATAATCCGGGCTCCTTAGACAACTCCTGCTGGGATATTGCACCCGGAATCCAACAAATTGAATTTATTCAATTTGAGGAGGAAACCGAAAAAAACAATGGAGGCAAACTGCCTGATGGATTCTGGGTTGGCTACGAGGAATTGTTCGCGAAATGGAAAAAACAAAAACAGGCCGATGACCCCGTCACAGGCCCCTCTCTTCCACCTCCCGCCCCCCCAACCTCTTCCACTACCGGAAAAGGCAAGTTCTCGGGAATGGATCAATATTAAGCGAACGGGTTACCCGGCCAGAGCTTTGCGGACGATGGCTTCGACATCGGCGCCGGACATGGCCGGCTGACGGACTACCCGCACCACTAGCTCTTGGGCTTCAGCGCGCTTATAGCCAAGCGAGATCAACGCTAAAACGGCATCACGAAGTTTGAGATCAGACTCGAGCTCCGGGTGACCTCCTGATGCGGCCGCCAGGATTTCACCGTCGCCAAACTTGTCGCGCAATTCCACAATCATCCGTTCCGCCGTCTTTTTTCCGATTCCGGATATGGAGCTGAGCCGCTTGATATCACCATCCCTGATGGCCACCTTGAGCTCCCGAACCGTCATGCCACTTAGCGCAGACAGCGCAATCTTGGGCCCGATTCCAGAAACCCCTAAAAGCAGGGTAAAGACCCTTCGCTCATCGGCCGTCATGAACCCGAACAACTGGTGGGCATCCTCCCGGATATGATCATGCGTCAACAGCCGCACCTTTTCGCCGAACCCGGGAAGCCGGTCATAACTGCTAAGGGAAATAATGACCTCGTACCCCACCCCGCCCACATTCAAAACCACATGGGTGGGCTGCTTGTCTTCGATGATGCCTTCGAGAAATGTGATCATAGGATATTGATGATTGCAGATTTTAGATTGTTGATCAAAAAGTAAGTAAAGACATTCTTATCGGAGTACACAAGGCGAGTGTAGGCTTCTAAATCAACAATCAACAATCAAAAATCCACAATTCTTTAGATAGGTTTTGGATTCAACTCAGCCACGGGTGACCGGCTGTTCAGGTGACACAAGGCGATCGCCAGGGCGTCTCCAGCGTCCTCCTGCGGCTCTTCCTTGAGTCCCAGCAAGACCATCACCATTTTCCGGACTTGCGCCTTTTCGGCGGCCCCGGAACCCGTGATGGACTGCTTGACCCGGCGCGGCTCATATTGATAGACGGGAATTCCCGATGTGGCGCATGCGGCAATCACCACTCCGCGCGCTTCGCCCAGAACCATGGAGGTGTGGGCGTTCTTGGCGAAAAAGATATCCTCAATCGACGCAAGATCCGGCTTTGTTCGGTGAATGAGATCCCGGATTCCGACATCAATCCGGCGGAGGCATTCCGACAAACAAATGCGGTCGGAGTTGTGAATCCGACCGCATTCAATCGCCACCGTTTTTCCCGCCAGGGATTCAATCACCCCCACGCCGGTTGAGCGCAGCGATGTATCTATCCCCAGTACGCGCATGGCGTCCCGCCTTATTCCTTTTCAATTGCCGCAATCACGGAGTCATCAAGATCCATGTTCGTGTAGACATTCTGCACGTCGTCATTGTCCTCAAGAGCCTCAACAAACTTCATGACAGACTTGGCCACAGTCTTGTCGGTAACAGGCACATAGGTCTCGGCAACCAGGCGGACTTCCGCATCGTTCGTCTTGATGCCGGCCTTCTCAAGGGCTTCCATGACCGGCGTGAAGGCGTTCGGGTCTGTCAGAACTTCGAACTGCTCCCCATCCCGGCTCATATCTTCGGCGCCGGCATTAAGGACGATATCCATCAGCTTGTCCTCTTCAACCACATTCGCGTCGACGAAGATCTGACCACGTCGCTTGAACCCGCGGGAGACCGCGCCCTGTGAGGCAAAGCCAGAGGCCATCTTGGAGAAAATATGCCGGATTTCAGCTGCCGCACGATTCTTGTTGTCAGTAAGGACCTTGACCACCACCCCGACTCCGCCATCTGCGTAGCCTTCATAGGTGATTTCCTCCATGATATCGGCCGCGAGTTCGCCGGTACCCTTCTTGATCGCGCGATCAATGTTGTCATTGGGCATACTAACCGCCTTGCAACGCACAATCAGGTTGCGCAACGCCGTATTGGTATCGGGACTCCCGCCACCCGCCTTGGCGACGACCATCAGTTCCTTCGCCATCTTGCTGAAAATCTTGCCGCGCTTGGCATCCGCCGCGCCCTTCTTATGCTGAATTGTCTTCCACTTACTATGACCGCTCATCTCGTTCCTCCCTTTCCTGATACGTTATCGTCCGGTCAGCCCGGACTCATTTTAAATCCAACCAAATTCTCCGGCGTGGGCGTATCGTATTCCTGAACCCAACCGTCAGCAAATCCCAACCGCTCCACCGCCTCAACCACGCGCCCGTACTCCTCGGCTGTTGGGCGCCGGCTCCAGGGCGACCTTTCCAAAGCCCGGTAGGCAGGCGTGTACTGCGCCATCACACTCACCGGGATCCCGGTGCCCACCGACTCCGCCAACCATTCCAGATTGGCCACCGCTTCATCTGCCCGCCCCGGCAACACCAGGAGCCTACAGATCGTTCCTCGCGTGGCGATTCCCTCATCATCCATCTTCAGCGGGCCTGTCTGACGCCACATTTCCAGCAGCGCAGCCCGGGCCACCTCGACATAAGCCGGGCAATCCGAACCTTGCTGAGCCGAATCCGACCGGGCGTACCGCAGGTCAGTCAGGTACACGTTCACCCAGTTTTCCATGGCTCGAAGCACTTCGACCCGTTCAAAACCGCTTGTGTTATACACATTTGGACGCGCGTGTCCAGTCTTGACCGCTTTTTCCCATGCCTCGTAGATCCAGGGCAACCAGGGGGTCGGACTCACCCAATTCCAGTTATGACACCCGTCCGTAGCCATTTTCTCAAGACTGGCGGCCAGTTCCCCACCCTCCACGGCGCGCCCCTGCCCCTCCTGGCTCCAGGGATAATTCTGGCAGTAAAGGCATTTCAGAGTGCACCGGCTGAAAAAAATCGTTCCCGATCCCCGTGTTCCGGAGATAGGAGGCTCTTCCCCATGGTGAAGCCCGTACCGGAAAACCTCGGCAACACTCCCCGCACGGCAATACCCGCGCTGCCCCTGTTGCCGGTTTACACCACACTTACGCGGACACAACTCGCAGCTCGTTAACGATGAGACAAAGGGGTTCACCGGCCAGGCTTAATCCTGGTCCTCCTCCTTCACCTTGGCGGCCGCCGCAATGATCTTCTGGGCGACGTTCGAGGGCACCACATCATACCGCGCAAAGGACATCTCAAACGAGCCGCGGCCCCCCGTCATGCTCCGCAGTTCCGCACAGTATGTGAACAATTCCGCCTGGGGAATGTCGGCCGTGATCACCTGATGTCCGTCGGCGGACTCCATTCCGACAATCCTGCCGCGCCGATGACTCATGTCGCCATTCACATCGCCCATGAAATGCTCGGGAATCGTGATCTTGACCGACATAATCGGCTCAAGGAGAACCGGCTTGGCCTTACTGATCGCCTCCCGAAAGGCCCGACTTCCGGCAATCTTGAACGCAATTTCAGAGGAATCCACATCATGATAGGATCCGTCGTACACAGTGGACTTCACTTTCACCACCGGGCATCCGGCAAGTGCTCCCTTCGTCATCCCCTCAAGGACTCCCTTTTGGACGGCCGGCACAAAGTTGTGTGGAATGGCCCCTCCTACGAGAGCATTATCGAACCATTCCTCATCCCCCTCCAGAAGCGGCTCAACCTTGAGGTAAACTTCGCCATACTGGCCGCGGCCACCAGACTGTTTCTTGTGTTTGTAATGACCTTCCGCGCGACCCGTAATCGTTTCCGTGTAGGGAATTTTCGGAGTGCTCAGAATGACATCCACGCTATTGCGCTTCTTCATCCGCTCAACCGCCACTGCCAGATGGGTATCCCCCATTCCGGAGAGAATCGTTTCATGGGTAGCGGGGTGGCGCTCAACATGAATGGTCGGATCATCTTCCGCCAGTTTATGCAGCGCCGTCCCAATCTTGTCCTCATCCCCCTGCGTCTTGGCCGCGATGGCGAACCACATAACAGGATTGGGGAACTTGAAAGGCTCAAACAAAGCCTTGGCCCCATTCTGACAGAGCGAGTCTCCGAGTCCCGTCACCTTCAATTTGGCAATCGCCACAATATCGCCGGCTTCAGCCTCCGTGATCGGTAATTGCTTTTTCCCGTTCAGCGCCACGAACTGGACAATCCGCTCCTTCTGTTCCTTGTTCAGGTTCATGACCTCGGTGTCGGCCTTCAGGGTTCCCCCGCAGACATAGACGAAACTCATATGCCCAATGAAGGGATCATTCACCGTGCGCCACACATACCCGACAAACGGAGCGGAAGGTGAAGTGTCGATGGCCTTTCCGGACGCATCCTTCATGGGACGGTCAGCGGGGGACGGGAAGAACCGGGCAATCCCGTCGAGGAGTTCACCGACCCCGACATTCTTCAGGGCCATACAGGCAAAAACGGGAACCAGCTTCCGATCGAACACCGCATGACGCAATCCATCGGCAATTTCACGGGCCGTCAGGGGCTCGCCGGCCAAATACTTTTCAATTAGGGTGTCATCGGTTTCCGCCGCCATTTCAACAAGGGCGCCCTTGGCCGCCTTCACGGCGTCGCTAATACTGTCCGAAACATTGGTCGCCGCCAGAACATCCACCACGGCACTGTTATCGGGAAGCGGAATCAGAACGGGAATGCAGCGATCACCCCAGGTGGCCTTGATGTCGGCCATCACCTTGTCGAAGGGGGAATTTTCACGATCCAGCCCGGTGACCACAATAGCGCGGGGAATATCAAGGGCGGACGCCTGCTTCCAGGCCTTCATGGTGCCAACCTGAATTCCGGCATGAGCATCAACGGTAATCAACGCGGCGCCGGCAATACGGCTGGCCTGAATCACCTGCCCGAAGAAATCGGCATACCCGGGCGTATCGCAGAAAACGATATCCATATTATGGCCATCGGAACTCTTGTACAGGCCGCAGAAGGACTTGGCGTAGATCGTTGTCTTACGCGATTTTTCCTCGTCGGTGTAATCGCCCAGGCTGGTGCCCTGATCAACCGAACCCAGCCGGTCATTGACGCCCATCTTATAGAGCATCGCATCCGCCAGGGTGGTTTTCCCGCTGGCCGTGTGTCCCATCAAAACAAAGTTTCGAACGTCAGCAACAACAATGTCCTTCATGCTCGCTTTCCCTTCATTTTGTCCCTGCCATGATTACCCCGTTGCCGGATCACTCCAGCCCCATGAAAAGCATTTTTTCTATCACAGTCAGCTCACACTAGACAACAGAATCCACACACGGACGCATTGCAAAACTGAAAGAAAGGAATTCCTGATTGTGAATGGCCTCATAATTGACCGGACATGAACTCAGGGTAGGGACGGCTCTCCGAGCCGTCCGCGGAGGCCTCGGAGAGGCCTCCCTACCCAGATCACACCAATTTACTTGAGGACGGCCTGCTCCAAGCTACTCAGGCCACCTGCATTGATCACATCCGTAAAATTGGCGGCGGCAAGGCGTTTCGCCGCCTGAGCACTCCGCATCCCGGATGCACAATACACAACAATCGCCCGTTTCTTGTCCCCCAGCTCACCTAACCGGCCGTCCAAGTCCTGCAAGGGAATGTTCAGAGCCCCGGGGTAATGCCCTGCACTGAACTCAGAGGGAGTCCGCACATCAATCACCAAGGCTCCCTGCTTAATCTTCTCCTTAATCGCCGTACGCTCAGCCCCTGATGGCCCCATCCCAAATTTAACAATCACAACACCGATAACCAGCACGACTAAACCCATCCAAAGCATATTCATTTAATTCCCCTTTCAATATGATTTCATAGACAATAATGACGCCGTCAGGGTGTCGCGATGATCCGATAGAAACGGTATGGACGGCCCATGGCGTTGGAGTCAATCACACTGGTTTCGTCGGTTTTACCCCAGATATTGCTAGACAGGATGCTCCAGCCACCGCTGGTTAATTGATCCCGCTTTTCGATCTGAAACCGTTGACCCAAAGCGCTCTGAAAAACCACCCCGATGTTCGCCCCAGTCGCTTTGATGGCAATCATGCTCACCATACTTCGGTAATCCAGGGGATCCGTACCGGCCTTAAATTCATTCACATTGGGGAGTCCATCATTATCGGGGTCAGCCAAGGCCGCCGAAAGACTGTTGGTTGTCCTGCCATCGCCGCCGAAATGCAAGGCACGCCACCAGTCAGGGATGCCGTCACCGACGGAATCCAGGGCCACCGCGACCACGGTACCCGTAGCCAGATTGGAATCACGAAACCCGCTGTTGGCGGCGAAGGTAAACCGATCCGTTCCTGAAAAACCTTCACCCGGATAGTAGGTGGCAATAGTGTTGCTCAATCCTATCGTCCCACTGGTCGGCTGCGAAACGATCCGCCAGCCTACAGCGCCGGCTCCACTGAGCACCATACTGCACGGTACGCCCGCACTCGTTGTGGCAGAAACATTTGCCGCACTCGGGGACGCCGGACCAGCGTTTCCGTGATCCACCGTGCCGTTGTGACAATCGTAACAGCCAATTTGCTGTCCCCGCCAGAATGAACGGGTTCCGAAATCACCGGAATTCAGAACCCTGTTGTTCTGGGCACGGGAGAGCACCGTGCCGCGATAGTCAATGCCATGGCAGGCCTGACATGCCTTTTTATTGGCATTAAACGCACTAGCATGAGGCACAGGATCCGCACCTGTCACCCATGTCTGACCCAGATGATGGAGTCCGTGAGGGCCCCCATCCCTGCTGTTCGGCATGGAGCCATGACACGTGTTGCACTCCACCAACATGCCGGAATGACCCTGCAAGGTTTGACTCATGACATTATCGTTACGGAAAGCCGTTGGAAATTCTGCATGAGTCGAGCCATGGCAGGCGGAGCAGGCCAATCCCCCATGCCCGCCGCGCGAAAACCGATACAAGGATAATCCCGCCGCAGGGGCGTTGGGACTGGTGGCAAAACGCTGATTGGAGGGCACGCGCATGACACCATTGGTGAAAACCGAGGTAAACCGAATCTGCCCGCTGTTGCTGACCGCATCCCCGGTGTGGCAAGCCTGACAGGTTGGCTCATTCAGCCAACCGACCCGGTTGGTTGATCCAACCGTGGACATCGTTCCATGGCAACTTTGACACTGCATTTCCATACTGCCATCTGCGGCGACCGCCTTGCCCATGGCTCCGCGCAGGCAGCGGGTGACCGAGCCGGGATGGCAGGAATAACAGGCCATTCGATTTCCGGAAGCATCAAGCGTCAGCCCGTTACGCGGATCAATGACGTTGGCATGGTGCCCATGAACCGCAGCCGTCAACGGCGGGATACCGGCGCTCCCTGATCCCGGAAGCGCCTCAGACAGGTGACAGGACGCGCAGAGGATCGTCCGATTGCTGAGTGTGACCGTAGCGAAGAGCCCTGCAGGGCTAAAACCCCGTGCAGCAAGAGCGGCGGCATACACGGAGTTGGTCGCCTGCCGTTCGTCATGCAGACGCAAAATATTCAGCCGGTAATCGCTGCCCTGATGCGGATTAAAAAACCAGCCAGCGGCGGGCTTAGCCGCAACGCGAGGATCCTTCGGGTCGGCCAGGGTGTTGGAAAGGTGACAGCGCTTACAGTCCATTTCGTCGGAAACCGGAAGAACAATATCGGCCGTTGCAAGCGCCGTTCCTCCTGTTGTTTTTGCCGTCAGGCGCATCATGGGATATTGATTGGGTTTGCCCGCGTCATCATAAGCCATAATCGGAATACCATAGGCTACGAACCAGTTCTGATTATGTTCGTATCCCATCGCCTGAGGCGTATTACTAACTCCCGGCATTGAAAAAGAGGTTGGCCATTGCACGGCCAGACCGGCATCAGGCAGCGGACTGGCACCGAAGAGGGGATTGACATAGGCCCAGAAATTATCCTTTCCGATGGAACTCTTGTTGATGGAGCTGTCAGCATCGGCAACCGCATGATAGGTCACGGCATAAGCGGCATTGTTGGTCACAATCCAGGCAATGCCGTTAGTGGCCATGATAATTTGGGCGTTGATCGTATTATACGGAGGCAGGATTGAGAATACCGAGTAATCGCTATCCAGGCAGTGCATGCCGAGATTGTTCCATCCCGTCACCGTCCAATTGGTGGCAGCAGGAGAGACGGCGGTCATACCCAACAGAAAGACACTTACCAGAAAACTTCGCATAGAGGGTTCAGACTTCATCATGCTGCACTCCTGTCAGTTACTGGATTCAAGTTTTCGAAAAAAATAACCCCGTCAAAAAGGACGACATGCAAAGCGTAGTCTTCACGAAACCATAAGACAAAGAATTTATTACCCCTTCACTGCACCATCTGCCACTGCTTGACGGCATCAATCGGACAGATGAGCATGAGGACATTCAGGGTCAGGTTATCCCGCACCATCCACGCCAGCGACAGTTCCACGATCACAAATAGCGCAATGGCAAGGCGGAATCCCAGCTTGCGCGCCAACAGAACTCCTGCGGCGCAACAGAGGATATCGGACAGCGAGTTGATAATCGAATCCCCCGTATAACCCTGTCCAATGGTGGCCTCCCGATAGCGCTGAATTATAAAGGGAGAGTTCTCGAGCACTTCCCAGACGGACTCAAGAAGGATGGCCAGGGTCACCTGCCACTTGAATGCCATCCGCTTGAATACCCAGCTCAGAATCCAGAACAGCAGCAGGCCATGCAGAACATGGGTAAAGCTGTAGGGATCGAAAACATGCTGTGAATTGTGGGCGCTCCAGATATCCCCGTCCCACAAGTTAAATAGCCCGCATGCGCACCACCAGATACGCCCCTCAAAACGCAACAGGAAAACCGTCGTGGCCAGCCCCAGCAACACAATCCATCCTGGAAGAAAACGTCTCATTTAACCTGATGATGCCCCCCATGTCCCTTGTGTCCATCCGACAGGCCTTCGATCAGCGAACAGGTTCCGACGGGATGCACCCAATCATAATGCGCGCAAAGCTTCCCAAGCAACCTTGGGTTGTTTTTCCACAATACGCATGAGTCAAATTTGGGTCAAGTGATTGGTCAAGTGATTTTCAGTTCGACCGTGTCATGAAAATCACATAAAAATCAGCTCTTGCAATGTATGCCGCAGAGGCATACATTATCAATATGAACACGATGATGAAAGAACGCAAAACCCAACGATTTGTTGCACGCGTAACAGATACGGACCGGCTTCTTTTCAAGCAGGCGGCCACATTAGAGGGGCGCTCCATGGCCACCTTCATCATTTCGCACGGTCGTGAAGCGGCACAGCAGGTCATCCAGAAAAGCAGTCAGATCCAACTGGATGCGGAACAATCCCGGCGATTCGTCGAAGCATTACTGACACCACCGCCGCCCCCCACACCTGCATTAACAAGGGCGATGGCCCGGTACCGACGCGATGTGACTTCGCCCTGAAGTCCTCACTTTACGCCTCCCTTTTTCAAGGATGCCGCAATTTCGGTCATCGGCAACATCAGTTGTCTCCACGTCCCACCAAAGCTTCGGAACCCATATTGGGTGTAAAACGACGCGGCTTTTTCATCTTTGGGATCAGTGACAACCGCCACTGACCCGATGACGACTGTGTTTTGAATCGCTTTTCGCAGGGCATCAGTGAGCAGATAATCGCCCAGACCTAACCCTCGAAAAGACACATCACGCGCCAGCCGCCCCAGAAGCGTTGCGGGCAAGGCTGGGTAACGGGGGAACAGCTTTGTCAATTCCGACGGAATCTCAGACAGAAGGATGGTCGTGGCCGATAGTGTGTAGAATCCCGCAATTTTACCAGGGTCACTGAGTGGCACCAAAACAAAGCAAGCCGAGGCCCGTGCCAGCATTTCTTTTCGCGCTCTCGTTTTCAAAAACTCAGTCAATTCCGGTGACTCACACTGGAACTCCATGCGCCGATGTTTGGCAACATCAAGCACCTCAATACTGTAACCACTCATAAGGACTTCTCTAACCAACGGAAATGATGGCGTCAAGGTTGTAGACTTTCGCTAATCTCATGACTCATATTTCAAAAAAACTCCGCACTATTGTTCACTCGAATTCGTCGCCGTTTGAAAAAGCGGAGCAAATCAAATTGCCTGTCACCCAGTGTTCCCTAGTACTCGTACAGCATATCATGATGCCCGCAAAGCTTCCAAAACAGCCTTGGGTTGTTTTTCCACGATACGTAAAAGGGCTTGCGCAGGACCCTCCGGATCACGGCGCCCCTGCTCCCAGTTCTGAAGAGTCGCCTTGCTCACACCAATCATCATGGCAAACTGACTTTGAGACACATGCAAGCCGCTTCGGATACGTTTCACATCGACAGAGCGGTATTTATAGATTCGCCCAGGCGCCAAAACCCCTTTTCTGATCCGATCCACCTGCGTTATGCTTGTGACCAATTTTTCGAATAATTCTTTTTTCATAACTGCACCTTATGAACAACCCCCCGTAAAATGCTTAATTCCCTTGGAGATAAATCATCCTTATGATTTTTACCATACGCTAGAAGCATATATATCTCATGCTCGCAAACGAACCAATAATAGATCACCCGGATCCCGCCACGTTTCCCTTTTGATCCCGCTCGCCACCGCACCTTCCGCAACCCGCCAGTGTTGCGTATCACATCACCCACCCCTGGATTGAGAATCAAAGCCTGCTGGAGTCCACAGTATTCATCCTCCGTCAACAGGTCTTCGATCTGCCTTGTAAATACAGGTGTCTCAATAAACACTACCGCATCACTATACGCCATTGGCTTACTCCTGGTCAATATTGGATACTGGCGTATTGTGCCTGGAATAAGGTGCCCCCGTCTATCGGCCACCATAACGATTCTTCTATCAGCAAACCGAAAAGCGCCTCATCAGCAGATCTCATCTCAAGGCCACATACAGGGCAAACATTTTATCCTGATCCCAAAACTCGAGATAATTGCGAACCGGCAGTTTGCGGCTGAAAACCCCTATAATCATTTCCGCATGTTCAAAGTCCCCTTGCATTTCGGGTATGCGGGGCAGCCCCAGAACACTTCACCGACGTTCTTCCCTTTACTGGACCTATTTTCACTGCGAAAAGATGGCCTTTGTCCCTTGGAGTGGCAGTGATGACCCGGTAGTCGCCGCCAATTCCTTGATTATTCTTATCCGGCGAACCATGGCTATGCTGGGTGGGCAATTGCAACACCAGGGTGCGGTCTTCCTTAGTGATGGCGGCTTCCGGGAACGCCTGCATCAATGCCGCTCTGAAGCACGCGATGCCGCCACATCAGGCGAGCCCTCCCCAACTTGCCCCCTTTGCGAAAAACCCATGCAAAAGCGCAAGGCACGGGCAGGCAAAAATGCCGGCCACGATTTCTGGGGCTGCACCGCTTACCCAAACTGTAAAGGAACCCGCCAGTTCGAGCCCCCCTCCCCAAGTCCGGGGTCATGAGTCCAAATATTCATACCACGGCTAGAAGCTCAAGGCGCCAAGGTTGTCAGGAACGGCGAGGGAGGCAGACCTTCGGCATTCCTGAGATTGGTCTGATCGGTCTCAAGCCAGCAGAATCGAACCGCAACGGGGATCTTACCGGGCACCGTCACAAGCACCCGGTCGCCCTGAATCACGGCTTCTGCCTTCACCCACGGGGCATTGGTTCCGGAATCGGAAACCTTTGCCTCGAAACCGGTTGGAGCCTTATTGTCCGTTGTCACCAGTGAGTCTGCCGTATCCGTGAACTTGATCAGGACCCCGCCCTTCTTCAGTTTAGCCGAGTTGAATACCGGCCCGGTGACTGATTTACCCAATTCAATTCCATAGGACTCCGCCAGAGCGAGCCGGGCAAGCCGGGCTCCGATCTGGAGCTTGTTATCCGGATGGATGTTACCGAGCTCATTGGGATTATCCAGAGTATGAATCATGCCTGTATGCGGCACGGTGGCGGCCACCCGGGCCTGAGCGGCCCGAAGTTCGCCCAACGCCTCGGGATCTTTCTTCCCATATCTGAATGGCGCGATCTCCACAAAATAGAACGGCATGTCGGGACGCGAAAACACCTCACGCCAGGTGCTGATCAGATCCTTCATCTTCTGCTCATAAGCTCCCTTGTCGCCCCCGTTTGACTCACCCTGGTACCAGATGGCACCCCGGATCGTCATCGGCGTCATAGGCGCAATCATCGCGTTGTACATAAATCCGCCTTTGTTTCCAGACTTCTTCTGGGGAGTCCACGGTTCAATCGCGCTTCCACCCCAGGCCGACTGAATCAGGCCGACCGGCACACCCAGCTTGGCCTGCAGATCCCGACCGAAATAGAACGCCGTCGCCGAGAATGATCCCGAATGTGTTCCCACCAGCAGGAGGGTTTCCGGCGAGCACGCGACCCAGCCCTTGGTTCCCTTGAACGCGGCCAGAGGACAATTGGTCTGAATCTTGTCGACAGAGAAAAGTCTTATCAGGGAAAGATTGGCTTCCTCGCAGTCTTTCTTTCCTGAAGACACACCCAGCAGACCCCACTCCATACTGGACTGTCCGGAGCAGAGCCACACTTCGCCCACTAGAATATCCTCGACCGACGCCTCATTGTGCCCCTGAACCACCAGTTTACGCGGCTCGGCACTGGCTTTCAGTGAGGGAAGCATGGCCGACCAGTTTCCCGTGGTATCCGCCATGGCACGCACCATCTCACCGGCAAACAAAACCTTTACCGGCTCACCGGGATTGGCCTTACCCCAGATATGAACAGGCATCCCGCGCTGCAGAACCATGTGATCCATGAACACCGCATCCAAGGTCACCGGCACCGGCATGATCGGTACACTGAAAGGAGGGTTTGAAACACACGCCGAAATCAACAGGACGCAGCCAAACATCAGCCCATTACGAATCAATCGAAACATACCCTTACCCTTTCTATTAAAGACCTATTTTCCATCATCAATGCATGAAGCCGGGATGATCCTTGGGCTGGAATGACGCCAGCGCCTCGTCCTCCTCGGTCTCCAGATTTATTCATGGATACAGATTGCATGCCTGAGTGTCAATGACGGACACCTTGTTCTTTTATCAAGTTTCAGACATAATGATGCCTTGAAGATGGCGCTCCATAACGACCCCAAAACAGGGGAATTTTTTGGGCAGAGCAGAAAAGCCCGTTTACGTTATAGCATTTCCATAATGTTGGCATTTATCTTGCCGCCCCTGTTTGGTTGGGCCGCTGCCACTAAAAGCCAGCCCCAACCCCTGTCTGGACTTCTTATCAATTTATTCTCATCTCAGGGAGAACCCAGCCTGGCGAATCAAGGCGCACTTCCGTCCGGGTTTCTCCCGGCGTTGAGATCGCGGTCTGTGGATCTGTATTTGCCCATGATGACTCAGGAAATGGCGCAAGACGGAGTCGCGTTGAGGCTGGAGTTTTTCCCCGATGCCATTTATACAGCGCGCGTGGATCGCGTGACCGAAAATGTGAATGGAACCGTCACGACACGCGGACGAATTGACGGTTATCCTCTGGGGACATTGATCCTCACCACCTCGGACGGGCGAACCGTGTGTGCAGTCGAGATCCCGGAACAGAAAAAACGATTCGCGATCCAGAATGAAGTCGGAAGCACAGTCTATCGTCTTGTGGATGTGGATTTGACCCGTGTTGAGAATTTAGAGGGCGGCCCGTCACTCGTCCCCGTGCCCGCGCCATCATCGCTCAGCCAACCCTCGCACGCCACTGTTTCGCCCCAGAGCGGCCCGCTGGATCCCGTGACGGTTGATGTGCTGATTGTCTATACCCCTTTGGCGCGGCAATGGGCTGACGCCAGTGGCGGCGGCATCGCCAATGTCATCGCGCAGGCTATGGCGAAAGCCCAACTTGCGCTCGACAACAGCAGCACGTTTCTCTCCCTCAATCTGGTTCATAGTGAGGAAATTGCCTACACGGAAGACGCCAATAGCTATACGAATCTTACCCGCCTTCAAAATGGAAGCGACGGATATATGGACGCGGTTCAAGGTCTGCGGGATCTGTATCGGGCCGATCTGGTTTCCCTTTTCGTGCAATGTGAGGATGTGGGCGGCCTGGGCTACCTGTTAAACGACATCAACGGGCAGCCCACCTGGGCTTATTGTTTGAATCGTGTGCAACAGACCTCCTGGACATTTACAATGGTTCACGAAATGGGCCATAATATGGGGTGTCATCACTCTAAGATTCAGAACTTTCAACCCGGCCCGGGACTGTACTCTTATTCCGCGGGTTGGCTTTGGAAGGGAAGCGACAACGGCAACTACTGTTCCGTGATGACCTATGAAAATAAGTCATATTTTGCTGATGGTATTGCTCGAACCCAGGTGGCTTATTTTTCGAACCCGGCCATCCAGCATCTGGGTGCGGCGGTCGGAAATGCGGTGGACGGGGATAATGCCCGCACGCTCCGCGAAATCAAGGGAGTGATTTCAGCCTATCGGAATCCGCCTACAGTGACGTTGAGTTTGACAGGGAGCCCACTGGCCGAGGCAGGGGGCGTGGCCACAGTGACGGCAACCTTGTCCTCGGCTTACTGGGTTCCCGTAACAGTGAACCTAGCGTTCTCTGGAACGGCGACCCTGGCAAGCGATTATACCAGGTCGGGAACCAGTATCACGATTCCGGCAGGCAGCATTAGTAGTTCCATTACGCTGACAGCGGCACAGGACGTACTGGACGAAGCGAATGAGACGGTGGTGGTGGATATCGACACGGTAGTCAATGGTACGGAAAGCGGCACACAGCGGGTGACAGCCACGATCACGGATGATGATGCGGGGTCTAACGCTGGCGTCATTGGAGTGATGCCTGACCAACTTACTTACACCGGCACTTATGGCGGGCCCGATCCCCTTCCTCAAGCATTTGTCATTACCAACACTGGAGTTGCAGGCTTTGTTTTCTCCAATGGGGTGACCGATGGTGAAGGCACATGGTTTTCCTCGAGTCCATCCACAGGGCGTGTGGAGGCCGGGGCGAGTGTCGCGGTCAGTGGCGTGGTGAGTATGGCGGGACTGACCGCCGGTGTCTATTCCATCACCAATCGTGTGTTTGCGCCCACAGCCACCAATGCCCCTCAGGATATCGTGCTTCATTTGATCATTCAAAAGGCGAGTCAAACCATCACACAATTCTTGCCCGTCAGTGGCTCTGTATTCGTGGAGTCCAATTCGTTATCTTTGAGTGCAACCGCCTCAAGTGGCCTGATTGTGAGTTTTGCATCCGATGCCCTATGGGCGACAGTTTCCGGAACTGATCTTTTCTTCACCTCTCATGGTTCGGCGGAAATTGTGGCAAGTCAGGGTGGGGATGGGAATTATGACGCTGCGACAGCGGTGACAAATGTTTACACTGTGCTCAGAGATGGGGATTCCGATGGCGATGGAATGAGTGACTGGAATGAGTATCTGGCTGGAACGAGTCCGTCGAATCCTGCCTCGGTTTTTGCGATAAAGGGGACTGTTCAGATTGTCGGAACAGGTTTTGTGATTCAGTGGAACAGTTCGTCCAATCAGATATATACGCTGGAACGTGCCACGAATCTTTCGCAGGACGGGTTTTTCCCTCTGGTAAACTGCATTACGGCAACACCCCCCGACAATGTTCACACGGACAATGTCCAAAACGCCACTCCCGGTTATTTCTATCGGCTCAAAACAAGACGATAAGACAAGACCGAAACTCCATTATGCCGTTCGTTTCAGCACGGCGGCGAAGGCGCCATCGACGGCGTCACGGGGCGGAAAAAGCTTTCGTTCGGAAACCTGCGTGAAGCCGGGATGATCCTTGAGCCAGGATGAGACCATCCCCTCATCCTCCTCGGTCTCCAGACTGCAGGTGCTGTAGACAATCCGGCCCCCGACCCGAACCCGTTCGGCCGCCCCATTCAGGATGGCCCGCTGGGTTTCGCAAACTTTAGCCAGCCGCTCGGGCGAAAACCGCCAGCGTGCATCCGCCCGCCGCCTCAGCACCCCGGTATTCGTGCAGGGCACATCGATCAGAATGCCGTCAAACAAGAGACCGGCCAGTTCGGGAACACCAACCCCACCCCGGCTACAGGCGGCCATATCACCTTCAATAACCCGCACTCCTTCCAGATTCATCCGGGCCAGGTTGTCGGTCAGGAATCCCATCCGGTCGGCATGGATATCCATGGCGGTCAGGGTTCCACCCCCGCCCATACGTTCGGCAATGGCCACGGTCTTGCCCCCCGGCGCCGCACAGGCATCAAGGATACGCTCCTGGGGTTTTGGATCCAGCAGCTCCACCGCCATGATCGTAGAGGGATCCTGGGCCATGAACCAGCCGTCCTCAAATCCCGGAATATCTTCCACGCTGACTCCGCGCGCCAGAGTACAGAACCGAGCCGGATCAAACCCATGGGGCTCAATCCTGATCCCTTCGGAGGCCAGCCTGTCCCGGAAATCCGCCATCTGGATGCGGTTCGTGTTCAGCCGGAGCGTGACAGCCGCCCGGGTATTGTTCCACTCGCACAACGCCACGGCCTCCGACTCGCTAAAGGTGGCTGTCCAGCGCTTGATCAGAATTTCCGGGTGCGACAAACGGACTCCCGCAGGCTGTGCCTTCAGGGCGGCAAGAACAAGAGGCTTCTCCCGCAGAACGCGCCGCAGGACGCCATTGGTAAAGTTGACCTCTTCCTGGCCAAACTCCGCTTTGACTGCCTCTACCGTTTCATTCACCGCGGCATAGGATTCCACTGTGTCCATGTGAAGAAACTGATAAAGCCCAACCATCAAATGGGCGCGCAAAGGAATGGCGGGCAACTGCTTCATGCATTGCTTCAATACCCATTCCAGTTCTCGCTTCCACTTGACCACCCCGTAGGTGACTTCCATGATGAAGCCCCGGTTGGAATGCACACGGGTCATCATCCGGTCCGGAAAATCCCCGGTTTCCATCCATTGCGCAATCATACCCGCCGCCACCGCCCGTGAACTCGTTTGTGTCGTTATCTTCATTCTAGTGTCTTCCTGGAGTCTCCCCCGCCCGCCCTCATCCGCAACTGGCCGCAGGCCGCATCAATCGTCGTTCCTTTCGAGAGCCGCGTGGTGGCGTTGATCCCGGCCTTGCCAAGCACCTCAATGAACATCTCTGCCGTTCCAGCAGTCGGCGCCTGTCCCTCAAACCCCTCCACCGGACTCAAGGGGATCAGATTGACGCGACCGGAAATCGGGCGAATTAGCTTCGCCAGCGCCAACGCTTGCGGACGACTATCATTCACCCCCCGGATAAGGGTATATTCAAACGTGATGATCCGGTTCGTTGTAGCGACGTATCGCTTGCAGGCCGCCAAAAGTTCCGTCAGCGGATACTTCCGGTTAACCGGCATCAGACGACTTCTCAGCGCATCATCGGCCGCATGCAACGAGACAGACAATTCGACTTGAATCCCCTCGCCCGCCAATCGCTCGATACCGGGAATGACCCCGCTTGTGCTCACCGTCATGTGGCGTGCGCCGATATTAATCCCCTCAGAATCATTCAGGATACGGATCGTCTTGAGCACAGCGTCAGTGTTGTCAAAGGGTTCGCCCATTCCCATGAAAACAATATTAGAGGGGCGATCGCCGTAGTCCTTCCACGCGAGCAAGACCTGGCCGACAATCTCGCCGGCTTCAAGGTTCCGGACATAGCCGCCCTTCCCGCTGGCGCAGAAAGCGCAGGCGAACCGGCAGCCGACCTGACTGGACACGCAGACGGTCCGATGATCCCCGGCCGGAATCAGCACTTCCTCCACGCATTCCCCATCGCGGAGCCCCACGAGAATTTTCCTTGTCCCATGGGGAGGCCCTTCAAGTTTCTGGTTTAGGACGGACACGATGTCGAATTGGCATGCCAAGGCTTCGCGCAGGGTAGCCGGAAGATTTTTCATCTCCACCCAATCGCTCACGCGTTGTCCATAAAGCCATGTCCAGATCTGGCCTGCGCGATAGGCAGGCAACCCCAGCGCCTTGCAGGCTTCACCCAATTCAAGTCGCGAGAGTCCATGAATCAGTGGCTTCGTCATTCTCCACGGACCTTCCGGCGCAACAGATTCGCCAGGGTATGGGTTTCATGCACCCGGAAAACCCAGGTCAGTCCGACATAAACCAGTCCGCCCAAGGCAATCTCGGCGGCCAATGCCCCAACCAGCCAGGGGAACGTCTGACCGAACCCGGCCAGCCAATGCTTCAGATTCAAAACCACCACACCACAGGCCAGAGCGGGAAAACCGATCGCCAATGCATAGCGGAACCAGCGTCGCCAACTGCCGTAATTCACATCGGTCCTGAGATACAGGGCCAATTGCAGAAAGTTCACCAGCGCCAGACAGCCCGTGCTGGCCGCAAGACCCACATGTCCCAAGTGGAAATACTTCACCAGTGTGAAGTTCATCACCAGATTGAGCCCAATTCCCACAAGGCTGACCATCAGCGGCGTCCGACGCCGGTCGAGCGCAAAAAAACAGGGAGTAAGAACTTTGATCGCGGCATAGCCAGACAGTCCGATGGAAAAGGCACGAAGGGCATCAGCGGTCAGAAATGTGTCAGCTGAATTAAATTTGCCGTGCTCATAAATGACACGAATGATATCGGGAGCCAGTACCACTAACCCCACCGTTGCCGGGATTGTCAGGAAGAACGCCAGTCGCAGGGACTCTTCAATGGTCTTGCCGACTCCACTCATATCGGAACGGGCATGCAGGCGCGCCACGGCCGGAAGGGTGACGGTCGCAATGGCGACCCCGAACACCCCGATAGGAAACTGCATCAGGCGGAAGGCGCAGTTCAACCAGCCGCGCGCTCCGTTGATTTCCGAGGCAAACATCCCGTTAACCAGAACATTAACCTGAACGGCAGCACCGGCAATCATACTCGGCCAGGCCAGCGCCCAGACCTGGCGCAGGCGGGGATTGCTGAAATCAAGGGTCCAGCGGAACCGGAATCCAAGCTTCCAGAGCGAAGGGAGTTGCATCCCCAACTGAGCCAGTCCACCCAGCATGACACCCAGCGTCACGCCATACAACGCGCGCTCGGAAAAGTTAGGATGCCGCCAGTTCGCCTGCGGGTCAAAAACAAAGGCCAGCAGCACGCCGCCGACAACGGAAACAATATTGAACACCGTTGAGGCCGATGCGGGCAGGCCGAAAATAAAACGGGCATTGAGAATGCCCATCACCACCGATGCGAGCGAAACCAGCATGATGAAAGGGAAGAGAATCCGGGTCAGTGCAACGGTCAGCTCAAATTTTCCCGGAACCTCGTGAAAGCCGAAATTCGTGATTTGAACCAGGAGCGGACTGGCCGCAATACCGACCACGCAAATCCCGCCCATGATCACGAGCATGGCGCTGAACAACAGGCTGGCAAGATGCCAGGCCGGGGGCTCCCCCTCCTTTTCGAGAGTTTTTGTGAATGTCGTGGTGAACGCCGTTGACAGGGCGCCTTCCGCAAACAGATCGCGAAGCAAGTTGGGAATCTGAAACGCCGCCAGAAACGCATCCAGGCATTTTCCAGTTCCGAACATGGCAGCAAAAACCTGTTCGCGGACAAGCCCCAGAATCCGGGATCCCATCACGGCCAAACCCACCACTCCTGCTGATTTACGATGATCACTCATGTAGCTATCTATTAAACAGGCCGGAAGCCGCCCCCGTCAAGGTCGCAAAAAGGATTGGAGTTTGAATTGATCATGCCCGCCGGGTAGCCTATAACCTCTCCCATGGCATCACCGCTCACGCAACTCGTAATAGATGGACATCTGCATCTGTATCCCCGATACGATGTGGAACGGGCTATAAACAGTCTGCTGGACAATCTGGGTAGACTCACATCCCCATCCGGCGAGGCGAGCGCTGTATTCATTGGCCTACTGACGGAAAGCCAGTCATGCCGGTTTTATCAGGAGATTTTCCAACGCGGGGAAGCTTGCCATTACGACCCTTTCACACTGGTGGCCGGCCCGGATGCGGGCGCGATCACCATCTTGAAGCACGACGAAATCATGGGGTATCTCATTGCAGGACGTCAGATTGTGACTTCCGAAAAGCTGGAGATTCTGGCACTGGGCATGGATATTTCGGTTAAGAATGGCCTGTCTGCGGAAGATACGCTACAGGCGATCCGGGCCCAAAATGCCGTGCCGGTTCTCAGTTGGTCGCCTGGAAAATGGTTTTTCGGCCGCGGCAAGCGGATCCAGACCCTGATTGAAACGCAACCGGCTGGAAGTTTCCTCATCGGCGACACCGGTCTTCGCCCCATCTTCTGGCCGTTACCGAACCTCATGACAATGGCTACCCGGCTTGGCTACAAGATCATTGGTGGCTCCGACCCCCTACCCATAGCAGGCGAAGAGCGCTGGATTGGAACCTGCGGAATGACGGCCATGGCGGAATTCGACCGGGAAAAACCGGCAGAAAGTTTGCGTCGTATTCTCATCAATCCGACCACCCACTTCACCCCCATAGGGCACCGTAGTCCCCCATTCGCATTCTTCTCGCGATGGTTCCGGAATCAATCTGGATTCAGCAATTCTCATTATGGCCGAAGACCGCCCTGAAGGCGGTACACCAACGGGATGAAACCATCACATTCCGGCGTTGGTGTACCGGCTTTAGCCGGTCTTTGACATCGCCCAGCTGTCATAATGCGAATTGCTGATCCGGATTGACAAATTGACGCAAAATGGACTCAATACGTCCCTTTTATCCAGAAAGAGGTACTTATGACAGCCAGTGAACAGGCAATCGGAAGCAAAGGGTGGGTTTCATTCCGTCCTGAAATCAAGGTCATGGACGTAACAATCCGCGATGGCGGATTGATGAACGACCACAAATTCGATATCGATTTAGTCAAGAAGGTGTACCAGACCTGCTGCGCGGCCGGCGTTGACTACATGGAACTCGGCTACAAGGGATCCAAGAAGGTTTTCTCCCAGACGGAAAACGGTCTGTGGAAATTCTGCGATGAGGATGTCCTCAGGCAGATTGTCGGCGACAAAAAGGGCGATCTCAAGCTCTCCGTCATGGCCGATGCCGAGCGCACTGATTATAAGACCGACATCCTCCCCCGCGACAAGAGCGTGATCGACATGATCCGCGTCGCCACCTATGTCCACCAGATCCCCATGGCGCTGGAGATGATTAAAGACGCCCATGAAAAGGGCTATGAGACCACGGTGAACCTGATGGCCATCTCCACTGTTCCGGAGTATGAACTGGATGGCGCCCTGGAAGCCCTTTGCCAGTCGGATGTGGATATTGTTTACCTCGTGGACAGTTTCGGCACGCTCTATAGTGAGCAGATCCGGGCGTTAATGAACAAGTTCAAGAAGTTCGCCAAAGCCGGAGACCAGCAGATTGGAATCCACACCCACAACAACTGCCAACTGGCCTATGCCAACACCATTGAGGCGATCATCTGCGGGGCCAATTATCTCGACGCCAGCCTGGCGGGCCTTGGCCGCGGCGCGGGCAATTGCCAGATGGAACTTCTGCTCGGGTTTCTTCACAACCCGAAGTACCGCATCCGTCCGCTGCTGCAATGCATCCAGGAAACCATTGAGCCCCTTCGCAAGGACTTCTTCTGGGGCTACAGCATTCCCTACATGATCAGCGGCATCCTGAACCGCCACCCGCGCGAGGCCATTCAGTTCATGGAAAGCGGCAACACCCACGACATCGTCAAGTTCTACGACGAGATGACCGCGTTCTGAAAACCGCCGGCGCTGCCATGATGGAACACGGCCACGAGCACTTCATGCAATTGGCGCTGCGGGAGGCCCAGCGCTCCGCAGATGCCGACGAAGTGCCGGTCGGAGCCATCATCGTCAAGGATGGGGCCGTGATCGGCCGGGCGCACAACCAGACAGAATTGCTCAAGGATCCCACGGCTCATGCGGAGATGATCGCCATTACCCAGGCGGCCTCGGCGGTGGGCGACTGGCGTCTGACCGATACCCTTCTCTATGTCACCAAGGAGCCCTGCCCCATGTGCGCGGGGGCCATTGTGCTGGCTCGTATTCCGGTGGTGGTCTTCGGGGTGCCGGATCCCAAGCGGGGCGGTGCCGTCTCTGTGTTTAACATCCTGAATCACCCTCAACTCAACCACCGGCCTGAAATCATTCAGGGAATTCTGGAAGAACCATGCCGGGCCATGTTGCAGGATTTTTTCAGAAAAAAGCGGCTCGCACCAAAAGAATAACGCCTTATCCACCAATACGGTTGACCAAGCCGGGCAGGGTGGAAGACTCAAGCAGAGTCTTGTATTCGCATTCCCGCCAGGCTTCGTTCTCTCCGGGGTGGGTCATTAATATCCCATTCCGGCTTTCCATGCATTCAAGGAAACGCTTGAGACAACCCGGGTAGGCGCGATATCCATCATAGGCATAGACTCCCGCAAAACCGCTATTGGTCCTCACTCCCCGCTTCTGTAGGGCCTTACGGAAATAGCTCCCGGGACAACCGATGGCCAGGCACTTCAGGGGGGAGACGCCCTGCCGGATGATCTTTCCAATGGACATACCGGAATTCCGAATATAAGGCAGCGAGCCAGGCTCCATGTCATCCAGAAAATTCAGGATACCCTGCCGGACTCCCGGAAATTGATGAACGTGGAGATGACTGTCCAGATACTCCGGAGGACGTCCAGCAAACTGAATGAAGCGATCATACTGGCTTTGTGTTTCACGAGCCACATCACCAGGGGTTATCCGCCCCAGCACTCCCCGCCGCAGCAAAACACCCATGGGATGAAAAGCACCAGAAGGGCGAAGAAGCGAAGGCACTCCGGACAAAGGATGGAGTGGAGGAATATCCGTGAGGGTCAGATGGAGTCCAATATCCACCCGATCACTCAGACGGAGCAATTTTGAAAACGCTACCCGATCGAAATGGCCTAGGGCCACCATGCAGGACACCGCTGAAATCCTGCCGTTTTCCGCAAGATGAAGAATGGCGCGATCAATGTCAGCGGACAACCCGAAATCATCGGCACACACGATCATAGGGACACTCCGTCAGACCGGGGCGGCCCGTTGGCGAACAACCCCAATGATGATATCCGCGGCTTCACGAGCACCCTGAATTCCCAAGGTGGGTTGACGGGGCTTCATGCCATCCCACCGGTTGACGCGGCACAACTCCTTGAGCTTGGCCACTACTTCGTCTTCCTTGACGACATAGCCATATCCCATGTCAGCCAGAACCCGGGCATTGATGTGCTGTTCCGCATGGCCGGGGACGGGAATGACAAAAGTGATTTTCCCGAGCGCCATGGCCTCGCTGACGGCTGAAAAGCCGCCATTGATGACCATGGCGTCAGCCTTTTGAAGATACGCGATGTTGTCCATCATCCGTCCACGATACGTCACATCCCCGATGTTCTCACCCTCCCGCCCGACCACATCAACCGGGAACGCAAATTTCCCATCTCCCATCTCGATCCGGGAGGCGTGCACGGAGCCGCTCAACAAAAAAACCATGGACTTCATCTCAGCGGGCTGCACTGTGGCCGGAGACACTGCGGGAAGCACGTTGAGGACCGAACGGCGGACAATAAGCCCCACGCGCCGGATACGAGAATGACGGACCTCTCCGGCAACGGCGGAAGGGCTAATCACCCAATTGCAGAAAAACCTATGGAACAGGTAATCCGTAAATTCAACGAGCCAGAAATGGCTGCGGATTTCGAAAGGCGGATTTTTCAACTTCAAGTATTCCGAGACCACCACATCGGCGTTGTTCAGTCCGATGACGGGGATTTTCCGGCGACGCAACGGCGAGGTGATGTATTCCGAATCAACCACGGCCACATCAACGTGATGTTTCTGAAGGAAGTCCTCAAGTTGACGCTTTTTGACCGTTGCGCGGCCATATAACGCGTGAACAGAAGCGAAAGTACGCCACCCGCTCACCCCACCGTTTTTGCCCGAATAAAAAAAAGACTCCATTGGAGTCAGCGAGGCAATGCCCTTGACGCCTGAGAAATACATGAGCCCGTTTCCCGATGTGAGCACATGAATCCGGACCCCCTGATCCATGAGATGCTCCATGATGGCATGGCACCGGGTACTGTTCCCCATTCCCAGCCCATTGATTATGAAAAGAACCTCACCCGCCATCATTGTTGAAATACTTCCCGGCTCATCGCCTCGAAATCACTTTTTAGCAAACTACTTTCCAGATGTAATGGAGTCAAGACGCAAGAACCGTATCTAGAAAGTCAGCACTGAATCCCGATAAGCGAGAAAGGCGGGAATGAGCGCAAGTCCTGTCGACAGGAGCATACACACCAGGCTCATGATCACCATGGCCGGGATGGCCTCCCCTCGCTTATTCCGGTTCAACCTCCACACGCTACGGGCCATGGCCAGAGCAATCAGCCCCATAGCCATAAGGGGGAGGCGCAGTCCAAAGACGGACATAAACCAAGGGGTGACCAGAAGCATGAAGCCTCCCGCGATGCTGGCGACCAGCAACATTTGAAACCTGACTCCACCGGAAGAAGTTTGTCGCAAAGGGAGACCGGTCTTCATTCTGCGTTTCCGGATCAAACCCGGGATTAAGCGTGCCGAAATGAGGAAGGCACCAAAAGGCCCCCAGACACGGAGCACATCGAAAAGATAGGGTGCCCCGCGGGAACGCAGGAGGCTGGCAATCAATAGGGTCGCCATAAGGGAAAGTCCCGCCAGGGCGAACCAGTACCGTTTGGGGCGCCACCGCCACCGTCGAAGAATAGCCATGACCATGACGGCGGACAAAACTCCAAATCCGGCCCCCGCCAGAGCATCGCTGGCATAGTGGCGGCCATAGTATACCCGTTCCAGAGCAACTCCCCCGGTCACAAAGGCCGCGGCAGGCGCCATCCAGGAAGATAAGCCTACCAGCGGCGTCACAAATGCGGCCGCCGTGGCAACATCCCCGCTGGGGAACGACTGAAAGTTCTTGAAGGCGGGGCGCTCCCGACCAACCCCAACCTTGACCGGCCAGATAAGGAGACTCATCACTGCAAGCGCCAGCATGATATGCAGGGCGCGGCGGCGCGCTCCGCACAGCCCCATGCCAGCTGCAATCACCAGAATGACATCCGCCTGCCCGAAGGGACGAAACATCTCCAGGATTTCCCTGATGACATGGAACTTTCCAGCCCGGCCGGAGAATGTCTGCATGGCACGGTATATCTGCGCGTCATGGGGAAAGACGAACACCGCCACAACCAAGACCAACGCCACCGTCAATAAGGGCACAGCGTATCGATGTTTTCCTGGAGCTTTCATTGACTGTGGTACCGAATAACTTTACGCGACAAGAGAACGATACATCGCCACCGTCTGGTCTGCCATTTGCGTGAATGAAAAAGACTTGAGCAGACGGTCGCGGGCGGAAGCGCCATGCTGTTTGCGCATCAATGGGTCGCGGGCATATTTCGTTATTGCCTCAGCCAACGCCAGAGGATCGCTCGGAGAAACTATCATTCCAGTCTTGCCATCCTCCACAAGTTCCACCATTCCTCCAACAGACGAGATGATAGAGGGCACCCCCAAGCACATCGCCTCAGCGACGGCCTTGGATAGTCCTTCATTCCTGAGCGTCGGCATCACAAACAGGTCGGAGGCCCCCATCAGTGCCGGCGCATCCATTCGAAAACCAGTCAGGTGGATTCTCTCTCGCAACACGGGATCATCCAGAAGCTCGCTGATTTCAGAATCCTCATTCTGTCCGATCAGAAGAACATGAATGGGGAGATCAGCCGCCAGACGGCGAACCGCCTGCATAAGGATGGGAACCCCCTTGATCGGACGGGCTTTCGCGGTACAGGCGATCACCACGGCATTGTCCGGAATGCCGAATTCCCTCAGTGCCGAGCGGGGTGCTGGAACAAACCAGGACGGATCGTGGCCGGCGTAAATCGTGAGAAGTCGACTATCGGGAACGCCCAGTCCACGAAGATAATTCATGACCGCTTTGGAGACACATACAATCCGGTCGGCACGCGGGCTCAGCACAGCCAGGCGGGCGGAGGGATCCCACCGTTTGAGATGCCCCATGGTGCCACAAAACCCGATGCGTTTGATATTCATGCCCATAGAGGCGATCAAGCCATTTGAAAGTGCCCGGCTATTGAATGCGTGCAAAATATCATAAGAATCCGCCCGCAGTGTCCGCCAGAGGACTCGAATCGCCGCTGGATCAATCCGGGCCTTCATGACAAAATGGGTCATCGGGAAACCCGATTCCTTCAGGGGATCAAAGTAAGGGGATGTGGTGTCGCAAAGGAGTTTAACCTGCACGCCCCTGGCCGCCAGTTCCGGAAAAAGATGCGCTTCCGGCCGCTCGCCAACCCCTGCCACGAGTAATACTTTCATAAGTGCCCAATAAAAATTGAATTCATAATCATCGGAGCAAGAAGAACCGTCAAGGTGAAACTCCATTGATACTTCGCAGAAATGCCATCGACATCACGCTATTCGACCACTACTCTCTAGCCTCAATCATAAGGTTAAACGGCATGAAAAAAACCAACAATTCTCCCACTAAATGGATCCTTCTGATCACTCTTGTCATCAGCATCATGATGCTTGCCTTCACGGCTCACGCCTTTAAAAAAGCGGCCCGTGGCGACCACTGTGATTTCCAAGCCTACTATGTCGCCGCCAAGGCGCTCTGCGAACACAATGACCCGTACGTCTTCGCGGAAAGGCCCTATATCTACCCGCCTCTCTTTGCGACACTCTGCATGCCACTGGCATCTCTTCCGGCCAATACCGCCGCTATGACCTACGTGCCGGTCATGGTCGCCGCCATCTTGCTGTCCTTCTTTTGGGGAGTCCGGGAAATCATGCGCCGACTCGACGTTCCGGTCACGCCCCTGCTGTTTGCGATCACTTTCCTCATTTCCTTTGCAGTCATGGAAGACCGGATCAAATCCGATCTGCAGATGTTTCAAGTCAACTCCCTGTTGCTATTCCTCTTCATTCTTGCGCTGCGGTGGCTTGACCGCCACCCACTCTGGGCGGGAGCCGCCCTTGGCCTGGCAATAAATATCAAGGCCTTCCCCATCATTATGCTACCCTACCTGCTCTTCAGGCGGCGTTACAGGGCTGCTGCTTCAATGGTTGTGTCCACCATCCTATTTGGATTATTGCCGTCAGCGGTGATCGGATGGAAAACAAATCTGCAATACCTGGCACAGTCATCGGGCGGTTTCCTTTCCCTTCTGGGGGTGCAGACCGGTGTCGAACAAAAGGCACAGATTAAAGATGTGACGGCCTCCTACAGTGTTTCACTACCCAGCGGCATTGTCAGAATGGCTGGCCCCGGCCATGAAACCTTGGCCTGGACCGCCGTGGCAATGATTTTTCTGACAATCATCATTTTCGGGGCATGGGTCTATCGCCGGGGAGGCATTCCTCGATTACATTGGCCCGACGCGGCCCAACAGCAGCAGCAACCTTGGAAAGCCTTGATTGCCCTTGAATGGGCAATCCTGATCGCTCTGGCACTTATCTTCAGTCCCCAGACTAACTCCCGTCATCTTCTCATGCTAGCACCTCTGCCCATGCTGGGTGCGGCCATGATGGTAAAGTCTTTCCCGAAACCGGGATGGATCTGGATTCTGACCGGAACGGCTCTCGCTTGGGCCAGCATAACCTTACCCCCGGGCAGTTTTCGAATTTCATTTCTGCACACCGCCCATGTATTCTGGCAATTTGTGGGTGGCCCATCCTGGGTTCTGCTAGCCGCCATCCCGCCTCTCCTATGGGGTGCGATAAGGGTTATCCCCGGCCTGCGTGAAAGAGAGTCAACCGACTTACATTAATTGTTCCGAACTGGGAGGCGTGCCCCCGCAGCGACCATCCCCATCAGTATTGCGTAGATGAAGATAATCTCCGTATCCCCGAAATTATATTCCACTAAACCGTTCAACAGCAGGCCTGCCAACATCAGGGTAACCACGGCGGCATTTGCCCTCTCGAGAATGGAAGCTCCCTTTACCCGGGCCATCCAGACAATCCCGTCCCAAAACGACTTGCACATCCAGATGAGGTAAAGAGCCAAACCGACCCATCCGGTTTCCACAAGGATCTGGATCAGGTTGGAATGAAGATGATTGCGGTTATGCTCAACACGGGGAAACACCTTACGCATCATGTCGTTGGTCAGGCATCCATAGCCCACACCCCAGGGATGTTCCCGAACCAATTCAGGCGCGATTTTCACCCACATGGCAAGTCGTCCTCCGCCTTCCACATTAAACTCCCGATTCAACTGGCCTAACCGGGACTGGACCGGGGGCAGCAAGAACACTCCGATGATGATCACCAGACCCAAGCACCACGCACGCCAACGCAAATGCATCACAAAAGCAATTCCAACCAAAATCATGGCGCAGAACCAGGATCCACGCTTGAAATTAATCAGAAGCCCCAACACCTGCGCCAGCAGCAGGCCCCATCCCCACCAGGGCACCCTTTGCCCTGCCCGGATCAGGGCGGACGCAAGGAATGTGGATCCGACTACACCCACCATCAGCATCTGACCGTCAGTCATGGATCCTTTGTCGATCAAGGACGTCAGGAAGTCTGGAACCGGATTCCGCCATGCCATCATCGGGTAAACCACTAAATCCTTGAGCCCCAGAACAGCGCAACCCATAAGAAACGCCACAAGGAGCTTCCGGGCACGTTCCGGCTGAACCAGTAACGAGGCCGTCACGGGAATCAGAGTGAGAAACCAGAATAATTTCCCGCACCGCCGCCAAAGTCCATGGATATCCCCGCCCAAAAACGACAGGACAATGGCAAGACCGATGAATCCTCCCGCAACAAACAATACAGAAGGTATTTGAATCTGAATCCGACGTTGAGCAATCCCGCAGATAAACAGCACCAGGCAGATCCCTGCACATAACTGACCCAGGGCAATAGAGAAGGCGATGGAAAATACGGTCGCCAGAAGCGAGAAAAAGGCCTTCTCTTCAATCGTTGAATTCATACGAAGCCATGCCATATGGTGAAAAATTAGTGCAAGTGGCGTCCAGATGCAATATCTTCCCGTCATTCAACACGCATGAAACGAACATTTTGGATTTACATCATCCCCCTACTGCTTCTTTTCGCGGTGACTTTGCCGCATTTGGAACAGGGTGATTTCAGGGTTGAAACGGCACATTATGGAGCCGTGGGGCTTCAGGCCTGGCAAAATCCCAGCCTGTTCTGGACACTTCACGAGCACCCCAGTGTGCCGTACTTTAATAAACCCCCCCTTGTTTTCTGGATTCACGGGTTATTTCTCCATCTGTTAGGGATCAGTCTGGCCACCGCCCGTATCCCCTCTATCCTCGCGGCAGCAGGCTGCGTACTGCTGACCGTATTCATGACACGCCGTTTCATGGGACGCGCCACGGCACTGGCGGCAGGCTCCATTCTTGCCCTGAGTTATGAATTTTTCCGCCGCACTCGGGAAATCTCCCTGGATATGTGGCAACTTTTCTTCATGCTGGCTGCCGTCGCCCTGTGGATTACCGCCACCCACACACGCCGCCGTCATTACGCCTGGCTGGCGGGCATCCCTCTGGGCTTAGCCCTCCTGTGCAAACCCCTCATGGCCTTTCTAGTTCCCTGCATTTTCATTGGCTGGTATTTCGCCGAACCATCCTTCAAGTTCCTGAGAATTCGAGACTTCTTTGGATTCCTGATGGTGACACTGGCCATTGCTTTACCCTGGCACCTCTCCATGGTCTTCCTTCACGGCGAGGCGTTCACAAACCAATATTTTGGTCACGAAGTGATTAAACGTATGCAGGGTCACCAGAACGATCAACCCCTCTGGTATTATCCGATTGAAATGGGAAAAACCTATTGGCCGTGGATGCTTCTCCTGGTGTGCGGGGGTATCCGCTGGACACGGGGATCCGTTTCGCGCCATCATCGTCAAGCTCTCACCCTCGCCCTGATCTGGCTCGTGATCTGGACTGTTGCCCTCAATCTGTTCCCGGATAAACGTCCCCGCTATGCTCTTCCCCTCTACCCCATGCTGGCCATTCTCAGCGGGTATGGACTGGTTACCCTGCCCTGGCGAAATCTGAGAAGGTTGTCCCGGAACAAACTGGGGCTAACCGGCGTGGTCATCATGATTGTGGCATTCACTATTTCAGTCTTGCCTATTCGATTTCAAGCCCCGCCTGAACCAGCGCTGTCGGCCCTAGTCGAATGGGCGGGCGGACAAAATCCTGCAACTGTTTATTCCGCCGCTTTATCTTCGGTTGACGAGAGTATGCTGTACTTGAAAGCCGGATATTGGCCCACCCCGCTTTCACCCCGGGCCCATCCTCCGGCAGGAAGCCTGTTGATTTATACCGACACCATGACGCCCAAGCCGGCGCCTTCTGAAAATTCCGTCTTTCAACGCGGCCCCTATCGCGTCATCCTTAAATAGCCCTAGGATTTCTGATTGAAGCCCTCCCTCCCTCATGTTACCTTTCCGCCTCATTTTTCAGGAGTCGAAAAAGACCCCAGAGCAGGAGTAATGCCGTGTATTTGAAATCACTTCATATGGTGGGGTTCAAGAGTTTCGCCAATCCCACCACATTGTCTTTTGAGCCCGGCATGACCTCCATCGTCGGCCCCAACGGGTGCGGCAAGAGCAATGTCTCCGACGCCGTCCGCTGGGTGCTGGGCGAAACCAGCGCTAAAGCACTCCGCGGCAGCAAAATGGAAGATGTCATTTTCAACGGAACCGATAGCCGTAAGCCCGTGGGTATGGCGGAGGTCAGCATCACCTTCACCGACTGCGAAGCCACGCTCGGCACAGATTACAACGAGGTCACCGTCACCCGTCGCGTCTTCCGCTCTGGCGAGGGCCAGTATTTCCTCAACAAAACCGCCTGCCGCCTCAAGGATATCCAGCGACTGTTCATGGATACCGGTATCGGAACCTCCTCCTATTCTCTCATGGAGCAAGGTCGTATTGACCAGGTCCTGAGCTCCCGACCGGAAGACCGTCGCGAAATCTTCGAGGAAGCCAGTGGCATTACCCGCTTCAAGGCCGACAAAAAGGAAGCGCTTCGCAAACTGGATCAGACCGAAGCCAACCTGCTCCGCCTCGACGACGTGGTTCGCGAAGTCAAACGACAAATCGGATCCCTCCAGCGGCAAGCCGGCAAGGCTCGCCGCTACAAGGAGCTGCGGGACGAATTGCGCAAATTCGACGTTTACTGGACTGCCCGGAAACTGGAAAAGATGGATGGCGACCTGAAACTCCTTGAGGACACCATCTCCGGGCTCGGCGTGAAAATTACCGAATTGCACACCGGTCTCCAGCAGGGCGAGGCCAAGAGCGCTGAATCGCGAAACGCCATCGTGGAAATCGAGCACAGCATCGGGGAAACCACCGAGGATCGCGCCACCGCACAGACCCGTCTGGAACATAACCACGACCTAATCCGTATCAACCGTGACCGGATTGAGGAACTCCGTAATCTTGCCGAACGCGACCGCCGTGACAGCGTCCTCGCCTCTACCCAGGCCGAGCAGCAGCGTAAAACCCTCGCTGAACTCAAGGAGGGCCTGGTTAAGACCGAGGCCGAACGCGATGAATCCGAGAAGGAATGGACCCTTAAGAACTCGGAGCTGACCGCCCACGAAACCCGGACGGAAAATGCGCGAAAGGAAATCCAGACGCTGCGTTCCGGTGCCATGGCGCTCGACCATACCCTGGCCCAGCTCCAAAACCAGCTCAGCCAGCTCGAGACCCGTCAGCAGGCCGTTATCGTCCAGCGCGAGCGCATGGCCGCCGAACACGCCCAGGTCGCCCGGGGCGCGACGGAGACGGAAACCCAGCTCGGACAGATCGCTGACCACCTGGGCTCACTCCAGCAGGAATTGGAGCGGCGCGAGGCCCGCCTCGAGGAACTCCAGTCACGCCGCCATGAAAAAACGCTCGAGATCGACGGACTCCGCAAGGAGTGCGGCGAGCTCCAGGCACAACTGGCTGTGAGAAAAGCCCAGATTGAAATCCTGGAGGCCGATGAACAATCCGCCAAGGACTTTCCGGAAGGTGCCCGCTTGGTCATGGATGGGAGCAATCCTCTCGGCCTCAATGCCCGGACCGTTCTCGGCGCGCTGGCCAGTCATATCCAGACGGATCCGGAATACCGGACCGCTTTGGAATCCGTTCTTCGCGCCTGGCTCGATGCCATCGTCATCGCCGATGTGCCCGATGCCCTCGCCATCCTGAAGGAACTTCAATCACGAAAGGCAGGCGCCGCCCGTTTGCTGGCCGCCTCCACCGAGTCCCCCACTCTCGCCGCCGTGACGCCGCCAGCGGGTTCGCGCCGGCTCTTTGATCTGATCACCTGCACCACTTTTGCCAAACCAGCCGTCGAGCGGTTCCTCACCAATGTGTTTGTTGTCGGTTCCGTCGACCAGATCCCGGCCAGCATTCCTGACGGGGCAGCCATCGTGACGCTGGACGGCATCGTAGCTCGGGCCAACGGGGCCTTCGAATACTGGAGCACCGACACCCGCGCCAGCAACCCGCTGACCCGCCGCCATCAGCTTTCTGATCTTCACGAGGGTCTTGACGGAATTGACCAGGGCTTAGCGCGCCGGAACAGCGCCGTCGCCACTCTGGCCTCTGAACTGAATGACCTGAACCGGTCCATTACAGAGGCCACCACTCTCCTCGCCGAACAGCGCCGCTCCGCGGCCCTGAAAGAGGGTGAATACCAGGTGGTGTCTAACGACGCCCGACAGGCCAAGCAGAAACTCCAGGTCATGACCTTCGAGCTCGACAAACTGCGCGAGCAGGTCGGCAACGACGATGAACGTCAGGGACTCAGCCAGAAAATCGGCGACGGCCGTGCCCAGCAGGCTGAGGCGCTTAACCGGCTGGAATCCCTCACCCATTCCCTTCAGGAGATGGAAGGACTTCGCTCATCGCTTCAAGCCGCCGCCACCGAGGCCCGGCTCCGTTTCTCCGAGGCCCGGCAGAAGGCCGAACACATGGAATCCCAGATGGATCCCATTAAACATCGTCTGACGGAACTGGACGCCGTCGTGAAGTCACGCTCCGAGGGCCTGGTTCAATACGGGAAAACAATTGAGCAACTCACCCACGCCACCGCGGAGGCTGAAGGCCAGCTCTCCACCCTTCAGAGCAATGCCGCCACGCTCGCCGAGAAACTTGAACTCCTCAAGCGCCAGCGAACCGATAAGGTCAAGGAGTTGACCCTTCTGGAATCCGATCTCGCCGCGAAGCGTGAGCTGATGGATGAAGTCCGGGATCAGCGCTCCAAGCTGGAGGTCAATAACGCCGAGCATAAAATGCGCCGCCAGAATATGGTCGACCGCCTGGTCACAGAATGGGGAATCACCCCGGAAGAAGCCCTGAAGACCCCGGCTCCTGAACAGGCGGAAGGCTCCCCTGTGGAATCAGCACCCGACTATGAGAAGGTCATTGCCGAGGTACGCACCAAGATTGAGGCCATGGGCCCCGTCAATCTGATCGCCATCGAGGAATACCAGGAGCTCGAGGAACGTTACGCCTTCCTGACCAGCCAGCAACAGGATCTGGTTAGCGCCAAGGATCAGCTCATGGAGATGATCAAGAAAATCAATCTCACCACCTCAGAACTGTTCAGCGTCACCTTCGCCAAAATCAACGAAAACTTCCAAATCATGTACGAGCGGCTGTTCAACGGCGGCTCGGCTAAACTGGTTATGGTGACCGAGGACGATGTTCTGGAAAGCGGAATTGACATCATTGCCAGGCCCCCGGGAAAACGATTGCAGAGCGTCTCCCTCCTTTCCGGCGGCGAGCGCACCATGACCGCCGTGGCCCTGCTGTTTTCCATTTACATGATCAAGCCGAGCCCCTTCTGTCTTCTTGACGAATTGGACGCCGCGCTCGACGAATCCAACATCGGACGGTTCGTGACTGTCCTCAGCGACTTCCTGAAGCAATCCCAGTTCATCGTCATCACCCATAACCGGCGCACCATCGCCGCCGCCGATGTTATCTACGGAGTTACCATGCAGGAAAGCGGCATCTCCAGAACCGTTTCAATGAAGTTCTCTGAATATGAGCAGAGTAAGGAAATGCAGGCGGGAACACGGAAGATTGTAATCCCAGTTAAATAATGAACCGCTCCCCTGAAATCGCCCCCGCCCTCCTGCTGGAAACGGCCATCAAGGCCGCCACGACCGCCGGAAATCATGCGCTCGCAAACCGTCACCGGAAATCAGAAACCGTTCTGGTGTCCGACCATGACGTCAAACTCAAGCTCGATCTGGAATGCCAGGAAATTGCCTGGAAAATTGTCCGATCCGACTTTCCCCTTCATGCCATCCTTGCCGAGGAGAGTGCTGACAAGGGACAACCGGCTGACAACCCTCACAATTCTCCTTATACTTGGATCATTGATCCCATTGACGGGACGGTGAACTTCACCCACGGCATGCCTTCGTGGTGTTGCTCGATCGCGGTCACCCATGAGGGAAAGACCATCGCTGGCGCCGTATTCGCCCCCTCGACCCATGAACTCTTCACCGCATTCCGCGGGGGACCGGCCTGTTGCAACGGGGCGCCACTCTCCGTTTCCGGAGTCAAGACCATGAAGGAAGCCATGGTGCTCACCGGCCTCGACCAGAAATTCACCACTCAAATGCCCCGACTGACACTCTTCAGGGATATTGCCGATCATGTCCAAAAAGCCCGCGTCATGGGTGCCGCCGCTCTGGATCTGTGCCGGGTGGCTGCTGGGCAGTGTGATGGTTACTTCGAGGCAGGTATCTACACCTGGGATGTCGCTGCAGCCGGATTAATTGTCGAGATGGCAGGCGGGATCACAGAAACCCTCGCCGAACCCGCGCCCCACCGGCTAATAGTGATGGCCACTAACGGCAAAATCCATAGTGAGTTCAAGGCCTTTCTCACGACGCGCCTTCAACGCTGATCCGCTCTAAAGAGAATCCACGCGCGGTTCACTCCGGATACTCGTGAGAATCTCGTAGGGAATCGTCTGGCACCAGCGGGCAAGTTCGTCCGCCCAAAGTGACTCCCCACCCTGGATCCCAATCAGAACCACCTCATTCCCCACCTGCACGCCCCCTTCAGGACCGACATCCACAGTGGTGA
>JBAXMJ010000014.1:0-36080 GCA_037134355.1 bacterium | reverse complement strand
CTGCTGTGGAGCAAGATTCGCCGCGGATTGAGCGCAGGCCGTGTTCAGTCGGTTACGCTCCGCTTGGTGTGCGAGCGCGAGGAAGCGATCCGTAATTTCATTCCGGAACCGTTCTGGTTGTTCGGTGCCGAGGTTCGCAAGGAGGTCGCGCCCCGCGACCCCTTCGCCCTGCGATTGGCACGCATCGGAGGCGAAAAGGCCGAAGTCAAGACGCCTGAAAAAGCGGAAGAGATCCGCAAGGGGCTTGAGGGGCGTTCCCTGCGGGTCCGTGACATCATTAAGCGTGACCTATCCAAGCGGACATTCCCTCCGTACATCACCAGCAGTCTGCAGCAGGCGGCGTCACGGGTCTTTGATTTCTCTCCGAGCCGGGCCATGAAGATTGCCCAGAAGCTGTACGAGGGTGTGGATCTGGGCGAGGGGCCTACCGGATTGATCACCTATATGCGTACCGATTCCTTCAACATCGCCCAGGATGCCCAGAAGGCCTGCCGTGAGTTTATCAGCGGAAACTATGGGGCGGAGTATCTCCCCGAAAAGCCCAACTTCTTCAAGAGCCGGGGCGCCGCCCAGGAAGCCCATGAAGCCATCCGGCCCACCGAGGTGAACCGGACGCCCGAGAGTCTTGTTAGCAATCTTTCTCCTGATGAGTTCAAGATGTACTCGCTGATCTGGCAGCGATTTGTTGCCAGCCAGATGGCGCCCGCCCGCATTGAGCAGAAAACCATTGAAGTGGAAACCACCGGTAACAAGGGCGAGGTCCCTGATTATCTTTTCCGCGCAACGGCCTCACAGGTGGTATTCCCGGGATATATGAAGGTCAGCGGGATGCAGAAGAAGATCAAGGAGAAGGATCAGGCTGACAAGGAGGACGGCGCCGAGGAGGAGGCCGAGGTTGATCAGCTTCCCCCGCTGGCGATTGGCGAAGCGCTTGAGTTGCTCAAGTGGCTTGAGGAACGCAAGGAAACTCAACCGCCGGGCCGGTTCAGCGAGGCCTCGCTGATCAAGGCGCTGGAGGAAAACGGAGTCGGACGTCCCAGCACGTATGCCTCGACGATCGGGACCCTGTATGACCGCCGCTATGTGGCCAAGGAGAAGAAGGCCGTCCAGCCGACGGAACTTGGCCTGAAAGTGAATGCCTTTCTGGTGACGCACCTGGATGAATTGTTCGGGGTAAAATTCACCGCCGGCATGGAGGAATTGTTGGACGAAATCGAGGAAGGCAAGGTTGAGTGGACCACCATGCTTCGTGATTTCTACACCCGCTTCCAGGCGTGGATGGTGCTGGCCAAGGGGCCGCCCGCCGATGCCGCCAAGGTGGCTCAGATTCTTGCCTCGCTTTCGCATGTCAGCGCATGGGGGCCCGAGACCAAGCGTGGACGCCGGACTTATAGCGATAAGAAATTTTCAGATTCGATCCAGGAACAGCTGGATGAAGGTAAAAAAGCGTTATCCATGCGTCAGATGGAGTCCGTGGGGCGCATTGCGCTACGGTATCGGGAACAGATTCCGGATGTCGAGCACATGATCAAAGCCGTCGGTCTTGGCTCACTCCTGGAGGAGACGCCTGATCAGCCGCCTTCCCCTGAAACGCTTGCCAAACTGGGTCTGCTCAAGGGCTTTGAGTTTGATCCGGCGACTGAACGGCGCGGCCGAAAATTCGACGATAAGTCGTTTATTGAATCCCTCCAGCGGCGGGCCGACCAGAATCGCGAATTATCACCCGCCCAGCTTCAGGTTTTGAACCGGATGGTGCTGAAATATTCTGAGCGCATTCCCGACTTCGAGGCGAAACAGCCCAGCCTGGGTCTTGATCAGGGGCCGCAGGTGGAGGACCCCGAGTGCGAGGCGATGCTGAACCTGCTTAAGCCGGTGACGGAGTGGAAAGAGGCGGTGGCCAAGGGTGGCAAGACCTTCGATGATAAAACCTTCTTTGAGTCGTTGTCGCGGCAATACACCCAGCGCAAATCCCTGACACCGCGCCAGAAATCGGCGCTTAAACGCATGGTGAAAAAGTATGCGGCCCCCGAACCCCAAGCAGAATCAGACGGCTGACGCCCCGGAGGTTCCCAACCTCAACGTTCCCGCGCCGGGTGGCGCCGGGAAGGGCGGGGCGATGATGACCGACGATGCCTGCGTATCGCAGTTTGTTGCGCATCTGGCACATGAACGGAATGCCTCGCCGCACACCGTGGCGGGATATCTCATGGATATTGCGCAATTTGTGCGTTTCACCTGGTCGGGTGACACGCTGCCCCCATACAACTGGGCTTCGGCCGATCGCTTCAAGGCGCGCGCCTTTCTGGTGGATTTTCAGAAACGCGGCAGTGAGGCCACCACGACATCCCGGAAACTGTCCAGCTTGCGTGCTTTCTATAAGTTCATGGAACGGGAGGGCATGACCGGCCTTAATCCTTTTTCCGGACTGAAAGCCCCCAAGCGGGCCAGGAAGCTTCCTCTTTTTCTGTCTCCGGCTGAGGTGACCCGGCTTCTTGCGGCACCGATGGTGCTTTGGAAGGAGGCTGATCCCCCCAAAAAAGAGCGGGAGCGGATGCTGGCGGAATACTGCGCGCTCCGCGATGCCGCCATGCTGGAGGCTCTTTACAGTACCGGAGGCCGTGTCAGCGAGGTTGCCAGTCTGGTGGAGCCCCAGGTCGACCTGCTCAGTGGAATGGTTCAGGTTCGCGGGAAAGGTAAAAAGGAGCGTCTTTGCGCCCTGGGGCGCCCGGCATGCAAGGCGCTTAAGGTCTCGCTGACCCTCAGGAATCTTCTCTGGCCTGAGGTTGAGCGGCGTCGGCCGGCTGACCGGTCTCTTTTTCTCAATGTTCGGGGAGGCCGCCTTACGACGCGATCTGTGGAACGTCTTTTAAAAAAATATCTGGCATCCGCTAACCTGAATCCCGATATTTCGCCCCATGCCCTGCGACATTCCTTTGCTACCCATATGCTGGATGCGGGTGCGGATTTGCGGAGCGTTCAGGAATTGCTGGGACACGCCAGCTTATCCACCACTCAGATTTACACTCATGTAACGGTTGAAAAACTTAAAAAAGTCTATCATGATGCCCATCCGAGGGCCTGACACCTATGATCTGGATTCTCTACAATTTGTGTTTCCCTGTCATGTTGCTGCTGATGTTGCCCTATTTCCTTTTCAGGATGTGCAGACGGGGTGGTTATGCGAGGGGGTTCCTCCAGCGTGTGGGACTGTATGATACGGCGCTGAAGGAGAAAATCAGGAAGCGACCGCGTGTTTGGATCCATGCCGTGAGCGTGGGCGAAACTTTTGTCGCACTGCGATTTATGGAGGAATGGCGCCGGGATCAGCCGGAGGTGGCGTTTGTAATGAGCGTCAACACCTCGACCGCTCGTGTTTTGGCGGAAAAGTCGCTGAATCCAGAGGATGCGCTGGTGTATTTCCCCTTGGATTTTCTTCCGGTGGTCCGCCGTGTTCTGAATTTGATCCAGCCAGTGATGCTGGTGTTAACGGAATGTGAGTTCTGGCCCAACCTGCTCCGCCAGGCCAAGGGGCGAAATTGTCCGGTGTTATTGATCAACGGACGGATGTCGGATCGTTCCTTCCGGGGGTACTCGCGGTTCAGTTGGCTTTTCTCGCCCGTATTGAGGCTGGTGGACTGCCTCTGCGTTCAGGGTGATCGCGACCGGCAACGCTATCTGGCTCTGGGGGTAGCCCCGGAATGTGTTTTGGTGACCGGCAGCGCCAAATATGATGTGGCGCTCAAGGCTCCCGGGAGTGTGGAGCGGGCGATTGCGATTTTGCGAGAGGCCGGAATCTCGGCTTCCGACCTGATTTTGCTGGGAGGCTCCACCTGGCCGGGTGAAGAGGATGCTCTTTTGGATTACTTCAAGAAGGCCCGCCAGCGTCATCCCGGGTTGAAACTGGTTCTGGTGCCTCGCCACGCGGAGCGGCGTGAGGAGGTGGTGGCGGCGATTCAGCGGCGGGGGCTCCTGTTTATCCAGCGGAGTAAGGGAAGGACGGAGAAGGAGAGCGCGTGTCCGGATGTGCTGCTGGTTGACACAACCGGTGAATTAAAACACCTGTACACGGTGGCTACGGTGATTTTTGTAGGGAAAAGCCTGATCCAGCACGGCGGTCAGAACATCATTGAGCCGGCGGCATGCGGCAAGCCCATTGTGGTCGGGCCCAATATGGAGAACTTTGCCGACATTAGCGATGAATTCAAGGCCGGGGGGGGCTTGATTCAGGTTGCTGATGGGGAGGGTCTGATACGGGTACTTGACGAACTCCTCGACGATGCTTCCCTGCGCGAGGACATCGGGAATCGTGCGATGGCCCTGGTGCTGAAGAACCGGGGCAGCCTCACCATTACCGTTCAGCGGGCAAAACGGCTTTTCCCCTCGTCAAGGGGCACTTGACGGAAACGGCTTAAGGGAGTACTTTTTCGTGTGACTGTGGGGGGGGTAACACGACGATGTGTGATGTCATTCGACTAAATTTATGTAAAGATCCCGGGGCCGCCAGTGTGCGCGACCTGAACCATCCTGATGAAACGGCAGCTCCGGATTCTGTATCGAAGCCCTTGACGTTCCCCGCAAGTTTTCATGGCAGCATTTACCCCACTCTGGTTGTCGATTCCAAAGGGCTGATCCGGGATGCCAATGATGCCGCCCTGTTGTTTTTGGATCAGGAGCTTTCAAGCCTTAAGTCCATGATGGTTTCCGAGGTGATCCTCAGGCTGGATGAGGTCGTCATTGATTTGATTTTCAAGGTAGCTCCACTGGGGCGTACCCTGATAATGGACGCGTTGTGTTCCCAATGTAGCGGGACCGTGGTTCCGTGCGAGGTGATCGTCAATTATGTCGGGCAGGGAGCGGAAGGGGTCTGGTTGGCCTATCTCGTCCTGATTGAAGCCGGCAAGCGGCAGGACACTTCTGCGGTGGCTGCGAGCACGGAAGTCAAACTGGCCCGCGCGGAACGGCTTGAAATGGCCGGTGTTGTGGCCGGGCAGATCGCCCATGATTTTAATAACCTGCTGACTCCGATGCTGGCGTACCCTGAGCTTATTCGAAATGAGATCAAGGGAAACACCGTGGTGGCGGAATATCTGGATATCATTGAAAAGACGGCAGGGGATATGTCGCGGCTGACGCAGCAACTTCTCGCATTGGCCCGTCGGGGACGAGTTGGAACCGAGGTGTTTTGCGTCAATGAGGTGATCGAACAGGTGGTCAGTGCGTTGCAGCCCATTATTTCAAAGGGCGTGACCATTGAATATGACCTGGCTGATAATCTTCTTGATGCCACTGGCAGTCGGGATCAGATACGCCGGGTCATCGACAACCTCTGCCAGAACGCGCTGGATGCCATGAATGGATCTGGGATCTTGAACCTGAAAACTGAAAATGTTTACCTGGATGTGCCGTTTGGGGTTTATAGTGCGGTGAAAATTGGCGAATATATCAAGATTACAGTTGCCGACACCGGGCCGGGCATTCCAGTCGAAATCAGGGACAAGATCTTTGATCCTTTTTTTACCACCAAGCGTGTGTCTAAACAGCGTGGAAGCGGGTTGGGCCTGAGTATAGTCCACGGGATTATCCGGGATCATAAGGGTTATATTGATCTGGAATCCATACCTGGACAGGGCTCTAGTTTCATCGTTTATATTCCCATTTCGCGGGCTCCGGGCGAGACTGCCCGAGCGGGAAGTCTTCCGCATGGAACCGAACGCATTCTTGTGGTGGATGATGATGCCCCCCAGGTGCAGGTGTTGATTCAACTTCTGGAGGTTCTGGGATACAAGGTAACCGGAGTCGCGAGCGGAGAGGAATGCTTGGAGCGGATTCGCTCCAGAGGGATGCGTTTCGATTTGATAATCCTGGACATGGTCATGGATAGGGGAATTGATGGCTTAGCTACCTTTATGGAAATCCGTAAAACCATTCCCGGTCAGCGTGTGATTCTCACCTCCGGTTACGCCAAATCAGCGCGTCGCATCGGCAAGGCACAGGAACTCGGGGCGGGACTTTTTCTGAGAAAGCCCCTTACGATCGAGCGCGTGGCAAAGGCGATCCGTGAGGAGTTGGATCAGAATTCCACAGCACCTAGTGGCGAGTCCCGGAAACGGGGACGGCGGGTTTTGATTGTGGATGACGAACTGATGATCCGGAAACTTTTCGGAATGATTATTCAGTCTGAATTTCCGGATGCGGTCATTGATCAAGCCGCTAATGGTGATGAGGCAACGGTGGCTTTCAAGGAAGCAGCGCCTGATCTGATCATTATGGATCTCCAGATGCCCGTGCGGGATGGCCGGGAAACCTTTTCTGGAATTGAAAAGATTTGTAGCGAAAATGGTCGGACTGTCCCCCCTGTGATTTTCTGCACCGGATTCACTCCGTCTGACTCGATGACGGCGATTGTTACGGACAGTCCCGTTCATTGTCTTTTGCGGAAACCCGTGAGGGCGGAAACGCTTCTGTCTGCCGTTCGAACCCGGCTTCGTTACTGATCATGGAAATGATCCGGACAGTACGGGAAATGCAGCAGCGTGCCATGGTGGTGAGGCAGAAGGGGCGCCGGATCGGCTTTGTTCCCACAATGGGTTGCCTTCATGAGGGCCATTTATCATTGGTAAAGCTTGCCCGTGCCCGGGCGGATCTCGTGGTGCTCAGTATCTTTGTTAATCCTATTCAGTTTCTTCCCGGGGAGGACTTTTCCCGCTATCCGCGCCCGGTTGAGAGTGATGTGGCATTGTGCCAGGCTGCAGGGGTGGATATTCTTTTCTATCCCGACAACAATCAGATATATGCGCCGGATCACAGTGTGACCCTCTCAGAAACCCTATTATCAAGGGGATTGTGCGGAGCCAGCCGGCCGGGCCATTTCAACGGTGTTGCAACCGTAGTGGCCAAACTATTCAATATGGTCCTGCCTGATTTTGCGGTATTCGGTCAGAAAGATGCTCAGCAATTGCGGGTCGTTCAGCGGATGATCCGGGATCTCAATTTTCCAGTGGAAATCATTACGGGGCCGATTGTGCGCGAGGCTGACGGATTGGCGATGAGCTCCCGAAACCGGTATCTTACGCCAGAAGAACGTCAGGACGCGCTTTGCCTCCATCAATCGTTGGAGCATGTGGAAAGTCGCGTTCGGGAAGGGGCGCGCGACGTGGAGACGCTCCGCAAGGAACTGGCGGAACGACTGTCCCGTGTCCCTTCTGCCCGGGTTGAGTACATTGAATTTGTTGATAATGAAAAGATGTGCCCTGTGGCGCGGGTGGAGGGTGTCGTGCTGGTCGCGCTGGCGATTCGGATCGGATCAACCCGCTTGATTGATAACACCGTCCTGGGATCCTGACAGGACCGGTTGCTTCAGGGCTTTACCGGAGTGCTTTTTGCGGCGTCGCTTTCGGAAGCAACTTCCGGGTTGGTTTTGATGTCCGGTGATTCTGATTGGGTCGCCGTATTGGTTTTTTCTAAAACCGTCTCGTCCTCCTCGTTGCCATAATCCGGGGCTTTTACAAACCGAGGTACAGCCAATGCGGCCAGTAACAAGACAAGGGCAACCAGAATCAGAACATCGGCAAACGTCAAACCACTTCGTTTGTTCATGGTGGGAGTCTAAATCACCGTGCCCGTGGCGTCAACAGTGTTGGTTTTTTGGAATGAACATCGATTCGCGGTCTTTCCCTGGGCTCTAAAAATGAGGCTGAAATCAGTTTCCTCGGCTTCAGTGGGGATGAACGGCTCGCACTCCCGGAACCGGGCGTCTGGCCGCCAGTGGTGAAGGATGGCCGAATAGTAGTCGTCATGGTCTGTGCAGATATGAATGACTCCATCAGGGGCAAGAGCCCGAAAGATAAGATCCATGAAAAGGGGAGAAACAAGTCTGCGGGAATGATGACGTCGTTTTGGCCAGGGATCGGGGAAGAAAACGTAAAAAACGACGACTGATTCAGCAGGGAGCTGAGGGAGAATGCGAAGTGCATCGTCCTGGACCAGCCGGATGTTGAGGAATCCGAGTGCGACTGCCTTTCGATCGATTTTCCTTAGCCGCAACAGGCAACGATCAATGCCAAGGAAATTCCGGTTTGGCTGGAGTTGTGCCCGGGCAAGAAGAAACCGTCCGCGCCCGCATCCGATGTCCACTTCCAGGGGGCGGGATGCGGGGTAGAGTCGGGTCAGGGGGAGGAACTCCTTTTCCGCAGGAACCGGGATGATGTAATGATCGTGAAAATCACGATTTTTGACGCGTTCTCGAACCATACGCGGGAAGGAGACTCAACAAGGGATGCTTTATGACCGGCCGAAGAGGCGCGCGAAAAAGCCAGGCCGATCCACGCGATCCATTTCACTTTCGATATAGGTGAGGGCAAAAACTTGAAATTTTCCACTGGAGGGCGGCTTGTAATGTCGTGTCGCGGAAACCAAGCCCTCTTTTCCGGCTTCGATATACCGGTTGATGGAGATCGTTTCGTTTGTTCGTTTCTTCGCCAGAGAGGTCAGCAGCGGCATGAACATCTGAAATAAGCGTGTTTTGGCTTCCCAGTCGTTCCTGCGGCAGGATTCCACATCACGGTCGATAGCCCTTTCGCGATCGACATCCGGGTGCGCGGCCTCGTCCTGTCTAAGATTTAAGGCAATTTTCATCGCCGGCAACTCCTTGAAGGGGTGTTTTGATTTTCTGTCATGAGGTAAGTAATCATAACGGGGAGTCGGTTACAAGGGACGTTTGATGGCGTGGGTGAAGAAAAAGACACTTAGGACGCACAAGCCGTAAAGCGCGAGGTCGGCGATCAGGACGCGGTCCGTCAATAGGGTTTTTTCAGGTCTTCCCCCGCCTTCCTTCCGGTAAACCAAGTCGAGATACCGGAAGATTCCGAAAATGACGAAGGGAATGGTCGTAGACAGGAGCGAGGTGCCAAACTTGTGAACGGTATCCGGCGACAGCGTATAAATTGAGTAAGACACAATGGTTGCGGCGCTGGCAATGGCAATAAGCTGGTCGAGTAGTTTAGGGTCGTAGTATTCAAGGCTGGCGCGGTGCGAGTCTGCGGATTCCTCCAGAAGCAACTTTTCGTGCCGCCTCTTGCAGAGGGCCAGGAACAGGGCGAGGAGAAAAGCGCAGACCAGAAGCCAGGGTGAAATAGGGACTGAGATGGCAAGACCGCCTCCTGCGGCTCTCAGAACAAAGCCCAGAGCGATGATGAAGACATCCACCAGCGCCAGCTTTTTAAGCCAGAGCGTGTAAACCAGTTGCATGGCAATGTACACGGCCACCACGATGGTGAACAGGGGAGCAAGCAGGAATGAGCCCACAAGCGATACCCCGAGCAGGAGCGCGGAAAGTAGGCCTGCGAGCTGAACACTCACCAGTTCCGCAGCGATGGGGCGAAACCGCTTGGTGGGATGAACGCGGTCGGCGGCAAGATCCCGGATGTCGTTCACGAGATAGATTCCGCTGGACGCCAGGCAGAAAAGGCCTGCTGCCGCCATGATCTGGAAAAAGGACAGACGCGTGAGCATCAGGTTTGGGTCGCCGAAGGCAAAGAAAAAAGCCGCTAGGACAACCAGATTTTTCGTCCACTGGTTTGGTCGGAGAGCCCGCAGGATGTCCAGCGGACGATTCATCAGGCGGACTCCGGGGCCGGTCTTGTCTTTCGGCGCGGAGAGCGGCGAAGTCCGTTTCTGAGCCAAAGCAGCCAGACCATTTTCAAGGCCTCCCGGAAAATCTTTCGACTCATTTTCGAGTAGCCAGAATGCCGGTCTTCAAAAGTGATGGGGATTTCCCGGATGGAGAAGCCCAGAGTCCAGGCCGTGTGAGTCATCTCGATCTGGAACGAATACCCGTTGGATTTTATACGGTTGAGTGGAATGGCTTCGAGAACCCGGCGATGGAAACATTTGAACCCGCCGGTGGGGTCCAGGAAAGGCAGTCCGGTGATTAGTTTCACGTACAGGGCACCTCCCATGCTTAGAATGAGCCGACTCAGTGGCCAGTTTGTGATGCGGATCCCGTTGATGTAACGTGAGCCGAGAATCAGGTCGGCTTCTTTGGCGGCCTTCAGAAAAACGGGGATCTCAACCGGATTATGGGAGAAGTCGGCATCCATTTCGAAGATGAACTCGTACTGCCGTTTCAACGCCCACTGAAACCCTTCGATGTAAGCACGGCCCAGGCCGGACTTGACGGCCTGATGGATCACGAAAATTCGGGGATCGGCGTTAACCATCTCATCAAGGATCCGACCGGTGCCGTCCGGTGAGTTGGCGTCGACAAAAAGGATATCGACGTCGGGGTTGATGTCCAGAATTGCCTTTGAAATCGGCCTGACATTTTCTTTTTCGTCATAGGTCGGAATAATGATCAGGACGGTGTTCATGGGGTCAAGTATGGCTGAACGGCTTGCTTTTGGACAAGAAAATACGGTTTGAGTCAGGTTTGGGTGTTGAGTCCACATTGAAACGCTGTCAGATTACGAGCCAGGGTTATGGGATTCCCCGACAAAAAATCGCGAAGTAACTGTTGAATCCGGATTGGCCTGACCACGTTTTGACGGCACATCAGCGCCCCCAGCATGATGAGATTGGCGACCTGCTGGTCACCCAGACGGTCGGCTTCCCGGGTTGCCTCGATCTGTATCCGGCCGGGTGCGGCCGGGCAGGAGATGAGGGAACTGTTAATGACGGCCACTCCATTTTGGGCGAGGGAGGGAAGGAACTTTTCTTTACCCTGCGTCGTCATGAGAATCATCAGGTCGAACTCCCGTGAAACCGGCGAGGCTATTTCCATGGGGCTGAGAATGACCTGACAGGAAGAATCGCCGCCCCGAACCTCAGCGCCATAGGAGGGGAAGAAGGTAATGTGCGGGGCGCTTTCAAGGGCAGCGTTGGCCAGCAATTTTCCAAGAAAAACAATGCCCTGCCCTCCGGATCCAGCCATCAGGATACGTGTCATGTTCATGTTACGGGTTTCCCCTCTTTCCGGAACACGCCCAGGGGGAAGGCAGGAATCATGCCTTCCTTGATGAAGCGGACGGCTTCTCGTGGGGTCAGCCGCATGTGAACGGGGCAGGGCGAAAGGATTTCAATCAGGCTATAGCCTTTCCCCTCCATCTGGCCCTTGAAGGCGGTCAGGAGCGCTTTTCGGGCCTTTCGAATTCCCGCTGGTCCATCCAATGCAACCCGCTCAATATGCCAAGGAGACTCCAGGGTGTTCAGGAGTTCGCATATCCGGATCGGTGTCCCCATGCTACGGCTATCACGTCCGCAGGGGGAGGTGGCGGTTTTCTGTCCGTTCAAGGTGGTGGGGGCCATCTGGCCACCGGTCATTCCGTAAACCGAATTGTTGACAAACACGACGGTGATATTTTCCCCGCGATTGGCGGCGTGGATCGTCTCGGCCATCCCGATGGCGGCCAGGTCGCCATCTCCCTGATAGGAGAATACGATCCGATCCGGCTGGCAACGTTTGATTCCCGTCGCGACCGCTGGCGTCCGGCCATGAGCCGCCTCACTAATGTCGCAATTGAGGTAATGATAGGCCATGACAGCACAGCCCACAGGTGCCACCCCGATCGTTTTTTCGCGGATTTTCAGGATGTCGAGTGTTTCCGCGATCAATTTATGGGCAGTTCCATGGCCGCAGCCGGGACAGAAGTGGGTGGGGCGATCCACAAGAGAAAGAGGCCGGCGATAGATAATCCTGTCCGCTTTTTTCGGGCGGGAGCGAGAGGTACTCATGATCGGGCTCCTTTCCCGGTCGGCTTGTTCAGGTGTTGGAGAGCGGTCAACACAGCAGATGCTTCCGGCACGGCGCCTCCCATGCGCCCTTCAAAGGCAATGGGCGACCGTTCGCCGACTGCCAGTTGGACATCCTCCAGCATCTGGCCTGCGCTCATCTCCACCACGAGGATTCCCTTGACCTTCGCCGCAAGCTGTCGGATCCGGGCACGGGGAAAAGGCCACAAGGTGATCGGGCGCAGCAGGCCGGCCTTGATGCCTTTGGCACGGGCCTGATCCACGGCGCCCTTCGCGATGCGGGCACTGCTTCCATAGGCGATAGCGAGCACTTGGGCATCCTGAGTCAGGTATTCATCAAAGCCCACAAGCTCATTGAGGATGGTTTTGTATTTGGCCTGAAGGATCAAATTCCGCTCCTCCAGGGCATCGACGTCCAGGAGTAGTGAGCGGATATGATTAGGCTTACGATTCCGGGCTCCAGTCAGACTCCAGGGTTTCGGTGGAGATTTCGGCGGGGGCCCCTTATAGAGCACCAGAGGTTCCATCATCTGTCCCAACCGGCCATCAGTGAGAATCATCACAGGATTCCGGTAACGATCCGCGAGGGCAAAAGCGTTAATCGTGAAGTCGTGCATTTCCTGTACGGAGTTTGGAGCCAGCACGATGAGGTGGTAATCCCCATGCCCGCCGCCCTTGGTGGCCTGGAAATAGTCAGCCTGAGAGGGAGCGATATTGCCGAGTCCGGGTCCTCCGCGCTGGACATTGACGATGACTGCCGGCAACTCGGCGGCGGCGAGATAAGACAGCCCTTCCTGTTTCAAACTGATTCCAGGTGAGGAGGAGCTGGTCATAGCCCGTTTTCCTGTGACGACCGCCCCGAAGACCATATTGATTGCCGCCACTTCACTTTCCGCCTGAATGAACACCCGGCCATGCTCCGGCATGTATTTCGCCATGTAGGCGGTCAGTTCATTCTGCGGGGTGATCGGGTACCCGAAGTAGGCATGGCATCCTGCCCGGATTGCCCCTTCGCCGATGGCATCATTGCCGTTCATGAGTACGCGGTTACGCATGACGAGTCATTTCTTCCCGGAGCTCAATGGCGGTGTCCGGGCACATATCGGAACAATTCGAGCATCCGATGCAGTTGGACGGGTTCGCTACCCGAGTGAAGTGATATCCCCGCGGGTTTATGTCCTCTGACAGTTCAAGCACCTGACGGGGACAAACCGATATACACAATTCACATCCCTTGCAACGATTTCTGTCGATGCGTACGCTATAGGTTTTGGCCTTCATTTAGGCTCCATCAGGAACGGTAATTAGGTGCTTCCTTCATAATTTTTACATCATGGGGATGCGCCTCGGTCACGCCTGCCTGGGAAACGCGGATGAATCGTCCGCGCTGCTGAAGTTCATCCAGGGAGCGGCAGCCACAGTATCCCATGGAGGCCCTGAGTCCCCCGCAAAACTGGACCATGACTTTCCGGACCGAACCTGTGTACGGAATGATCCCCTCGATGCCCTGGGGTACCAGTTCATCTTCCCGGATATTGGACTGGCCATACCGTTCCCGACTGGCCGCGCCCTCCCGCATGGCAGCGAGGCTGCCCATTCCCCGATAAACGACATACTGTCGCCCTTGATGGATAATTTTTTCGCCGGGGCTCTCATCGGTTCCGGCGAAAAGTGATCCGGCCATGATGGTATCGGCTCCGGCCACAATGGCCTTGGGGACGTCGCCTGAGTGCCGGATTCCTCCATCTGCGATGATGGGGATCGAGCCGCCCAGGGCCTTGGCACATTCATAGATGGCTGTAATCTGTGGGATTCCCACGCCGGCCACGACGCGTGTGGTGCAGATGGAGCCCGGGCCGATACCCACTTTGACTGCATCTGCTCCAGCATCCCGAAGGGCAACGGCGGCCTCGCCAGTCGCAATGTTGCCCGCCACGACATCGATGCCAGGGTGGTTCTTTTTCACCCATTTCACCATATCGATCACGCCTTTGCTATGCCCGTGGGCGGTGTCCACAATCACGACATCCACTTCTTCCCGGGCCAGCACGGCGACCCGATCCTGATCATTCGGGCCGATAGCGGCCCCAACGCGCAGCCGGTAGCGGGAGTCACGATTGTACAACGGTTCGACATTTTCAATCAGGGTCCGGACATCGCAGAAACTGTAAAGCCCGGCGAGTTTTCCGTTGCCATCCACCAGGGGCAGTTTGCCGATCCGGTGCTTTTTCATCAGGTTGTAAGCTTCCTGAAGGGTGGTTTCAGCAGGGGCTGAAATCACATGGGCCGTCATGACTTCCGTGACGCGGGCCTTTTGATCGCTTGCGAATTTGATGTCGGCGGCGGTCAGAATGCCAACGACGCGGTCGTTCTCATCCAGAATTGGAAACCCGCTGAAGCTGTAACCCTTCTGTTCCTTTGTTTTGTTAATGGTTTCCAGGGTGTCAGTATTGCGGAAGGCGATAGGAGCCCGGATCATCCCATTGAGGTAGTGTTTAACTCGGGCCACATGATCAGCCTGGCGTTTCGGGGACAGGTTTTTGTGGACGATTCCGATACCGCCGAGAAGGGCCATGGCAATTGCCATCGGACTTTCCGTCACCGTGTCCATGGCGGCGCTGACGAAGGGAATATTGACTGAGATGTTTCGCGTCAGCCGGCTCCGGATTTCGGCGTTTTCAGGAAGGAAATCCGCATACTGGGTGATCAGCGACACATCGTCGAAAGTCAATCCCTCCTGGGGAAACTTCTCCATAAACGACTGTATAAAGGCATTCAGGCTCATGAGCAAATCTCCGTGACATCGGTTGTTTCTGTTGCCGAAGCAGTATGGCCGGTTGAGGAGAAGGGGTCAAGCGATTTCAGTCTCGACATGGAGGGATTGCATCCGCAGGATGGCGCGATGACTCGGAAATCATTTGAGAAGAAAACGGAGGATCGTCCGGAGCGCTGGATTGAGTCTCTGGTGGAACTGGCGCAACGCCGGGGTGATGGGGATGCTGTGGCGCAGCGCGCCGTGCAGCTCAGTCGTCAGTTGAATATTTCACCCTGGATTGCCCTGGCTATTGCGGAGCGTTTGATCAATTTGCAGGAGGCGCGGGTGTTCGACCGGGTGGGGCGATGCAGGGAATTGCAGGCGGCGGTGCTCGACAAACGGCGGTCGATGGCCGAACTTCGCGTGACCTTGCCGTACGCTCCCCATTTTCTGGCGGTTGATATCCTGGATGCCCGGCCCGGTTCGGGATGGGATATTCGCATGGTGACCCGGATTCTTGCGGGCGTTTTGGGTGCTGAGAAGAAAGGCGCAGAGGATGAGCCCAGCATGCAGATTCGCGACCGTCCGCTCGAGGAGCATGCGGCAACCGTGGAGCGGGTGTTGGCGATCATGCGGCGAACCCGTTGTGATGCGACCATGGCTTTGGATGTTGAAGCCGGGCATACCCCGGAGCAGTTTGCGGCGGATTATATCCGCCAAAAACGGACTCTTGAAATGGAGGAGCGCCGGTTGATGGCTCCGCCCCGGGAGGACGGGTTCCGGTTTCCGCCGCGACGCGTGGAGTCTGATGACCGGCGTTCGATGTTTCATCCACGCGAGCAGCAGTCCCCGCCGCCCGCATTTTTTCCGCGCGACCACTGGCCGAAATAGGCTCAGTCCTACGTCTTCAGAATACAAAAAAGCCAGTATCCCGAAGAGTTGCCTCCTCTGAATACTGGCTTCTGAATTCTATCTTCTGGCTTCTCTTTTAATTCACCTTTTTGGCTTCGCGGCGCTTGGCCACGATTTCCTCGGCGAGCGAGAAGGGCACAGACTCATAGTGTTCGAAGTGCATTGTAAATGACGCGCGCCCCTGTGAGATCGTCCGGACCACGTTCGAATACCCGAACATTTCGCTCAGGGGGACCAGGCCGCGGACGACCTTGTATTCCGCCTGCTCGTCCATGGACTCGATCCGGCCCCGACGCTGACAGATGGAGCCTGTAACGGCGCCCATGTAATCTTCCGGGGTGACCGCTTCCACGGACATAACCGGCTCGAGCAACTCGGGACGACTCTCAAGGAAGAGTTTGTGGAAGCCGGCGCGGGCCGCTTCGATAAACGCGAATTCGTTCGAATCCACTTCATGGAAGGAGCCGTCATACAGCGTCACGCGCATATCCACGACGGGATAGCCGCCCACGGGGCCCTTGAGCATGGCCTTGACGATACCCTTTTCGACGGACGGTATGAAGTTCTGGGGAATACGACCACCACGAACCTCGTTGACAAACTCGAATCCCTCGCCGGGGCTGAGGGGCTCCAGCTTGAGGCAGACATGGGCATATTGACCACGACCACCGGACTGTTTGACGTGCTTGTATTCGCCGTCCACCTTGGCTTTTCCGGTTTCCCGGTAGGCGACTTCAGGGCGACCAACCTGGGCCACCACGCCGTGTTCGCGTTTCATGCGATCCACCAGGATTTCAAGATGTAGTTCGCCCATTCCCGCGATAATGGTTTCCTTCGTCTCATCATCGAAGCTGACCACAAAGGTCGGGTCTTCATCCGCAAGGGCGTGCAAGGCGTGGCTGAGCTTTTCATCATCCGAACGGCTCTCCGGCTTGATGCTGATGGAGATCACGGGGGCGGGGAACTCGATCGATTCCAGGAGGATGGGGTTATCCTCGCAACACAGCGTGTCACCGGTTTTGGTCTGCTGCAAGCCAACCACGGCGACAATGTCTCCGCAGCGTGCGATGTCGAGCGATTCCTGCCGGTTGGCGTGCATGCGCAACAGGCGGCCGATGCGCTGTTCCTTCTTCTGGGTGCTGTTGTAGACCGTTGTGCCGGATGTGATCTTTCCGGAATAGATACGCATATACACCAGTTTGCCCATATGCTTGTCGGACATGATTTTAAAGGCGAGCGCCGAGAAGGGTTCATCTTCCGAATGTTTCCGGTGTTCCTCGCCTTCACCCACCTGACCAATGACCGGGGCAATGTCGTCCGGGGAGGGAAGGAATTCCACAATGCCGTCCAGCAGGCGCTGAACACCCTTGTTCTTGAAGGCCGAGCCGCAGTAGACAGGGATCACCCGGCGGGCAATGGTAGCCTTGCGGATGATAGTGAGGATTTCTTCCTCGGAGAGATCCCCGGTTTCGAGGAATTTCTCCAGGAGGACATCGTCCTGTTCTGCGCATTTTTCAACAAGGTAGGCGCGCCATTTCTTGGCTTTTTCCATTTTGTCCGCCGGGATCGGGTCTTCCGTCCAGGTGCGTCCGCGATCCGCTTCATTGTAATGAATGGCCTTCATCTTCACGAGGTCGATGATGCCTTCGAAGGTTTCTTCCTTGCCGATGGGGATGACGACCGGGACGGCATTGGCACCCAGAATGTTCTGGATTTTCTCGACTACGCCGAAGAAGTCCGCGCCGGTGCGATCCATCTTGTTAATAAAGGCGATTTTGGGGACGCTGTACTTTTCGCTCTGGCGCCAGACCTGTTCGGACTGGGGCTGAACACCGCCCACGGCGCAGAAGAGCGCGACGGCGCCATCCAGAACGCGAAGACTACGTTCCACTTCAGCAGTGAAGTCCACGTGCCCGGGAGTATCGATCAGCGAGATGCGGTATTCATTCCAGGTGGTGGTGGTGGCGGCCGATGTGATGGTGATACCGCGTTCCTGTTCCTGCTCCATCCAGTCCATGGTGGCGGCGCCATCATGGACTTCGCCCATTTTGTGGGTTTTCCCGGAGTAGAAAAGGATGCGCTCACTGACCGTTGTTTTGCCCGCGTCAATGTGGGCCATGATGCCAATGTTGCGAATTTTTGCCAAAGGAAGTTTTTCGTCAGCCATAATATTACCTCACCCGTTGCATTTGCCCCGAACCTGTTCCGGGATAAAAAGGCGCGCATAATGACTGGAGAGAGGGGTGGAAATCAAGGAAAATATTGCCTGGCACCTTTCCTGAGTTTGAAACAATGATATTTATGTACTTTTCATTCCGATTCCTGTAATGTTTCAAAAGATTGGTTGTCGAAGAAGTCGGCGAGAGTGGGATGAAAGCCACAGTCTTGCTTGTTTCTTTTTCGGTATTCCTACCCCTGAGGCGAACGAGGTTCGGACGCGGAGGGGATCGATCAGGATGCTCTATGCCAATAGGTATGGCGCTTTCAGGTCGAAGGGTTTGAGTTGAACCCCTTTCCACAGGAACCGGAAAGAAAAAGAAGGGGTCCATGAGTAGTTGGAAGAAGGGAATTGAGAGATGGGCAAGAAACTGTATGTTGGCAACCTGAGTTATAGCGTCACGAGCGAATCCCTGTCACAGGTGTTTTCCGCTTATGGCAAAGTGGCGTCTTCGGACGTGATCATGGACCGTGAGACGGGTCGCAGCAAGGGCTTCGGCTTTGTTGAGATGTCGACTGACGCAGAGGCCGCTGCGGCCATTGCGGGCACGAATGGTATGGACGTGGACGGTCGTGCGTTGACCGTGAACGAGGCGCGGCCTCAGGCTCCTCGCGTTGGCGGTGGTGGCGGGTTCGGCGGCGGTGATCGTGGTGGTAGCCGTGGCGGTGGCTTCGGCGGTGGCGATCGGGATCGTCGCGGCGGTGGTGGCGGCGGTTTTGGCGGACGCCGGTAGTCCAGTCGTACTCATTTAGAGTACAAAGGATGATTTCGCGGGAACGGGCCGAAAGGTCAGTTCCCGCGTTTTTTTTATTGTGGCCTGAGCCTCATTCAGTGCGCTTCAATCAGGTCTGCTGAGATTCTGGCTGATTCATAGATGGTGGGTAATCCGGAGCCTGGATGTGTGCCACCACCAACCAGATACACCCGGCCAATCTCCTCAAATTGGTTGTGAGGTCTGAAGTACAGCATCTGATTAAGTGTGTGGCCTAGATTGAACGTGGCTCCCAGGAAAAGGTTGAAATCATCAACCCAGCTTTTGGGCGTGATCACCCGCTCCTCCAGGATGTGCGAGGTCAGATCCTTCATTCCCGTCTTGGCCACAATGCGGGCGATGACTTTGTTTCGATACGCCCGTGTCAATTCTGGAGTCCAGGCGATCTCGCTACGGGTATTGGCCACGGGCACGAGCACGTAAAGCGCCGAATGTCCCTTGGGTGCCAGTGAAGGATCCGTAATGCTGGCATTTCGAACATAAACGGACATATCGTCAGAGGGTCCGACGCCCTGGGCGATGTCTTCGATGTTGGCCTTGTAGTTGTCTGCAAAGATCACATTGTGGTGCGCTTCGTCGTAAAGTTTGTCGAGTCCCAGATAAAGCATGAAGGTGGAGCAGGAGTATTTTTTCTCCCGTAGCTTTTTCGGGGTGTACTTGCGAATGATTCCGGGCTCGAAAAGGGTTTCCATGGCATGGCCAAAATCGGCGTTGATGATCACGTCATCAGATTCCATGCTGGAGCCGTCAGCCAGGAGAACGCCCCGGGCCTCGCCGTTTTTCACCTGGATCTGTTTGACCCGCGTATTTAACCGGATAGTGGCCCCATGCTCGCGGGCAACCTTGGCCATGGCTTCGGAAATCATGCTGAGTCCGCCCATGACGTGGTCGATGCCGAAGGCATGTTCAACATAGGGAATGAGGCCGAAGGCGCCGGGGCACTGCCAAGGTGACATGCCCAGATACTTGCTCTGGAATGTGAAGGAGATGCGCAGATCCTCAGCAGAAAAATAGTCGCCCAGCACATCATAGAGGCTCCGGCCCAGAGAGAGGTGCGGTAACGCCCTGAGCAGGGGGCGCGACAGCATGGAGATCGCCGAGGAGTAGTCCTTCTTCAGGCAGGGATACATCCGGTCATAGCGAACTTTCTCAACAGTATGAAACTTCTCAAGCCCGGCGCCATTCCCGGGGAACAGGGTCTCGATCTGTGCCTTCATGCGCTCGCGATCCGTGGTGGGCCGCAGCACCTTGTCCTTGAACGAAAGCTGGTACATGGGGTCGAGGGCCCGGATGTCGAGATAGTCTTCTGCTTTGCGTCCGGCGGCTTGAAAAACCTCACGCAGGATAAAGGTCATCATCAGGAATGTAGGGCCGACGTCGAACGTGTAGGGTCCGAGCCTGATGGCTGCGTTGCGGCCACCGACGGTGTCCTTCTGCTCGAAGACGGTAACCTGGTGGCCACGGTTGGCTAGGATCATTGCAGCCGTCAGCCCGCCGGGGCCGGCGCCTATAATCGTAATTCGCTTTGAACTCATGTCGTGGTTCTCCCGTTTGTTGCTTCCCTATAGTTCAAAACCATACTACACTCCTGTATAAATTACATCAGGAAGTTCCTATTAACTGGTACGGGTTCATCAAAGTCATCAGGTCCATTTACAGCCGGCAAGGCCCGGATCTTGACTTGATCCAACGGGAGGGGTTGCTGGCCGTGAAGATCGGCCAGACTTACGCCTTGAGAGTGGATTTTCTCCCGGAAGCGTCGTGCCTCACGCTGACCCAGCTGTATCGGCATGCCGCCTCTATTCCTCCTGTCCATTTCAAGGATATGCTTAAGCGACGGGCTCCGGCCCGTCTTCTCGAGGAGCTGGAGTCGTTCGATGAGGCTCCCCTGGCCTCAGCGTCGGTAGGGCAGGTGCATCTTGGCCGGTTGCGAAGCGGCGAGCGCGTGGCGATCAAGATGGTCAAGACCGATTACCGGGAGAGCTTCATGGCAGATGTCAGGTCATTGAGGCGATTCATTCGGCTGATTTTATTGGTCTATCCCAAGTTGGAGCGGGTGGCGGATCCCTTGGGCATCCTGAGCACCATCGAGCAGGGGACTCTGGACGAGTTGGATTTGCGCCGGGAGGCCGCCGGCCAGCGACTGCTGATGGATTTGAAATCCCGGCATGCCGGGGAGTTTGATCTAAGCGGGATGCGATTTGCGAAAATTTACGAGGAGCTTTCCAATGACGTTGTGATGGTCTCCGAGTATGTTGAGGGTCGTACGGTGGATGAACTTCTGGAGCGGAGGGAGATCGGGTACGACGCCTTGCTGGAGCTTTTTCGCCTGCACGGTTTTTTTGCATTCTGCGTCGGCACGTTTCACGGCGATATTCATCCTGGGAATCTCATATACCGGGAAGATGGCTTCACCTTCCTGGACACAGGGGTTATCGGGCGTGTCGGAGAGAAGCTGCGAATGGGGCTTCTGGCGTTCTTCCAGGCACTGGCAGAGTTCGAGTATCCTGCTTGTGCGCGGGCGCTCAACGCTATGGCCGATCAGGGTATTGAGGGCGGGCGCTTCAGGGAGTTCGAACTGAAGTTAATTGAATTGTACAGGGATTTCACCGGCAGCACGGTCGCGCAGGTCAGTCTGACCCGGAAGATGATGGAAACGATCCGGCTGGGGGTCAATCACGGCATGGTGTTTGAGAAGGGCATGTATCCAATCATCAAGAGCCTGATGTACATGGACGGCATGGTGCTGCGGTGCAATCCGGAGGCCGTTCTGATGAAGGACATGCGTCCGTTTCTGGCTGAGTTTCAGCGCGGCATGGACGCTCAATAATTGAGAATGATGGACAAGGTGAGTGAGGGAGGGGAAACCTTGAACAGGGACGACTTGAATGATGGGGCGCTGACCCTGTTCTGCGGGTTGTTGGAGGCCCCGTAACCCTCAAGAGGACGACCCAACCAGTTGGTATCCATCCGGCCATTCTCGTTCTCGTCATGGAGTACCCCGATGGCGTAATCACCGACTGGAGTGCCTTCGAAATTCACCACGGACTGGCCGTTGGTGATGACGGCAGAGCGGGATTGGAAAGCCAGTGCGGCTTTGTCTGGAAAACCCTTTGAATCCCGAAAGAGCGTGACTCGGGCGATTCCTCGTTCGTTACGGAATCCGGATATGCGAACGGTGATCGTGGCGCCATGATTGCCTTGGCCTTGAGTCGAAGTATCCAGTGCGGCAATGGAGGCGGATCCGGCTGACAGCGTGGATAAGCCAAGGAGGATGAGGAGACCTGCGCGGATTGTGGGCCCAGTCTGAATATGCACTTTCATGACGGCCAGTGTGCAAAAATGGGAGGGTGATGTCAAATCCGGCACATCGCTAGCTGCGTGGTATAGCCTTTTTGCAAATTCATGCTATAGTCCCCCCTCATGCGCTGACAAAAAATGTTTTAAAAATTTCAAACAGTAAGAAAGATTTTATGGCTGACGAGAAAAAGGAACCCTGGTTGAACTGGCTGGCTTTGACAACGGTTATTCTGGCAGTGTGCGCCACAATGGCGACATTCAAAGGCGGGGGATATTCGACGAAATCTGTCATTGCCCAGAGTCAGGAAGCGAGTGAATGGGCCTATTACCAGGCAAAAAGCATCAAGGGTTATCTCTATGAATTGCACCGGGATAAGCTCCAGCTGGAGTTGAAGGCGCAAGGACGATCCTATGGCCCTGAAGCGGTTGATGAATATAATAAAATCATCGACGGTGCCCAGGCCAAGATTAAGAAATACGAAGACGAGCGCGAGGAAATCAAAAAGAAGGCTGAGGCGCTTAAGACCTTCCGGTTGGAGTGCGGTGCGCATTCCGCCGCCTTCGGTATGGGGGTTATTTTCCTGCAGATTGCCATTTTGCTGTCCTCCATTGCCGCTCTCATGAAGAAAAAACCGCTCTGGATTGCCGGGATGACAGTGGGTGTGGTTGGGATTGTCCATTTCATAAACGGATTTTTCCTGTTTCTGAAATAATCAGGGAAGCCTTGAAAGAAATGGAGGGGGAGGGTAAAGTCGCCGGAATTATGAAAACCGCCCCAGTATCCGTGTTAAAGCCTAATCCCGGAATGGTTCTGCTCCAGGCCGTTATACCGACTGTTGTCGGGGCGGTTTTCTTTTATAAGGGGAAGCCCGTTGCCGCAGGAATTCTTTGGAGCATTGGCGTTCTGCTCCTTGTGTCGGGTTTTCTGATTCCCTCTTTGTTTGCCAAGATTGAACAGGCGGGGCGCTGGTTCGGGAAAGGGGTCGGTACGGCCATTACCTGGCTGCTTCTTGTTCCGATGTTTTGCCTGGTCTTTGTACCGGGACGTCTCATTCTGATGATTCAGGGAATAGACCCGATGTGCCGGAAGTTCCCGACGGATGCACCGACCTATTGGGTGCCCCGGAAACCGGTTATGAATGTGGACGAATACAAGAGGCAATTCTGATGAACATTCTCGGCATCAGCGCTTTTTATCATGATTCGGCCGCCGCCCTGGTGTGCGATGGTAAGATTGTTGCTGCCGCCCAGGAAGAACGGTTTACCCGGAAAAAACACGATGCGAATTTCCCCGTAAATGCCGCGAAATACTGTCTTCGGGAGTTGGAAAAACGGGGCGGAAAACTGGATGCGGTGGCCTTCTACGACAAGCCGATCCGAAAATTCGAACGGATCCTGAAGACCTATTTCAGTACTGCGCCTTCCGGATTGCAGTCCTTCATGATGGCCATCCCTCTGTGGTTGCGGGAGAAGCTTTGGATTCCCATGGAGATTGAAGTGGCGTTGGGAAAATGCGGCATCAAAACCATGCCCCAACTTTATTTCCCCGAGCATCACGAATCCCATGCGGCAAGCGCATTTTTCCCGTCCCCATTTCAAAAGGCGGCTATTCTGACTCTGGATGGTGTGGGCGAATGGGCGACCAGCGCGATCGGGCGGGGGGATGGCAACCAGATTCAGATTTTGGAAGACCTTCATTTCCCGCATTCGCTCGGACTGCTGTACTCGGCATTCACTTATTTCACGGGCTTCCGGGTGAATTCAGGGGAATACAAGCTGATGGGGTTGGCTCCTTATGGCGAGCCGAAATATGTGGATATCATCAAGAACAACCTGCTTGATCTTCGTGAGGATGGCTCGTTCCGGTTAAACTTGAAGTACTTCGGTTTTGTGGATGGCCTGACGATGACGAATGACGAGTTTGCCAAGTTGTTTGGTGGACCGGCACGCACGTCGGAAAGTGAAATTTCGCAGCGGGAGATGGATATTGCGCGATCCATCCAGGTGGTGACCGAGGAAATTGTGATCAGGATGGCGAAACATGCCCGGAAAATAACCGGTGAGGAATATCTCGTTATGGCGGGCGGTGTGGCTCTGAACTGCGTGGCCAATGGGCGGCTGTTGCGGGAGGGGATTTTTAAGGATATTTGGATCCAGCCTGCAGCGGGCGATGCGGGCGGTGCCCTTGGGGCAGCACTCATGGTGGCGTACCAAGTCGAAAAGCAACCTCGTCTGGCTGATAATGTTCACGATGCCATGCAGGGGTCGCTACTGGGGCCGGATATTGAGGATGATGCCGTTGAAGCCTTTCTTAAAGCCAATGGGTATCCTGCGAAAAAATATGGCCCGCAGGATTGGGGTACTGAGATTGCCAAAATCATTGCCGATGAGAATGTTATCGGATTAGTGCAGGGCCGCATGGAATTCGGGCCAAGAGCCCTGGGTGGACGTTCCATTGTTGGCGATGCGCGATCTGTCAAGATGCAGGCGGTGATGAATCTGAAGATCAAGTACCGCGAGTCGTTCCGTCCATTTGCGCCGTCATGCCTGGTGGAGCGGGTTGGCGACTATTTTGAACTGGATCGCCCGTCTCCCTACATGTTGCTTGTGGCGCAGGTGCAGAAGAGCCGGTGCAAGGGGTTGGAGGATGTGGGGCGTTTATCTATTCGTGACCGGATCAACCAGGTGCGCTCCGATATTCCGGCGATTACGCATGTAGATTACTCAGCCCGGGTTCAGACCGTGTCGCCCGAGAGCAATCCCCGGTATTATGATTTGATTAAGGCGTTTGATCAACAGACCGGGTACGGGGTCATTATCAATACCTCATTTAATGTTCGCGGAGAGCCGATTGTCTGCACACCCGAAGATGCCTACCGCTGCTTTATGCGTACAGAAATGGATTACCTGGTGCTCGGCTCATTTGTGTTGTCAAAGAAGGATCAGCCGCCGTGGCAGGATAAGGCTAATTGGCGGACGGAATACGCTTTAGACTAGGGGATAGACATGATTTTTTTCAAACATCTCGGTCGATTACTGAAGGAATTCGGGAGTTTTGCCTGGCACAATAAAGCGTGGTGGATAATTCCCGTTGTGCTGGTACTCCTTCTTCTGGCCGTCTTTATTGTGGCTGGCCAGACCGTGGCGCCCTTCATCTACACGTTATTCTGAGATGATCTGGCTGGGGTCGAGTCTGGCCAGATATCGTTTTCGATACCACACGAACCCGAACAGGTCGAAAATGGTGCGGGGTAGGCGTTTCATGTTAGTGTATTTCGATGTTCCCATGGTTCGTGCCCGGTGATCCACATCCAACTCCTTGATGGAGCGCCCGTTGAGTTTGAAATAGGCTGGCATGAACCGGTGAACGCCTTCCACATGGGGGAGGTCGGCCACGCAGGCTTTTCGGAATACCTTCAGACTGCAACCGGTGTCACGGATGCCATCATGAGTGGCCCAGTTTCGAACCCGGTTGGCGAGGCGTGATCCGATGCGTCGAGCCCAGGTGTCCTTGCGCTTGGCGCGAAAGCCGCAGACGGCATCGGCATCCTTGAGTTCAGCGAGCATTCGGGGGATATCGGCCGGATTATTTTGCATATCCCCATCGATGGTCACAAGAACATCTCCTGCAGCAAGTTGCAATCCCACCAGCATGGCGTGGCTTTGGCCGCGATTGGGGGAATAGCTCAGGCCCCTTACGCTAGTGTATCGGTCTTTGGCTTCCTGGATGCGAGCCCAAGTCTGGTCACGGCTTCCGTCATCGACAAAAAGCACTTCCAAGTTCGGAATGGCCGTATTTAGCCGGTGCATTTCTTCGGCGAGGGGCAGGATATTATCCTGTTCATTATAGACAGGCACCACGATGGAAACTTTCATAACAGTCCTTTATTTCGTTCGAGCTATTAATACTTATCACGACTGAAGGATGTAATTCCAGCCCTGATTCCCTGTTCTGCCTAATCTTTTTTTCGATCCTAAATTGCTTTTTGAACCAATGTCCCACTATAGTCCGCTAACTCAACGAAAGGGCGATGTTTCATGAAGGTATCGGTGCTGATGAATTTGGCGGCTGTGGCGATGATAGGGATTGTGACCGGTTGTGAATTGGGTGGTGGAGGCGGCGGAGGAGGTGGGGGGGACCTTGGAAATATTGGAGATAATAATCCGAACCTTTATGTTGCACTTGGGGATAGCACTACCGACGGTAATAACGGGGGCGGGGATCCGTATCCGCCTCGTTTGGCGGCCATGACCGGGAAGACCGTCAACAATATGGCGGCTCAGGATGAGTCCTCTGGCGCTGCTCTTTCTAAGGTAGCAGGTGTGCTCTCTGGCCAAAAGCCGGCGGCAGTATTGTTCCAGTTGGGGGCCGTGGATTTGATCGGTGGACGAAGTATTGACAGTATCATCGCCAACCTGCGCTCTATTATCCAGCAGTGCAAGGCGAACAAAACCGTGCCTGTTGTTGCGACACTTCAGCCGATGATCGGTATTCACAGCCGGTGGAGTCAGGTGACCAAGGATCTGAACAATCAGATTCGGGCCTTGGCGTCATCTGAGGGGGCTCGCCTGGCGGATGTTGAAGCCAAATTCGGAGATGGGGCAGGTTTGATCCTAGGTGACGGGCTGCATCCGAATGAGGAAGGCAATCAACGGATGGCCGAGGCGTTTAAAGACGTTCTCTAATGGCTGATGATTCCGCTGCCGAGGACCAGGTCGTTGTCGTAAAACACGACGACTTGTCCCGGAGTGATGGACATTTGCGGTTCATCAAATAGGGCCTCAACCGCACCGTCTGCGGAGCCTGTCTGAAGGGTTGCCGGTGACTCCTTATGCTGTTGCCTGATTTTTGCCTGAATCCGTATGGGGTCTAGAGGCGTTTTTGCAAGGCTGACCCAGTTCATATCCAAGGCCGTCAGCCGGCTCGAGAAAAGATCCGAATGGGTGCCGACAACGACTGTATTGGAGCAGGCATCAAGGCGAATCACATAGAGCGGATCTGCGGTGCCGCCAAGGCCAAGGCCCTTACGTTGGCCCACCGTGTAATGAACAATTCCGCGATGCTGTCCCAGCACTTTGCCTGCTGCGTCCACAATGGGGCCCGGGCTTTGTTCCCGTTCGCTAAAGAGAACCCCATAGTCCTTGCTTTCAATGAAATTCTGGCTTTCTGGCTTGTCGGCCACATCGTCCCAGCCAATTTCGCGGGCGATTGCTTTGACCTCCGGCTTGGTCATGCCACCCAGCGGAAAAAGAACCTGGCTTAGCTGAGTCTGGGAGAGTCGGGATAGAAAATATGTCTGATCCTTGGCTGGATCCAGTGAGCGACGCAATTGCCAGCGGCCTGAGACGGATTCCTGGTCCACGCGGGCGTAATGCCCGGTGGCAAACTTATCGAAGGTAATACCCATGGCGCGTGCCCGATCCAAAAGAAGTCCGAACTTCATGGTTCGATTGCAGCGGACACAGGGATTGGGAGTGCGGCCGGCGCGGTATTCTTCGCGGAAGTAATCAAGAACCTCCGTTGCGTATTCCGGGGCAAGCGGGATGACATGGTGGGGGATATCAAGCCGAGCGGCCAGTGCTTGGGCGGCTTCGATGTCGCGGGGTTCGCCAGGTCCGAAGCATCCAGATCGTCCTTCGTCTGCCAAGGGAAGGGAGCCGTCCCATATCTGCATGGTCAGACCGATCACAGTATTGCCCTGCTGCTTAAGAAGCCAGGCGGCAACAGAAGAGTCAACCCCTCCACTCAGCCCGACGGCAATTGTCAATTTTTTGGAATCCTGATGTAACATGAGCCCAGTATAATCGGCTTTACCCTTTTTTGTCTATTGCCTGTTGAACCCGGGGTGCCGTCTTTGCTAGAGTGGCATGAGTCGATGCTTGAAACCGTATTTTGAAGGGGAATCCATGAGTATTCGGAAGTTGAAAGCGGCGGTTCGTGATGTGCCTGATTTTCCAAAACCCGGGATTATGTTCAAGGATATCACTCCGATTCTTAAGGATCCCAAACTTTTTCGTGCTGCGGTGGATCTGTTTGCCAAGCGCCATCGCGACAAGGGAATCCGGAAAATCGCTGTGATTGATGCCCGGGGGTTTCTTTTTGGCTCGGCTCTGGCCTACAAACTCAAGGCCGGACTTGTTCCTATCCGGAAAAAAGGAAAACTACCGTACCAAACCCTTGAGGAGAGTTATGATCTGGAGTATGGCTCGGCCACGCTGAGCCTTCATATTGATGCCTTTGAACCCGGGGAGCCGGTGCTTTTGATTGATGACCTGCTTGCTACGGGAGGTACCGCATTGGCCTCTGCGAAATTGATCGAGCGGGCGGGCGGCAAGATTGTGGAAATTGATTTCCTGATTGAGCTGGGATTTCTGAACGGCCGCGCAAAGTTGACCGGATACGATCTCTTTGCTCCGATCAAGTATTAACGCCGCGCGATGGCAACCACGAAGACCATGGCCACCATGATCAGGCAGACAATAGCACTTTTCCAGCCCTGAACCTCGTTTTGTGCCGACGAAGCCTTTTGTTCTGCAATGGCTTTGCCCACTTGCTTCATGATAGCATCAAGTTCATCTGTCTTCGGGGTGGACGGGTGCAAATCCTCAAGAAAAACATCAATTTCCGGATTGAGTTGGGCAAACTGTCGCCTGCACATGATGTCATTTTTCTGTAACTCAGCCTCAAGAATTCCAATATCCAAATTATAAAGACGCTCAGAAATCAGCCCAGCCAGCGTGAGTCCATTTGTGTTTTCAAGCCACGCCTCCGGCTTTTTTCCGGAATCGGGGTTCTGGTGAATGCTGAACAAGACAGAAGGACTGTTGTTCGTGACTATTCCCTGGAATTCCTCGGACGGCGCCTGAGAGGCCTCTTCATTTTCAATTTTCAATGGTGCTGACCATGCCTGAAAATGAGCCGTCAAGATCGTGAGCGCGATGATGCAGGCCACCAGAGACTGTCTCAGTGTTTGAGTGACCATGAATTCTCCCCGAGAACGATGCTATCCGCGATGGCTCGTGCTTTTTTGGGGCCCTCGACCAGTTGGATGATTGTCAGGGCGAATTCAAAGGTGGTTCCGGCACCCTGACTGGTGACGATCCGCCCATCCACAACAGTGGGACTATTCAGGCGCGGTGTGCTGGTCAGACGGGCGGCAACGCCTGGATGGCAGGTGGCTTTTTTTCCGGTTAGAATGCCGGCGGCTTGAAGCGTCAAGGGGGCGGCACAGATGGCTCCGACCCATTTCCCGTCACGATGAAAATCCCGGATTGTTTTTAGAAGTGGTTCGAACTTGAGGAACCGTTCCACACCAGGGCCGCCGCCGGGAATCATCAGAATGTCGAAATCCTGAGTATTAATTTCGCTCCAACTCTTGTCCGGCATCAGGCGCACGCCGCGTGCGGCAGTAATCAGACCGTCATCCACCCCGGCGACCACGACTGTCCATTGTGCGCGGCGGAGGACATCAATGGTGATGATGGCCTCCATTTCCTCCGTGCCATTGGCGATCGGAATCAGAACGTTCAGCATGGTGTAAGTCCTTAATCGTCCCTTCGTCCGCCAAGCAGGCCGGATCGGAAGAGATAGTAGAGAAGGGTGAGCAGAGCCGTGACCGCGGAGGCCACATAGGTCAGGAAGGCCGCATTCAGGACACGGGCGGCGTCCTCCTGCTCCTGGTAAGTAACAATTCCCGACATGACCATCAGGCGCTTGGCCCGGGCGCTGGCGTCCCATTCAACCGGCAAGGTGATAATAGAAAAGATGACGGTGATGCTGAACAGGATGATTCCAATCAGGTACATTTTTGGATTATTCATGAACATTCCCAGCAGAAAGAAAATGTACGAGCCCATACTCCCGAACTGGGTTGCGGGAACCAGGGCGGAACGCAGTCCAAGCCACATGTAGGCTGATGCGTGCTGAAGGGCATGGCCCGCCTCGTGGCAGGCTACGCCTATGGCAGAAAGAGACGGTGAGTCATAGACTCCGGAAGACAGGCGGAGCGTTCGAGAGGTCGGGTCGTAGTGGTCGCTCAGGAATCCGTCGGCCCGCTCAATCGTAACATTAGTCACGCCGTTTTTTGACAGCATCTGACGCGCGGCCTGGGCACCCGTAAGCCCCGAGCCTGCTGATATTTTTGAGTAACGGGCGAATGTCGATTTGACCTTATAGGTGGCAATGAGTGCGAAAATCATGCCTGGCGCGACGAACAATAAATAAATTGGATCGAAAAACATGGTTGAACCCTTTCACATAGACATCTCTTCAAATCATTTAATCAAAGACGGTTTCATTCTGTCAATCCCATCACGAAATCCGTGGGCAGGGTGGGTGGCGGTACAGGGGCATCAAACCACTCCTGCAGTTCGAAATCCAGTCCGACATGGTTCATATAGTTGTAGAGCGCTTTTCGCAAGCCACAGCCCAGGGCGTCGTGGTTGCAGGCGACGGAGTCCTTGAAGGGGATTTCATTGCAGGCGAAGGTTGGTTTGGGACGGCGCGGGATTCGGATGCCGTAACGGTCGGGATTCTTAAAGATGGGACTATGAATCGTCATGGCGAAGCGGTGCCAGTAAGCGGACTGAATGCAACCAGCTTCAAACAATTGGCGAACATACTCCAAAGAATCCACCGTGTCTTGTTGAGTTTGGGAGGGGCATCCATACATCAGATACGCATGAACCAGAATTCCCGTTTCGGCGAAGTTGTGGGTGACGGTGGCAGCCTGTTCCAGGGTGAATCCCTTATCAAGGAGTGAAAGTAACCTGTTAGTGGCGGCTTCCAGTCCACCGGTAACGGCAATGCATCCGGCCTTGGCCATGAGTGTGGCCAGTTCGGGTGTAAAAGTCCTGTCGAACCGGATATTGCCCCACCAGGTAATCCGGAGTTTCCGTTTAATCAATTCCGTGCAGAGTGCGCGCAATAGGGATGGCGGCATGGCTTCATCAATAAAATGAAAGCCGGTCCTCCCTGTTTGGGCGATTACCGCTTGAATCTGCTGAATCAACAGACTAACGGAAACGGGGGAATAACGCTGAATATAGTCGAGTTGTGTGTCGCAAAAGGCGCAGCGATGCCAGTAGCAACCATGAGCCAGCATAAGTTTATTCCAGTGCCCGCAGGACCATATCCGGTGCATCGGGTTGGGGGATTCGATCATGGAGACGTAGTGATTGAGGGGGAGTGGTGAGAAGCGGGGGATTGTTGATTGTAGATTTTTGATTTTAGAGTGAGGGGATGAAGTGATGTAATGGACGCGGTTATTCTTTCGAATAAATGTGCGAACCAGATCGGATGTGGCGGCTCGGCCTTCGAGATGATCAATAATCCGAAGCAGAGGGATCTCGCCGTCATCGAGTGTCAGGTAGTCGGTGTAATCAAAAACGAGCGGGTCAGACAGCGTGCGAAGTTCTGTGTTTACATAGCCGCCACCCATGACAATCGGAATTCCCGGTACGGCACATTTCATGGCCTGAGCCATGCGCAGAGCCCCGTACACGTTGCCGGGGAAGGGTAGGGTGAAGCCAACCAGTTGGGGATGGTGTTGGTCTATCAGGTTGTGTGCAAGGGTCTCGATAAGAGCATCTACCAGGGTTGGTTTGCGGCGCAAGGCTGTGGCGATCCCGTCAAAGGTGGGTGCGCTGGCGGCCAGCTTTTCTCCATAACGGGCCAACTCGAAACGGGGATCCAACCCGTCGCGAATCGCATCGGCAAGGTCGTCCAGATAAAGACTGGCCAGATGGGTGGCGAAGTCGTGTTTTGACAGCGCATAGGCTGTTCCTTCTCTGTTCGTGATGGCGTTGTGGAGCGGGGCAAAACGGGGGCCTTCCGGCAGGAATTTCCGGGATAGTATCCGGGTCGCCAGGGACGGGGTGTGTCCCTGCAGGAATTGGATGACAGGCTCGATAGTGGCGGCAATGCTGTGGCTGTGACGTAAAAAATGGCGAACGCTGGCGTGGCGGGATCGGGATTTCAACGCCTTTCGAATGCGGATGACGCCCGGGCGTGAAAAAAGTCGAAGGGCGAGCATCAAGGCGGCATCGGCTTGACGGACATCATGGCCATATGGCTCAAGGAAGCCTGCAAGGCTGGGGGTGGCCGGGTAGGGCGCATTGATTTGCACCATGGGGGGTGTGATGAGCAGAACACGCATAAAAACTCCTGTTGTGGACAGTGTGCCACAACAGGAGTTAGGGAGGCGATTACTTAATACCGGCGTGATAGCTCTGAAGGGATGTAACCCCCGCAAGCCCCTTCCGGGATGCGGCGATTCCCTTGGCGGCGGCAGAAGCGGCAGCCAGAGTCGTGAAGTAGGGAACCTTGTGCTTGATGGCGGCCTTGCGGATGTACGAGTCGTCGGTGACGCTTTGTTTTCCGGCGGGCGTATTGATTACGGCTTGGATCTCGCCATTGACAATGCCGTCTGAAATGTCAGGACGTCCCTCAAGCCTTTTATTGATACGCTCGCAGGGAATGCCCTTGTCTTTCAGGAATCGCCAGGTTCCCTCGGTGGCCTTGATCTTGAAGCCCAGCAAGTGAAAGGCTTTTCCAACCTCAATGGCGGACTGGTTTTTTTCCACCACGCTGAGGAGTACGGTGCCTTCCATGGGGAGCCGGTTATGGGCGGCTTCCTGAGCCTTGAAAAAGGCCATGCCGAAGTTGTCAGCCATGCCGAGAACTTCTCCGGTCGAGCGCATTTCCGGTCCGAGCACGGGATCCACCTCCGGGAATTTGTCGAATGGAAACACCGATTCCTTGACCCCGTAGTGAGGGATACAGTCGGCATGTTTCAGTCCGAGTTCTTCCAGGCGGGCTCCCATCATCAGCCGGGTTGCGGCGCGTGCCATTTGAAGGGCGCATACCTTGGACACCAGGGGGACCGTCCGGGAGGCGCGCGGGTTGGCTTCCAGGACAAAAACCTTTCCGTTTTCAATGGCGTACTGGATGTTCATCAATCCAATGACATGCAATTCGCGGGCAATTTTCTCCGTATATTCCGTAATGGTCTTGAGTTGTAGCGCCGGAATGCTGACCGGAGGGATCACGCACGCGGAGTCACCGGAGTGAATCCCGGCCTGCTCGATGTGCTCCATCACGGCCGGGATGAACACATGAGTGCCGTCGGAAAGTGCATCCGCCTCGCATTCCAGGGCATCCTGAAGGAATCGGTCAATGAGGAGGGGGCGTTCGGGGGTGACTCCAACGGCCTTCGCGACATATTCACGCAGCATGTCATCGTCATAGAGCACTTCCATGCCGCGTCCACCCAGGACGAAGGAGGGGCGTACCATGACGGGGTATCCTATCCGGTGGGCAACGTCGAGTGCCTGGGTGCTATCCACCGCCATGCCGGATTCCGGCATGGGGATGGATAGCCGTTCCATCATCTGGCGAAAGAGGTCGCGGTCTTCAGCGAGCTCAATCGTCTTGATATCGGAGCCGAGGATACGAACGCCGGCTGAGGCGAGGTCGGCGGCAAGATTCAGCGGGGTTTGACCGCCGAATTGAACAATAACCCCGGCGGGCTTTTCCTTGTTGTAGATCGCCAGGACATCTTCCGTTGTCAGGGGCTCGAAATAAAGTTTATCCGAGGTGTCATAGTCCGTTGAGACGGTTTCCGGGTTGCAGTTGACCATGATCGTCTCATAACCGAGATCACGCAAGGCCAAGGCGGCGTGGACGCAACAGTAATCGAACTCAATGCCCTGTCCGATACGATTTGGGCCACCACCGAGAATCATGACCTTTTTGGGATTCTCGGTCGCCGTGGAGGTGTCCTTGCCGTGATAGCTCGAGTAGTAATAGGCGGCGTTTTCTACTCCGCTGACGGGTACAGCATGCCAGCTTTCGACAACACCGAGCGCGATACGCCGTTCACGGATCAGTTTTTCCGGAATGCCGAGGATTTTGGAGAGATGCTTGTCGGCAAATCCGTCCATTTTGGCCTTGATCAGGAGCTCATCAGGCGGAAGTTTGCCCTTGGATGCGAGGATTTTTTCCTCCAATTCGACGAGTTCCTTCATTTGCTCGATGAACCACGCCTTGATATGCGTCAGTTTATGCAATTGCTCCACGGTGGCTCCCTTTCGGATCGCTTCGTACATCAGCCATTGCCGCTCACTTGAAGGTTCCGCGAGTAGCGCGATCAATTCATCCAGCGGCTTGGTGTTGAAATCCTTGGCAAACCCGAGGCCGTGGCGTCCGTTCTCGAGGGAGCGGATCGCCTTTTGGAAAGCTTCCTTGTAGGTTTTGCCAATACTCATCACTTCGCCGACGGCCTTCATCTGGGTGCCCAGTTTGTCCTGTACGCCCTTGAACTTTTCAAAGGCCCAGCGTGAAAACTTGACCACGACATAATCACCCGATGGGGTGTAGCGATCCAGGGAACCGTCACGCCAGTAGGGGATTTCATCCATGGTCATACCGCTGGCCAGTTTTGCGGAAATCAGGGCGATGGGAAATCCGGTTGCCTTGGAGGCCAGCGCGGAGGAACGTGAGGTGCGGGGATTGATCTCGATGATCACGATGCGGCCATCCTTCGGGTTATGGGCGAATTGCACATTGGTGCCGCCGATGACCCCGATGGACTCCACAATTTTATAGGCGTAATCCTGAAGACGTTTTTGCGTTTCCGGCTTGATGGTCAGCATGGGCGCAGTGCAGTAAGAGTCGCCGGTATGCACTCCCATGGCGTCCACATTTTCGATGTAGCAGACCGTGATCATTTTGTTTTTGGCATCACGGACGACTTCAAGCTCCAGTTCCTCCCATCCTAGTACGGATTCCTCGACCAGGAGCTGACCGATCAGGGAGGCCTGGATTCCGCGGGCCGCCACGGTCTGGAGTTCTTCGAGATTGTAGACGAGTCCGCCGCCGGCGCCACCCATTGTGTAGGCGGGACGGATAACCACCGGGTAGCCGAGCTTTGCGGCAACTTTTTCCGCTTCCGGAACGGTATAGGCCAGTTCGCTTTGTGGCATATCGATACCCAGCGATTTCATGGTTTCCTTGAAAATCAGGCGATCCTCGCCGCGCTCGATGGCATCGAGGTTGACTCCGATGACCTTGACGCCATATTTACCAAGAATGCCATTTTTATTGAGTTCAGAAGAAAGGTTCAGGCCCGTTTGCCCGCCCAGGTTCGGAAGCAGGGCGTCCGGTCTTTCCTTGGCGATGATTTGTTCCATGCGTGCGACATTGAGTGGCTCGATGTAGGTGGCGTCGGCCATTCCGGGGTCGGTCATGATAGTGGCGGGATTTGAATTCACCAGGACGATTTTGTAGCCGCACGCCTTGAGGGCTTTACAGGCCTGGGTTCCGGAATAATCGAATTCACACGCCTGGCCGATAACGATGGGACCCGACCCGATGATCATGACTTTCTTGATGTCATTGCGATACGGCATAATACGGTCTCCTGATTGCCCTGTGGCGGCCCCGTGTGGAAAATAAAACGGGAAAAAACCCCGACAGACCGTGGAAGGATACGGAGAATGGCGCGGGACAATCAAGCCTCTATTAAGCGGCAAAATTGCCGCTTAATGTCATTTCGGTGAAAAGGTTTGGAGGCGGATCAGGTGCCGAGCTTCGAGATTTTTTCGCGCAAGGCGGCGGCTCTTTGTTCCGTTGTGTCCAGGTCGGCTTTATAATCGGCCGCGAAGCCTGAAAGGGTCTGGTGAAGTGCCGCCAGTTTTGACTGCAAGTCCGAGATAGTCCGGGTTGCCGTCATATTTCCGACCGCATTTTTACCAGCCAGATCATGAAGTGCCTTTTCGGCCTCTTGAACGCGCAATTCTGCCATGTTGGCGCGACTCTGGGCTTCGGTTAACCGGGACTGCGCATCGGTCAGGCGTGTCTTGGCCTCAGCCAAAAGGTTTGCGTTATTGACTGATTCGCGGGACGCGAGTTCCAGTCTGGACTTCAGGCTGGCGATTTCTCCGATCAGCACGGTTGTTCCCGGCGACACCGCTGAAGCGGAGTCCAAAGCGGGGTTCAAGGTCACTTTCTGCACAGGCTCCGGCTCAATCGACTGCGCTGGGGCGGAAATCGGAGCCACTGGTTTTGGCGGGGGCGGCGGAGGCGGCTCACGGTGATCCGATGGCTGAAGCACTTCTGCTACGGGAGGTGTTTCGGAGACGGGGGATGTTGATCCGGGGAGTTCAATCAAGATAATGCCCGAACATTGTTTGCAGCGAATTTTCTTGCCGATGAGGCTGGCCGTGACCTTGGTAGACCACTTGCAGGCCGGGCATGTGGCGGGGATTGTGGCTGAGGAAGAAGCTTCTGCGGCCTGTCCTATGACAATGGGAGGCGCCGCCTTCCTGATCCCTCCGGCTGGGGGCTGGCTGGCAGAGGGCGCCCCTGCAGGTTTAGG
>JBAXMJ010000013.1:0-36679 GCA_037134355.1 bacterium | reverse complement strand
GGAGCCGCGCGCCGCCGCCCTTCGGGTTCCCGGATCCACTCCGCCGCTTGTCCCCCTTATAGCAACACCAGAGTTAATAACAGGCGGGGAGGAGAGCCCCGCGAAGCTCCCCGCACCCGCCTGTTAATAACTCTGCGTTACGGAAAATTTTCCGATTGTGAACAGGTGTCGGAAAGAGCTTGATAGATGAGGAATCACGCGTCGGTTCAGTTACGAATATGGCCCCCTTCCAGGCGATGGATGGCGCAAGATTTTCGAGCTGAAACGATGCCCCGGAAGTCGAAACGAATACTCAAGATGTGGGCCTCTTATCAGGCCTCCACTATAAGGCTTTCGCGAATTTTCGGGCTCGCGTGGTCCCGTCAAAAACAAGAGAGGAGGACTAGGCTATGAACAACACGGAAATCAAAAAAGGAACGGATGAGTATGCGGCATTAATCGGATTGGATTGGGCGAGTGAAAAGCATGACGTATGGGTTTGGGATACCGCCACAGGTGAAGGGCGACATCGTGTCGTGGAACATACGCCCGAAGCGCTGGCTGAATGGTTGGGTGAACTGCAGGCGCGGTTCCCTAATCAAAGACTGGCACTATGTCTAGAACAGAGTCGTGGTGCTTTGATCTATGCATTGATGGGGCATGCATTTTTGACTTTGTATCCGATCAATCCGGTGACATTGGCTCGGTATCGCGAAGCGTTTTCGCCTAGTCGGGCCAAAGACGACCCTGGTGATGCGAAACTGCTGGCAGAGATCCTGCGGATTCATCGCGATAAGTTAACCATCTGGAAGCCGGATGACGAACAGACGCGAACGCTTTCGCTCTTAAATGAAGAACGCCGAAAGGCCGTGGATTTACGAACCAAACTCGTGTTGCGCTTGCAAGCCGCCTTAAAACTGTATTTTCCGCAAGCGATCGAGTGGGTGGGGTCCTGTCTGCACAATCCCTTAGCTTGCGATTGGATACTGAAATGGCCGACTCTCGAAGCCGTGCAAAAGGCCAGGCCGGAGACGATACGGGCATTTTACTATGCGCACAATAGTCGACGTCCTGATCACGTGGAAGGGCATCTCAAAGCCATTGCCGCCGCTTCGCCATTGACACGGGATACAGCGGTCATCACTGCGAACCAGTTGACCGTTCAAATGTTGGCCAAACAGTTGCGAACCCTGCATGGCTCCATCGACGAATATGATCGGCAGATCGCCACGTTGTTTTCCAAACATCCCGATGCTTTCATTTTCGAAAGCCTTCCGGGTGCTGGCGCTGCCTTGGCACCACGACTCTTGAGTGCTTTCGGAACGGATCGGGATCGGCATCCATCAGCCAAGGACATGCAGGCATATGCCGGGATCGCGCCGGTTATTGAACGGAGCGGCAAACAGTGCTGGACTCATTGGCGTTGGAACTGTCCGAAGTTCCTGCGCCAGACATTTCATGAGTTTGCCAAAACATCCATCCCTTATTCGGCCTGGGCCAAGGCGTATTACGAACTGCAAAAGTCACGGGGAAAGGGACACCATGCCGCCATTCGTTCTTTGGCGTTCAAGTGGATTCGCGTCGTTCATCGTTGCTGGAAAGATCGCAAGCCCTACAACGAAGATCTCTATCTGCAAGTGCTCAAACAACGCGGCTCGGGACTCTACACCATGATCGCACAACAACCATCAAATGCCTGTGAATAACTCGCAGAAAAATCATTGACGGATTAGCTCAGATGTCTTGCGCCTCATCGCCCCCGAGGGGGCGGGCGCGTTGGTTTTGCAGCGGCGGCCGGCCCCGCGCGGAAGACGCCGGCTGCAAAACAAGGATGGGGAGATCCCCATACCCCCTTGCAAGACGCGCGTGTTGTCCGGCGGCCGGCGGATTGATTCTGGCCAGCGTGATCATCAATCACATCCTGGTTGTCATCGGCAACCCCAGTGTGCGCCGTCCAACGGAATTCCTCGCTTCACTCGAAGCCGCCTTCGGCGGCAGGTGGCTGAATCGACTTTACACCATTGTCCCGCCAGGTAATCTCATCGGCAGTAACAAAAATGAGGCACTGTCATGGGGAAGCCAAAACGAAAACTTAGTCCCGCAGAGAAGGCGGAAAAGAAACGCCGCCGGCGTGAATTCATGACGATCTTCATCAACGGGAAGCAGAAGCGCGTCAGGCGGCCGCCCACAATTGATGGCCTGCCAGTTGACGAGTTCATCGCTCGGAATGCTGATCCAATCTGGCTCTTTCAAAACGGGATGTACGAAGAACTCCACCAGTGGGAGCAGGAACGCGACAATCCCCAGCCGAAACCTGCCAGTGGCGACAACAACAACGCCAACCATTTTAACGACGCTCTCCCTTTTTGACCCTGGCTCTTCTTCCCCCCAGGCCCCCCTCATCGTCAGGTGCGGGATTCCCGCACCTGAATCGCACTGGTCACTGCTCCCTGCCATCTGCCCACTGACCCTGGGGGCCCCCGCCGTGCGTGCCGCACCGCGCCTGTTATTCCCTGAACGAAACTCCGCGAAATTCATCGTAATCCGTTGCGAATCAATAGCTTTCGTCGAAAATGCGTTTTCGGGTTTTTCCGGCTTTCAGATGCAAAAACCCCAGTAATTCGCATGGTTTCTTGCGCGAATACCCCTGTTTTTGAACGCTTTTGGCTCCAATTTCGTCCATAATTTCACACCAAACATCGCCGCCACACTCCCTTTACAGGGCTGTCCGTAAGCTCCGGAATCTGCCGATTACTTCCGGTCGGGGAGCACATGGAGGCCGAAATGGCGCGCTCAGAAATGTAACATCATCTTTATGAACGACTTACAGCGCTAGCGGATAACAACAAAAATCACAACATTCACGATATAAACATGATATGACTTTTTAACAACTTGTTATCTTATGCCTCTAGATAACAAAGTTTGATTGCCCCGGAAAATACAAAGCAAATAAGCAACATGAACGTAATAAGCTAATAATTAACACGTTATGAATTTCGCATTCCGCCATTGAGGCCTACTTCCGGTTATAAAGCAAATAAACACAAGTCAGGCGATTAGCCTCGTGAACCAGTCGATTACCAGTCGATTACATCAAACTGCCCAGTCGTCAAATCTGACGATTAGCGAAAACCGCCTGACGATTTCACGGTGATTTAGACGTGGATGGCTAGCGTCGAATCTCGCCTCGCGCTGTCAGCACTTTCCGGGTTCGGTCAATCTCGGCTGCAAGCATCTTTTCGGCAGGGAGTGCGACTTTGTACTCGGTCGCCAGAACCTTGTTGGGTAAGTTTTCCAGGGCGTAGTGGGCGAGGGAGGCGTCCTTCTGCGCGCAAAGGATCAATCCGACGGGCGGATTCTCGCCGGGCTGCGTCCAGTGTTCACGGGCGTAATTGAGATAGAGGTGCATCTGGCCCGCATCGGCATGAGTGAACTTGCCGAGTTTGAGATCAATGATCACCAGGCAGCGGAGTCGGCGATGGAAGAAGAGAAGGTCCACACGGTACCATTCATCGCCGATGCGCAGTCGTCGTTGGCGGCCGACAAAAGCGAAATCGCCGCCCAGTTCGAGCAGGAAGGTCTCCAGGTGTTGAATCAGGGCCTCCTCAAGTTGGGATTCTGAATATTCATCCTTCAGGCCCAGGAATTCGAGCATGAGCGGATCCTTGATTTCTTCCTCCGGAGTGACGCTGTCTTCGGGTTTGGCCCGGCCGCCCTTCTTGAGCATGGCGGCCTTGTCGCGAGAGAGGGCGGTGCGTTCATAGAAGAGCGTCGAAATCTGGCGGTCCAGTTGCCGCACTGACCACCCGCCGCGCAAGGCTTCGGTCTCGTAGAACGAACGCGCCTGGGGATTGTCCACGGAGAGCAGGCGGACGTAGTGCGACCAAGGGAGCGGGAAACGGGCCGTGAGGGCCGCCACGTCAGAATTCGCAGACACTGTCTGTGAAATCTGTGGCTGGCTGGATTCGAGCGACGGTGTTGCTCGTTTTGATGATTCGCCAGATTTGAGCGACAGTGTCGCTCGAATTTGACCGGTTGGAATCGCTAAGTAAAATGCGCGAAAGCGACCGAGGTTGAACCGAGAAAACCCGCGCCCGAATCGTGCGGTCAAGTCGGTTGATAGGCGATTCAGCAATTCATCCCCATATTCCGCCCGACTTTTCCCGCCCTGTTCAAACTCGACGATGCGGCGTCCGATTTCCCAGTAGGTGGCCGTCATGACCGCATTGACGGCGCGAGCGGAAATGTGGCGGGCGGAATCGAGTAGTTCCGCGATTCCTGTTACGAGTCCGGCATACGCTGGTAGCGTTGTCGTGAGCGCCGACTTTCCTGATTTGTTGTTGGCTTTTGGCTTTGGCATAATGCCAGACAATTTGGCCTCTTTTTCTGACGGAATCAACCCCTAAGCATGCAGTATTCCCATTCACGCTCAGAACGGTACCCGTCAGTGACCGTGTCCAGCCATTGGTTTGAGATATATCAAGGCCTGGAAGGCCCCTTTTTCTTTCCGGAAATGGCCGGGCAACCGGGAGAGCCTGGATGAATTACGGCAGGCCTTGTCTGCACCCATGGCGGTAAACACCCCCTCATGACCATAGAACCGAGTCCCGATCTCCTTGTCCCACGTGGCACGGTCGGGCAGGTTCACCCGAACCCAGGCGTGTAATGACTTCCCCCCGCTATCCAACAGGACGGCAACATCCAAAAGGCCCTTGCTGATGATCGAGTACCAGAATGCAAATTGCTCCGGCTTGGGGAGGTTATCAAACTCCACCACCGCATAACGGAAAGCCGCGACAGCCGCGTCACACCGGAAGGATAACTTCCCATTACCAAGGTCATGGGCCTCCCCGTCAACTGGGTTGGGCATAATATGGGGCCACGGCGCCTCCTGACGCCGCTCAATGATTCTGCGCCACTCTGATGTCGGCCTGACGAGTTTGTCATATGGCGAACCGATATAGAGATGCTCCTTGTCATGGTAGAGGGACAGGATGGCCAGGGCGTCACGGTGACTTGCGTTCTCTTCAGGCCTGACTGGTGACAACTCCCACAGGTCGGCCGGCCCCGCTCCGGCCCCGGCTTGTATCAGTTTTGCCCGGGTCGCTGGCCCATCAATGAGGGGGTTGGGTGTCGGTCGGGCCATTGGGTGGTGATGATGCTTGGTAGTCGTATAGGGAATCAGTTCGCGCCGCGCTTTGGCAATGGCGTCCGTAATCTCGCGATCCGGCACACTGCGAGCACCGGCAGGGATAGCTGCCCTGATGTCCTCAAATATCTGTCCATCGTTCAACCCGGCCATGATTCCACTGTTCGCCGCGCCAAGCAGGGCGGTGTGACACCCCATCCCTGGTTGAGGGATTGCCGCCAGAGCACTTTTGTATTTCTCCGCTCTGCTCATGGTCTTTTTTTCTGGTTCCTCCCTGGCCGCCTCTTGAGTAGACGCGCCGCTCTAAGTATAGAGCGGCCGGTCTATTCAAGAATTGAGCGGCTTGACTGAATCTTGAGCGTTCAAGCCGTTCATCTCTTTTTGACCACACCGGATCACCTGAATCTGTACTTCTGTACCGATCCATTTCTCGTGCTTCTTAAAAGCCCGGCTTTCAAACGTGGCGAGTTGGGGATCGTCGCCAGAGGTGAGCATATCCACCACTGCCCGCGTCATTTCCCGGGTCAATCCAGCAGTCCTCAACCGCTCCTTGAATACGGTCACCGGGATGGCGGCGTTTTGCACCAGCCCCATGGCAGTGGGTATATGCTCCTCAATGCCGACCTTGCGAGCCGCACTTGCCTGCCGATTGCGGCTTGTTCGTTCAATAGGGGCTTCGGCACTCAAAACGAACTGACCTTCTTCCCAGGCGATGGAGACAGGGTCAGTGCCCGGATAGTTTCGCAGGAGCGTTGATAGAACCAGAAGCCCCTCGTCCCCGGCATGGTCAGTCAAATAGGCAGCGGCATCGAAGTCGCGCGCCAGGACGCCGCTCCCGGCCCCGCGGTCCCGGGTGTCCCGATCTCCCGCAAAACCCTTTCCGTTATGGTGCGCGTAGATGATGGCCGCGCCCGTTGTCTCCGCCAGCCGGTCAAACCCGGCAAGCAGCGGCTTCATGTCCTGAGCGGAGTTTTCATCACCCTCCAGAAGCTTGTAGAGCGGATCAAGGATAACCACCTCGGCTCCTATTTGCTTCGCCAGCGCCGCGATCTGGTCCAGGCTGATTGGCGCTCCCCTGGCATTGACGATGAAGAGCCATGCCTCGATCGCCTCAGGGGCCAGGTTCATCGCCTTGCAGGCCCGATGAACACGGCGGTGGTAATGCACGGACTTGATCTCGAATTGAATCACCAGGACGCGCCGCCGTTTTGGGATGGTCCAACACAAGAACCGTTCAAGGCCGGCGGATAGTGACAAAGCCAGCATCAGAAGGAAGAAGGTCTTTCTGGCTTTTGACGACCCGATCAGGACGAATTTATCGCCAGCATCGAACATGGACTCAAGAATGGCGTCCACCTGTGGCGGCTCGTGCATTGCATAGGTGCTGGCATCCACCACGACCGGCAAAGTCAAAGGCGCCGGTGTGGCGGCTGACCCATTTTCAGCCGCATAGGCAAGCAGAGGGGTTAGGCAGTCGGAGGGGTCATTCATTTCAATTCTCAGCCCCGCCGGTTGCGAAACGGTCCAGATAGGACATGATCGAGGGCAACCAGACAAGCCGGGTGCCGCGAAGCGCGCCGGGCCGCTTCAGGTTGGCCGTCCGGATCCGGCTCGCCTTGATGAGTTCGTAGTAGGCGGCGCGGCTCAGCCCTGTGTGCGGGCATCGTCCGCGGGTGGGAAGACGGATCCACTTGGCTGCATAAGGCTCATCGTGGCTTACGGCGCACTCTGCCGGTGCTTCGGTTAAAATCATGTGTCGTGTCATTGTTGTCCCTTTTTTATTCACGCAAAACTACATTGCTTTGCATGGGGGACACTCTGGCACGTTGCTGAACTAAAACGCCAGAGGGTGCAGTCTGCATGTGGGGTGGCCCTCATGAGGGGCTACCCTCAGGAGGGGATACCCTCAGGAGGGGTGGGGGTTCTGAGGGGTGGGTCGCGCCAGACTTCGTAGCGCTAATTTGCTGCGGCGCCGAAGATCGTCCAGTTTCTGGTGGGACTTGTACCCCTTCAGAAGTGTATATAGCCGCGTTCCTTCGAGGGTCGCAAAACGGAGTGTGATTTCCGTCCGGACAGCCTTGTTCCACCATTCGTCCGCCGTGGCCTTTGTCAGCGGCGGCAATTTGTCATAATGCAGGGTTGCAGGGCGGCAATGTTGGAATGAGACGAGGTACTCGTCCTCAGTCATGGCGTCAATGCGGCTCGCGAAAGCGTTATCGCCCTTCGAAGGGTGCTTCTTGGATCGCTGATCGGCGTGAACCTTACGGGAATGGGTGTACAACTCGCGCCCTGTCCGCAAGTGTTCCTGAATCCACCCGATGAGCTCGACCACTTCGGCTACCAAGTGAGTGATCGGTGAGTCGAGTTTGTGTGTCGAAGCGCCCGCCATATGGCAAAGGCAGTTCTCCGACAGATGAAGTGTCTCGGCCACCGCCTGAAAGTCATGGGTGAAAGTTGCTGGCCGCGCCCGGAGTGAGGGCAGGAAGAGGGATCGGCGAGCATGCCGCTCCAGTGCGGGGGCCGTCTCTTTGTCGAAAGCAAGGTCATGAACTAACTCCGTTAGGAATTTTGCAGCCCCCCATGCCGACGCAACGAAGTCGGGGTGACCGGCATGTGCGAAACTGGCAACCAGCCGAGTCAAATACGATATGCGAGAACAAAGACACTGGGCCGCCTGATCGGTGGAATGGTCTTGGGTGCCGTCCACACTCTTCAGCCTGTAGTGAAGTGCCCCTTTGTCAATTAAGGCAGAGAAAAGTTCGAGCGCATCGTCCAGTTGAGCCTGGGCGGTCTGCGATGCCTTCCAGGGGTCCTCGGCGATCATGGCGGCATGTTCCGCCTTCCGTTGATCCCGTCGTTCATTCCAAGCGTCCTCAGTGGTTTTTGGGGGTTGGGGTGGCTGATCGGGTTTCGCGAGCGTAGCTGAGGGTTTCCGGGATGAATTCTGAACCCGCTTGGTAGACGCTGGTTTCTTCCGGCGAATCTTCTTCATTTGGGTGGTTGTCTTTTTCATGGCACTCACCTTACGGCAGGGTGCGATTTTTCTGATCGTATTCGTTTTCCCTATCATGCGATGTCACTTTCCCGGCTTCAAGTCCGGTTATTTTTAGCCGTCTATTACACCGGCAAACATAGGAGACAAGAATGGACTTGTTATGAGAAACTGTTATGACTTTCTATAGCCTGAAAGTCTGTTTGTTAATAATACTCTTTGTTTATAGGGGTTTTATGAAATTGGCGGAGGGGGAGGGATTCGAACCCCCGTTGCCCTTGCGGGCAAACATGATTTCGAGTCATGCGCATTCAACCGGGCTCTGCCACCCCTCCGTTTAGGTGTGTAAAAGCGGGAACAAGCTAGGGAACCGCCCCCGAAAAGTCAAGGCGGGGTTGCGGGATGTCTTTTTTCAGGGCGACCATCTATATCCTTGACTGGAAAGGGGCGCTGCGTAGACTCTTAGCCCTTTCATTAACAAGGAGATAAACCATGATTGTATCAACGCAGCAATTGTTCAAACATGCCTATGGTAAGTATGCCATCGGGGCCTATAACATCAACAATCTCGAGCAGACCATGGGCTTGTTTCAGGGCTGTATCGACAGCAAGGCCCCCTTTATCATCCAGCTGTCAAAGGGCGCCCGCCAGTACACCAACAAGGCCATGCTCGAGGCCATGATTCGCGCGGCCGACGAAATCTTCCCGGATGCGATTTTTGCGGTGCATCTGGATCATGGGGATGAGGAAACCTGCATGGATTGCATCAAGAGCGGTTTTTACAGCTCCGTCATGATCGACGCCAGTGCCGAATCGTTCGCCAAGAATATCGAGATCACCAAGCGCGTGGTGGATGCGGCCCATGCCCGCAACATCTCAGTCGAGGCCGAACTCGGCAAACTCGGCGGTGTTGAGGAACATGTCTCCGTCTCCGAGGCGGATGCCAAGCTCACCAACCCGGAGCAGGCTCTTGAATTCGTCAAGAAGAGCGGGTGCGACAGTCTGGCCTGCGCGATCGGGACCAGTCACGGTGCCTTTAAGTTCTCAGGCTCTCAGGGTTTGCATTTCGACGTGCTGGCCGAGATCCAGAAGCGGTTGCCGGGCTTCCCGCTGGTTATGCACGGCTCCAGCAGCGTGCCGCAGGACGAAGTGGCCCGTATCAATGCCGCAGGCGGTCAGATCAGTGGCGCAAAGGGCGTCAACGCGGATGAATTCAAGCGCGCCGCGCAGCTCGGCGTGACCAAGATTAACATCGACACCGATGGCCGTCTGGTCTGGTGCCGCGTGCACCGCGAGGCGTTCAAAGATGATCCCAAGAACTTTGATCTTCGCCCTCCGGGTAAGGTGTTCATGAAGGAATACGCGAAGTTCATCGCCGCGAAGAACGAGAAGCTCGGCAATGCCGGCCAGCTCGATGCCGTTCGCAAGCTAGTGAAATAGGCTTATTCCTCGTGGGACGGCTCGCAGGAGCCGATGGCTAGAAGCGTGTCGCCAGAGAGAATTCTGGCGTCGGGCCCGGGATCAAACAAGGTTTTTTGACCCGGGCGCCGAATAGCCAGAACGATGCACCCTGTGGCCTGCCGGATGCGGGCCTCTGAAAGGGTTTTGTCGGCAAAGGGACTGTCGGCGGCAATTTCAATCTGCCTGACCTCCAGTTCAATTCCTCCGTCCTTGGCCACCAGCTCAACGAAATCCACGACGGAGGGGCGGGTTAACAGCCGGACGATATGATCCGCGCCGACCACATCCGGGAGAACCACTCGATTGGCCCCGGCGCGGTGGAACTTTCGCGCGCTTCCCGGATCGTTGGCTCGTACGATAATGCTTAAGTCCTTGTTCATGCCCCGGCCAGTCAGGGTGAGGAATAGATTGTCGGCATCGCTGCCCAGGGTGGCTACCAGGGCGGAAGCCCGTTCGATACCGGCGGCCGTGAGGATTTCCTCGTCTGTGGCATTTCCATGAATCACCAGAAGGCCTTGCTCCACGGCTTCTTCAGCCACCTCGGGTGAGTTCTCCACCACGACGACGTCACGCCCCGAGTCCTTTAGGTTTTCCGCAACCAGATGTCCCATTCGGCCATAGCCGCACAGGATGGTGTGATGGTTCAGTTTTGTGATGTCTTTTTGCATGCCGCGTCTCCCTGTTAACATTCGCACCTGTCGATGAACAATGGCTTCCACCGCCATGGATGCGGCAAAGGCCATGGTTCCCACGCCTCCCAATATCAGGAAGATGGTGAAGATCTTTCCCGCCGGGGATAAGGGTTGAACTTCCCTGAATCCGACCGTCGAGATGGTGATGGCGGTCATGTACAGGGAATCCAGCAACGGCCACCTCTCGATGAAATGAAATCCGAGTGTGCCGGTCATCACAACAGCACCCAGCAATGCCACTCCGAATCTCAGGCGAAGCCGTGCCAGATGGGTCTGTTTCTCGAGGGCTGTTTTCATGGGTGTCAGGTTTTCGACTATCATGGGCTCGCCCTGCAAGGCAAGCGGAAAGGATGTGCCTGCGTGTTTCTCATTTACAGTTTTTAAGGGTTGGAGTATCGTTTGGCCGATTTCACAAGCTCATCACGATTTAAGACAAAGGTGCCACTATGCCGCGTCAAACAGTCCGGAAAAGCAAATTCAAGCGAGTTCTCCTGAAGCTTAGCGGGGAAGTCCTGCAAAGTAAGAAAAGCGGACTCAGCATCGATCCCGAGGTGTTGGTAGGGTTTGCACGCCAGATCAAGGTGGTTCGGAAAATGGGCGTGGAGATTGCGATTGTGGTCGGGGGCGGCAATATTTTCAGGGGTCATGTCGGGGAGAGCCGGGGTATTGACCGGAATACCGGGGACTATATGGGAATGCTCGCCACCGTCATCAATGCGCTGGCCATTCAGGATGCCCTGGAGAAGGAAGGCATTGATACCCGGGTGCAGACAGCCATTGAAATGCGTCAGGTAGCCGAGCCGTTCATCCGGCGGCGCGCCATGCGGCATCTTTCCAAGGGACGGGTGGTCATTTTCGGGGGAGGAACGGGGAATCCCTATTTTAGCACGGATACAGCGGCCGCCCTGCGCGCGAGCGAGCTGGATGTCGATGCCCTGTTGAAGGCCACTAAGGTGGACGGGGTGTATACGGCCGATCCGGTGAAAAACCCTTCAGCGAAACGCTATACGCGTATCAGTTATCAGGAGGCCATGGCCAAGCAGTTGAAGGTTATGGATGCGGCCGCTTTCGCGCTGTGCATGGAAAACTCCGTGCCGATCATTGTGTTTGATTTCTTCAAGGAAGGTAACCTCGAGAGGGTGGTTGCCGGGGAATCGATCGGGACACTGGTCTCGGAGTAGGAGGAAATGATGGAATCGATGGATGATGTGTTGCTGGAAGCCGATGACAAGATGTCCAAGTGCCTGGCGTTTCTTCATCAGGAGTTTACCGGGTTGCGTACCGGAAAAGCCTCACCGAGTCTGGTGGAGAATGTCATGGTTCCCTACTATGGTGCCATGACCCGGCTTCGCGAAATAGGCGGCATTTCGACGCCCGAGCCGCGCATGATCGTGATCAACTCCTATGATCCTACCGCTCTGCCAGCCATCGAAAAGGCAATTCTGGGCGCTAATCTTGGGGTTACCCCCATGAACGATGGCCGCGTGATCCGGATCGTCATTCCTGAGCTCAGCGAGGAACGCCGGAAAGATCTGGTCAAGGTGGCGAAGCGGATGTCCGAGGAGGCGCGCGTGGCCGTTCGCAATATCCGTCGCGAGGCCAACGAACAGATCAAGGCGCTTCAGAAAAATGGCAAGATCACTGAGGATGAACGGGATCACGGGCTCACCCAGATCCAGAAGGACACGGACTCCTCGATCGCCAAGATTGACGCCACTCTGGCGTCCAAGGAAAAGGAAGTCATGGTGGTCTAAGGCGCTTGACTCGGGGATGGGTTAAGATTAGCTTTTCACCAATTGGGAGGATTCAATGAGCGACGATATCAAGCCTGAAAATGGTTCCATTCCGCCGAGGGTGACAATTAAGATTCCGGGGCAGTCGGGAGAGCTGGCTGAAACGCCAACGGCCGCGACGATGCCTACCAACAAGGCGAAAACAGCTCGCATTTCATTGGATCAGGTTACTGCGGAACCGGGTGCCACCCAGGCGGCTCCGGTAAGCGGTGTCGGGGTTGCTTCAAAAACGATTCGTCTTGCGCCTGCGATGACCGGTCAGGTTTTGATTTCTTCCATGCCTTCCGTTGGGAAGGCCGTGAGTGGAATGGTTTCCGAGGAATCCAAAAGTCAGACGTCCCGAATTTCGCTGGAGGCCGTCATGGCGGAAATTTCCGGGAATTCCCAGGAATTACCCCCGAAAACGATTAAGGTGAAGCGCCCGGTGTTGACCAATGTGCCTAAAGTGACGAGTTTGCCTGCAGAGGTTCAATCGGAAAGCCCTGCCCCAGCGATGGTGGCTCCGCAACAGCCTGCGGGCGAACTCGTATCCAAGAGCCAGACCGCCCGTGTGGATATTGTTCCCGAGGCGGCTGAACCCCAGCAAACTCAGAAAAAGACAATCAAGATTCGCCGTGCCGATGGCGCGACTGGCGACTTTAAGCCGGCTAGTCGGAGTGTCAGCATTGCCAGGGCGGAGGGAGAGTCGGCTGAGGCCCCGAAGGCGGGCTCGGACGTGCCTGCACCCCACGGAATTTTCATTGCGATGGCTGCTGCCGCCGCATTAGTGTTGTGCTTCATGCTGTATGTTCTGGCGGCCCAGGCGAACCCCGCATTGGGATGGCCCGTTGGAATTTAACGCTTTGTACTTCTGGAGGATTTTACCATGGCTAATTCGCAAGTAATTCATATTAAAAACGGAAACTGGAAGACCGATGTGATCGATTCAACCCTTCCCGTTCTGGTTGATTTTTGGGCAGAGTGGTGCGGCCCCTGCAAGATGCTTTCCCCGGTTCTGGATGAACTCTCCACGGAAATGGCGGACAAGGTCAGGATTGCCAAGGTAAATGTGGATGAAAACCGCGACCTTGCCACGCAGTTCGCTATCCGATCCATTCCCTGCCTGCTTGTTTTCAAGGACGGTCAGGTGAAGGGGCAGATGGTTGGCGCCATGAGCAAGGTTCAACTCAAGGATAAACTTTCCGCCTACCTGTAACGGCGGAATTCATACCCACAGCTGACGATCCAGAGTCCGGTATTGGATGGCTTCCTGCATTTGATGCGGCTGGATGTGTTCAGTTTTTTCCAGATCGGCGATGGTTCGAGCCACCTTGATGATCCGGTCATAGGCGCGGGCGCTGAAGTTCAGTTCGGTAATTGCCATTTTCAAGACGTCCTGAGCCTCGGATCCCAGCGGGCAGAATTTCTGAATATCCTTTGATCGCATGGCGGCATTATTATGGATCCGGCGCAGGGATTTGAAGCGATCCTGTTGGATCTGACGGGCGGCAATGACCCGTGCCCGGATGGTGGCTGAGTTTTCCCCTGGGACGAGCCCCGATAATTCCTGATATCGGATGGTCGGAACTTCCACGTGCAGGTCAATGCGATCCAGGAGCGGCCCTGAAATTTTGTTGCGATAATTCTGGATTTGGGAGGGCTTGCAGCGGCATTCCCGTTTCGGATCGCCATAGTATCCGCACGAGCAGGGATTCATGGCCGCCACCAGCATAAATTGGCAGGGGAATGTGACGCTCGCGGATGCCCGCGAAATGGTTACATGGCCGTCCTCGAGCGGTTGGCGCATCACCTCCAGGACGTTGCGATGGAATTCCGGGAGTTCATCCAGGAAGAGGACGCCCCGGTGTGCCAGGCTGACTTCGCCCGGCATGGGATGGCTTCCGCCGCCTAGCAATCCCGCATCGGAAATGGTGTGGTGGGGCGACCGGAACGGGCGCCGGATGACCAGGGCCTGATGGGCGCGCAGGATTCCCGCAATGCTGTGAATCTTGGTGCTTTCAAGCGCCTCGTCAAGCGTCATAGGAGGGAGGATAGAGGCGATCCGCTTGGCGATCATGCTTTTACCGGTGCCCGGTGATCCGATCAGGATCAGGTTATGCCCTCCGGTGGCGGCGATTTCCGCAGCGCGTTTGGCGTGCTCCTGTCCCTTGACGTCAACAAAGTCATCATCATGTTCAGTGGGAATGCTAAACATCTGGTCAACATCCACCTGATAGGGCTCGAGGGGTGTTTTCCCGGCCAGAAAATCGGCCGCTTCCCTGAGGTTGTGGACGGGATAAACCTCAAGTCCCTTGACGACGGCGGCCTCCTCGGCGTTGTCGACGGGAACCAGCAGGCCGCGTCGACCTGACTTCCGGACGGATAGGGCGATGGGGAGGACGCCCTTGATCCGGCGGACTTCCCCGCTTAGGGCGAGCTCGCCGATCAGGGCGTAGTCCGCCAGTCGTTCGGGCGGCAAGTGATCCTGTGTCGCCAGAATGCCGATGGCGATGGGAAGATCAAAGCAGGGGCCCTCTTTTTTGATATCTGCAGGCGCCAGATTGATGGTGGTTCGACCGACATGTGGGCGAAAGCCTGAATTGCTGATAGCGGTATGGACCCGGTCCTTGCTTTCCTTCACGGCGGTATCGGGGAGGCCCACGATCACGACGGACGGATCACCATGTCCCGCATTGACTTCGATTTCGACGGGGTAGGCGTCAACCCCGTAAACCGCGCCGCTGTAAACCTTGGCTAGCATGTGTCTCCGATCTAAATAAAAACAATCTATATAAAGTAGTTAATTAAATCATGGAATGCCAGATAATTAACGGAGGCGCGATTTACTACAGGAGGAGGCATGGTCTCCCTTTCAGATCGCTGGGGGGGGGTCTAATGCATCGAGCATTAGGAAATTTCTGGCAAAAGCAGGGTGATTATGTTCAAATAATAAAGGGGGAAATTCAAAACATGACGGAATCAATCCATAGTCCTGAGTATCAGCATGTTCTTGCAAAGCTGGTTAAAATGCGGAATGACGCGGGACTTTCGCAGCGTGATCTTGCCAAGCTTTTGGGGCGTGAGAATTCGTTCGTGTGGCGCATTGAAACAGGTAAACGGCGCCTGGATGTAGTGGAGTTCTTCTGGGTCTGCAAGGCGCTTGGTCGGAATGCCGAGATTGAATACAGGGACATGATTCAGAAAATTATCGGTGCTTCGAAAGTCGTCAAAGCCCGCAAGGGTAAGGCCTGACCCGGCGTACTACTCCTGTTCGACATTCTCAAGGCACTGTTTAAAGACTTTACAGGGGTCGGCTTTCAGAGCGATGACGATTTTGGCGAACTGGATGACATCAAGTCGAACGCCTGATTCGTAACGTCCAATAAAAGACTCGTTTCGTCCGATTAATCCCGCCAATTGAGCCCGTGATAAGCAGGCTTCTTCCCGTTTCCCTCTAAGCCATTTCCCAATTGTTTTATGTTCTTTTGTATTGGTCATAACCAATCCTTGATTCATGTCAGATTGTAAAAATGATGTGTCGTTGTGTTCAGCACGGAAGCAAGTACGGTTAACTCAAAATAATTCAACACGCGTTTCCCGGCCTCGATCTCAGTGACGTCAGAGGCGCTGACGGCTACCCCCGCGCTCGTGAGTCGTTTGGCAAGTTCACTCCGGGACATCTTCGGTGTGACCTGTTTTCTGGCCGCCTCTACTTTGATTCCAAATAATTTGTTAGGTCGCATAAATCCCCCCGCCCGCAAAAAAGAGGCGAAAAGATAAAATAACCGCATATTGGAGTCAAATGATTTATTATAAACTACTTGCCCGCAACATGCGGCTCTCCTATATTCCCGCGCTTGTCAGAAGGGATATCGGTTGGAATGAAAATCGTTTTTGTTGATAATGACCCCCTGGTTCTGCATGTGTTGGGTTGCATGTTCCGTCGTCGGGGGCATCAGGTCTTAACCTACGACACCCCGCTATCGTGTCCCATTTACACGGCACCCCATGGGGTCTGTTTCCCTGAATCCCAGTGTCCCGATATCATCATCTCGGACTATGACATGCCGGAAGTGGATGGAGCACAATTCATCGACACAATCATGAAAAAAGGATGCAAGTGCAAAGGCCTTGCACTCATTTCCAGCAAAGGTGCTCCCGATGCTGTTATGATGCGTTTGGCGAAATATGGCACCAGATTTTTCATAAACCCCATCGACTTTGTCGAGCTTGAGGCTTGGTTGATGTTGACCGAAGGTTGCCGGCCTGGGCCAAGGAGGCCTGATAGGGTGTAATGGTCAGTTTGTCGATGATGAGGCGGTTGTTTTCTGCGGGGTCGACGAATCTCATGAGAATATACAGGCGATTCCGTTTTTTGATCGAAAACGTGAACTCTTCACTGATGCGCGTGCCCGCTTTGAAGGTTTTCATCACATGCGTTCGGTCACCCTCCCGAATGGCAAGTTCAATGTCTGAATCTCCACGGATCTCAGCCTGAAATCGAAGGGCGTAATCATGATTGCCCACTGGTACTGGATCCACCAATGTAGCCCAACGATACTCGGGATGATTGTCCCAGCCATTAGGTGTGATGAGCGGATAGGAAATAACCCCGCCACTGTTAACTTGCTTCCCGAAATGTCCGGTCACTTCGCGGGCGGATCGAGGCCATCGTTCCGCGCTGCAGAGATTGGAATAGTCCAGCAGAGACAAGGGACGAGACGCGTCCCCGAATGCCCACATGAAGGCGTGATGGGGAATCGTTCGCTCCCATTTTTGCGCCGTCCACAAGGGGAAGTATGAGGCCTCCCCAGCGGGGATGCGATTCAGAAAACAAACTCCCGCGGTTAAGACGACGACTGCGTATTGCAGAACGACAGGAATCTTCGGGAAAAGCCAAAGAAAGGTCAGAAGGGCCGTTACGCCCACCACAATCCATGGGGCAGTCTCTCCGGGCGGAAAGAGGAAGCGGGGAAGGGTCGACAGCAGGTAGTGAAAGTCGCAAACGACGACGGGATCTTGCAATGCACGCAAATCAGGGAAGACCGATAGGAGGAAGCAAAACAGGTTGATAGAAAAGAAACCGAGGTAGAAAGTCACCAGGCGAAATCCCGGAGCTGCCACATCCAGAACCAGTGCCAGGACCCCCATTAGGATGGGAACGGTGACGACGAGAAAACGTCCCGGTAATGTCGCCCCTCCCCACCAGTCAGGAGCAGAACAGGATGTCAGCCAAATACTCATGAAACAAAGAAACGCCAAAAAGGCATGGGCGCGATGTCGTGAGTGTTGAAGCAGTCCAAGCGTGCCCAGAAGCGCGCAGGCAAAAATGGGGAACGCCACCAGGATTCCCTTGGAGGAGGTCAGGACGTGCCACAGGCCTGAGGGACTAGCCATGAGAACGTCTGATACGGGGACAACCGTCCCCCCGACATACATCCGGTACTGATTCAGGGTGAGCAACGTCCACGCGCCCAGGATGAGCGCAGTGAACAAAGACAATCGTGATAATTTGCGGCGCCATGGAATGGAGAGATAGAGGCACTGGATGACATAGGCGCCAGCAAGCGTCATGGCCAATGGGAAGAAGCGGACATAGGCCCAGGGCAACACCCCTATGCACAGGACAGCCAGTAAGCAGGCGCGAACGGGGTGCGTTCTCTGGAGCAATATAGCTATGAATCCATAAACGGCTAGCGTTCCGCCAAGGACTTCAGGGAGGGCTCGGCAGGAGTAAATACCCCAGAATGAGCTGCCGCCCATCAGGATGGCAACAGCCCAGCCTCCCCGTCCGGATGCGCCCAGCAATCGAGCCAACAGATAAGCACCCGCGATGCCCAGCCCGGCAATCATGCCAAGCACGAGATGCCTGGCGTACAGCCCGTGCCCGCAGGTCGGAGCTAAGAGGAAACACAGAACTGACGAATGAAAGGAATACCACTTTCCGTTTCGCGAATTCGGACTGACATGGGTGCGCTCGGTGAAATTTTGCGCGGCAACATCGCCGAGGTTATTCCGCAAGTCCAAATCCCCGTCTTCGTGGAGGCTCTTTGCCTGGATGAGATAGTGTCCCTCATCGCCGGAGTGCTCGCCGACGGTCTTTGTGATCCAGGTTCCCAGCAAGCAAAACAGGACTGTTCCTGTTGCGAACAGGATCATCCAATCCCGGCCCCGGCGATCTCTTTCTTCGCAAGTCTCTGCGCAAAATGCTCTCACGGCGGCAGCGGACAGGATGCCTGACGAAATGAAGATATGGAGGAAGGTGCTGAGTTGGGGATACCGGGGAAGACTGAGTAAGCCCAGGGCAGGGAGCAGGGCGAGCCATTTGAGCCATGCGTTAATCTCGCTGAATCGCCCTGCTTTACCCCGGCGCTGGGTAACAACAAACCCGATGAACAGAATAGTGCTTGCCCCCACAAATGTGCTGTATGTGTAAGGCAGAGAAATCAACACACGGCCGGGAAACTCACGAAAAACAACAACGCCCTCGCCAAGAAACGGCGTTGCTATCCACAGCCCCAGAAACAGAGACATCCACAGCAGGCCAGCCATCGTACTCCTTTGTTGTCTCAGACTCGTGAGCCAAAGGGCGAGGATTACATGAATTGATTGCCAATAAACGGGCTATCTTTTGCCATTGAAGGAGGCCGCGTGGGATTCGCGCTCAGCGAGATCCAGATCGAACTCGGTCATGACGCGCGCCAGTTCCTTGAAGGTGATTTTCGGAGTCCAGCCCAGTTTCTTGCGGGCTTTGCTGGCGTCGCCCAATAGGTAATCCACTTCAGCGGGGCGATAGAAGCGCGGGTCAATTTTGACGTAATCGTGCCAGTCCAGTTTCAGTTGCCCGAAGACCTCGTCCAGAAATTGGGCGACGCTGTAGGACTCGCCAGTGGCGACCACGTAGTCATCGGGCTGCTCCTGCTGAAGCATCATCCACATGGCCTCGACATAGTCCCGGGCATGGCCCCAGTCACGCTTGGCTTCCAGATTTCCAAGGAATAGGCTTTTCTGCAGACCGACCTTGATGCGGCCGGCGGCCCGGGTGATTTTGCGCGTCACAAAGTTCTCGCCGCGCCGTTCGCTCTCATGGTTGAAAAGAATGCCGTTGCTGGCGTGCATGTTGTAAGACTCGCGATAGTTGACCGTTTGCCAGAACCCCATCACCTTAGCCACCGCATAGGGACTGCGGGGATGGAAGGGGGTGGCTTCGCCTTGCGGGGGCTTGGCGGCACCGAACATTTCCGAGGAGGATGCCTGATAGAACCGGACCTTGGCCCCGGAGGCGTTGTTGTAGTCGCGAATGGCTTCAAGAAGCCTCAGGACGCCCAAGCCGGTGACATCAGCCGTGTACTCGGGCTGGTCGAAGGAAATGCGGACATGGGACTGGGCTGCCAGATTATAGACCTCGTCGGGCTTGACCTTGGTCATCATGTGCCGGAGCGACGAACTGTCGGCCAGATCACCGTATTCGAGGTGGAGATTCAGTCCTCGATCCAACAGGTGATCGATGCGGGAGCGGGTGATGGAACTGGAGCGCCGGACGATACCGGTAACCTCATAGCCCTTCTGGAGGAGCAGTTCAGCCAGGTAGGATCCGTCCTGCCCCGTAATACCGGTGATCAATGCCTTTTTCGTTGTGCTCATAGTCTGCCCCTTGTTGATTAAGAGGGGGCAGAATAATCGGAAACAGGGCCCTTGAAAAGCGTTTATTGAGGGCTATTTCGTTTCGAAGCCGTCCGCGTTGCGTTCTTTTTTTAGAACGTTATCGAACTCTGCTTTGGGGCACTTCAGCAGCACATAGACATCGTAGAATCGCAAGGCAGTATCTCCGTTCCAATAACGGGCCCACATGCTGGGGCCATATTGCCAGACGGTGTAGCAGAGGAGCGCCTGATCCACATCGTGCAGGCGGGTCTGGGTGGTGTGTATGGCCTTGGGACTGAGCGTGGTCTTGGATTCCACCTTGTTGCTGGTCTGTACGGCCTTGTGGGAGTTCTCGATAATCTGGGGTACATTGGGCATGCCGCTTTGCGAGGAGGAGTATTTGTCGGTGCGGTCTGTCTGGTAGACATCAGACGCTGCGACGCCCGCACGTTCAGCCAGTTTCCGGATGGCGTCGTGCCTGGCATCATTAATGCCCTCTTCCAGAACCAGGGAATAGGTGCAGATTCCGCTGGCATAGATAAAATTTGTGGCATCGTAGTTGGACGCCAGAGCGGGCTCGGCGACCCACTTGGGCGGCGCAATGCCCCCCTCAACCACCTTGAGTGAACTGCACCCAGCCCCCATAACGGCGACAACGGCGAACGACAAAAAAACCATAAACTTGGATTTCATAAAACCCCTTTTCTTCTACTTCACAAGATTGCGCCACCATTGTCCAACCCGGCCCCGGGGCGGATCGGCCAGTTTGCTGTCAGACCAGCCCTTTTCCCACATACCTTCACTGTTCGCGCTGAGAGCGGCTTTCCGACGGGCAGATTCCGCTTCAATCTCTTCGGGGGAATCCAGCACATAAGGGGTAATGAATACCACAATTTCGCTACGTTTTCCGGTGTCACTGGCTGCCCCAAAAAGGAAACCTAAGAATGGGATTTTGTTGAGAAAAGGGATGCCGTTTTTGTTCTCAGTATTATTATTTTTAACCAGTCCTCCGAGAATAATTGTTTCACCATTTCGGACAGAGACTGAGGCGGTCATTTCGCGTGAGGAGACTATCGGCCAATCATTTTTACCACTGCTGTCGACGATGGTTTTGTAACTAGAAACATCCTCGATCTTTTGGGCGATTTCCATCACAACGAACTTTTTGGCGTTGATGCGGGGGGTGACTACCAAGCTTAACCCGACTTTCCGGGCTTCAACATTGGGGACGGCTTGTTGTGAAGTCGCCCCGTAAGACCCGACGTAACTGACGCCTTTGTAAAAATAATCTTCATCTGAAACTTCAATTTTTGCTTCCTTGTTATCGGTGGTGAGGATAATGGGTGAGGCAATGATTTTTGAGCGATTGTCGCTTTGCGACATTTTGATCACCGCGTCAAGGTTGAGTCCGAACTGGGTGAAATAGTAAGTCAGGCCGCCGGCCCCGCCGATGCCTGCTGCGGAGTTGATGGTCGTGGCGTTTATAGGCGTCGCTTTTCCGCCACCGCCAGCGCCTGCAAACCCAAATTCTCCGTTCCGACCGCCACTGCGATCATTATAGGCAATCATGGAGCGTTGCACCCAGTCCACGCCACGTTCCATATTTTTATCAAGTGATACCTGCATGATGACGGCTTCAATGAGCACCTGCGAGAGCATCACATCCATGCTTTTCAACAGATCCTTGAGGGTCAGGAGGTCATTTTTGCTGGCCATCATGATGAGCGCGTTGCTGCGCTTGTCGGCAAGGATCTTGATATTTTCAGCGGAGAGCTGGCCAATCTTAGTTTTGCCCTCGGTGCCTTTTCCAGAAGACAGGGCGCGTTGCTGATCGATGAATTCCTGGAGCTGGTAGCTGCGGGGTTCCTCGGCGGGCTTTGAAACCTGAGCAGTGGCGCCGGGCGCCTGGCCGGGCATGGTGGTGCCCGGTGTTGTTGTGGTTGTGCGTTTGGGTGTGGAACTCTTAGTCGAAGGGGTAGAGGCGGCACCGATCAGGGCGTTGAGCATGGAGGCCACTTCCTCGGCGTCGGCGTATTCGAGCCGGATCACCTCAACAGCCACATCCGGGGCGGTGGGTACATCAAGCGCAGCCACCACCTGCTCAAAGAATCGCATATTTTCCGGGCGGGTGATGATGATCAGGGATCCGGTTCTGTCGTCGGCGATAATTTTGACATTACCGCGAATCATCCGGCCATCCTCTGCATCGGCTTCCGCCGGAGCGGGTGTTCCTGCCGGGGTGGAAGGGCGAGCCCGGATGACGCCCGGGATTGTGGGAATGGCCGGCGTTGTGTCAACGCCGGGCGCTCCGGAGTCTTTCAGTCGCCGGACGGTGGGCTGTTTTTCTTTTTCCTTCTGGTCGGCAATGATTTCCTCCAGCTTGGTTTTAATCTCCGTGGCCTTGGAGTTCCGCATCTGGAGGATGTGGATGGATTCCTTGATGTCGAGCGGTTGGTCAATTCGGGTGAGGATGTCCTTGATCCGGTTGAGGTTCACTCCGGCGTCGGCCACAAGCAGGCTGTTGATCCGCTCCAGGGGTAGAATTTTCCCATAGGGATGAATCAGGCCCTGGATTGCCTTCTGGGCTTCTGCGGGATCGATATTTTTGAGGGGGATGACTTCGCTGATCAGCTCGTCGGTTTCCGGGTGGGCAAGCTGATCCACCTGGTTGGATTGAATGGTGAGTCCCTCTATAGGGGCGGCGGTAATGGGGACGGCCTTGACGAATTTATCGCCCTGGTTGATCAGGGCGATATTGTTCATGGCGAGAACGGCCTTGATGGCCTGGATGGCCTCGGGAACGGTGAGCTGGGACTGACTGCGCAAGGTAATGGTGGCCGTGATGGCGGGAGCCTGAAGGAGGGTTCGGCCGGTCAGTTCGGAGCAGTAATACTGCAGCACCATGTCCAGTGCGGCGGCGTTGAATTTAAGTTCCACGGTCCGGTTGGTGTCGACCCCTGCCGGGGTGGGCCGTGGGGTGTCGGTAGGGAGGGTGGACTTGACGCGCAAGCCCGGCATGGGTACTTGCGCCAGAGTTATTAGAGAGAAGGATCCGGCAAGCACTAGCATCCAAACCAGAGATCTTCGGAGGCCTCGGAGAGGCCTCCCTACCCTGAGAGTGTTCACGCCATGATTATTGGGAAACGACGTCATTTTTCGGGCCCTTGCTTTCGATTTTTGTCTCGCCACCCGGTGGTGGAACCCGGGAGTACGAACAGTACACCGTGAATCCCCCCCGCAGAACCTTCTTTTCGTTTGGAGAAATCGTCAATTGACTGACGTCTAAAATAACATCTTCCTTCTGGATATCAAACAGGAAACGGGTCAGGGCTTCCAGTTTGCCTTCCCATTTGCAGTTCACCGCCACCTCATACATGTTGCCGCGGAGGGTTTCCTTCTCGGCTTCCCGGCTGATCAGGGTGAGGCCGTTTGCCCGGGCCAGTTTCTCGATGAGGATCTGGAGGTCGGTGGTCACATCCTTGCCCTGAGGATGGGTGGGCAGTTTTTTCTTCAATTCTGAAAGCTTGGCTTCCCAGCGTGAGGACTGGGCGATCAGGCGCTTTTGATTACCCACCTGACGCAAGGATTCCGCTTTCTTGCCTTCCAGAAGGGTCCACTCCTTAAACTTAGGCTCCACGAGCAGATAAGTGAGGCCGCCAAGCGCCGCGACGCCGGCGATCCAGGCCAGGATCATTTCGCGGGAGGATATTTTCATGGCTTTTCACCCCCGGGTATGGTGCAGACAATCTTGAATTCTTCGCCCTGAGGGATATGCCGGGTACGGGGAAGTTCCGTGGCGCTGAACAGCTCGGATTTTTCCAGATCCTTCTTGAAGTCCGCGATCAGGGAGTAAGTTTCAGCCTGGCCGGTCATCTCAAGCGATTTGCTTTTATAATAAATGAACGATTTAAGCTCAATGCCCGGCGGGAGCCGGTCGCTGATTTCCCGCAGACATTCCAAGCCTGACCGGGAACGATCCATGTATTTCAAGAGATCCTGGGTTCGGTCCCTGATTGCGCGCACCTTTTCGGAGGGCCCCTTGAGTTCAACGAGTTCATTTTCCATCGAGGACAGTTGCTGTTTTTGAATCTGGATACCGCCAAACAGGATGGCCATCCCGAAGAGCCAGATGCCGGCAACCAGAAGGGATGACGCGATGATCCTCCGGCGAGTCCGTCTGGCGGTTTCGGTTTCCTGCCAGGCTTTGGGTGCCAGATTCATGGTGCTGGCGGTTCGGCTTTCAGCCCGGCGCAACAGTCCCTCAGCCAAGGAGGGCAGGGTGGACAGAGAGTGAGGGTGGACCACCACGGAGAATGACTCGGAGAAGCGTTGCAGCAGGGCGGTGGGCGGCTCGCCCGGATGCCAGAGGGAAATCTCCGCCAGATGACTGCCGTTCGGATCCAGATTCAGGGAGGACAAGGTAAAGATGGTCTCTCTCGCGATTTCCTCGTCGACCTCTTCGGGGGGCAGATCTTCCATACCGCTCAGGGAGCGCATGGCCACGGGAACCCCGGCGGTGGAGACGATGATATCGCAGGCTGAATCCTCGAGAATGAGGAAGACCTGGGAGCCGGTCTGGTGAACCTTGCCGGAATCCTTCAGGAGTTGCCACCAGCCCAGCAGGTTGATATCCACCCACTTCGGCTTGACTCCAGCCGCCTGAAGGCCCCCGGCAAGCTGGTCGATGGTGTCGGTCCGGATGGCGCTCAGGAGCAGGCGGCTACGGCCTTCATGATCGGCGAGCAATTCATAGGAGATGGCCGATTCATCCGCCGGGAAAGGGGAAAATTTATCGACCTGAAGTTCCGCCATGCTGGCGAGTTCCTCCGGGCTTCCGGACGGCAATTCGGCAATCCGCAGCAACACCCAGGAAGCGGGAATGCCGATGCAGACAGGGGCGGGAAGGTACCCGCAGGCTTTCCGGACCTCCGCCGCAAGCCGATCCGGCTCAGCCTTGAATCCGGTCAGCAGGTTTTTTTGAGTCTCGCCGGGGTCAAAAGTGGCGGAATGTACGGAAACCGGGGCTTGTTTTTCACCGGTTTTGTGCCGGACAACCCACTCCAGGGAGCGGGCTCGCACAGCCAGACTTGTAAGGGCTTTTGCCGCCATAATCACCATTATCTTCGTATTGCCGGCATCGATGTTCCCGATATTTGGGTTCCCAGAATCGCCGTCATCCGGTACTCCACGCCATGAGCCCGACCCGTGGAGCGAATCCGGAGCACAGAGGAAGCCGTTCCCACCAGAGTGCGTAACCGTTGTTGCTCTTCAGGCGTGATCCTAGCCAGATCCGGAACCCGGCCAAACAGGTTGTTTACGTCCGTGAAGAAGTAATCTTCACTCATTTCAGCTCCGCCTGTCAAACCTTCTCTACCCCCGCGTTCCCGTTCGGCGATAATGGCATCAGCGATGGTGTCGTCAATTCCAGGCAGTGTCATCAAGACTCGTTTCGGGGCGGCATTGATATTCACCTGCTCGCCGGTTTCCGGGATGGCGGTCAGGAGGTCGGAGATTCCGGTGATTAAGGGGCTGTTGGTATTTCCCTCCTCAGCATAGCCGCCATAGAGAATGGCATGGCTGAATCCTTTGATGAGCAGGAGCTCCTCGACCGTATCGAGATTGGCGAGCATGCCTGCTGGAGTGGTGCCAGTGCGGGGGATTGCCGTGCCCGGCTTGACCGTTCCGGTCGTGACGGAAGGGTTCACGGCGGGAGAACTGCCGATGGTGGATTTCCCCGTGTGGCCACGCGCCTTGTAAGGCGGAGTGAGGCGGCTGTAGTAATCGTCGGATTCCGCTCCGTCCAGATTGGGCTGGTCGTCCGGATCACGCCAGTCGTTGAAACAATCAATCAGTTCCGGCCAGAGCTCTTCGGGTACCCCGCAGACCTTGAAAATGCGCTCCCAGTCGTCATCTTTCAGGGCATTGATATTCCGGAGCCCGGGCTCGGGCAGGATGTCCAGCGTGAAGGAGCCTTCTCCCAGATTTTCCGTGAGCCCCATAACGGCATAGCCCTGACGGAGACGCTTGGCGGCGGAATACCAGTACTTACCCTTCATCTCATCGGTGTCGCCCTTGCCTTTGACTTCCGAACTATGGGAGAGCAGGGCTTGCGCGTACTCGATTCCAGCCTTGGCCAGATACTCGGATTTGAGTTTCTTGCGAACATACGACACGATTTTCGCCTCCACATGCATTTCATAGGCGAAGCCGCCGATCAGTACGGAAAGCAGGGCAATAACCCAGAGCACAATAATGAGAGCCGAGCCCCGCTTCATCGTATCCCCTGTCTGGCGATGGGAATATCCACCAGTCGCCGCATTTCGATGGGAGGTTCCCCTTCATCCAGAGGTTTCAGGAAGAGGGTCACCTGAACAAATCGCGGGAGATGGTTGGTCAGATCGCCGCCCATAACGCAACGCCCCTCCCATTTATCCATCCATTCGATTTTTTCGTTTTCAAAATCGTTGGTAGCCACCTGGATATTCAAGCCGATAACCCGGTCTGAGAGGAGCTGGGGTTCAAGTTCGTCGGGATCGAAATCCTCTGGCTGGAGATATTCATCACCCCAGGCGGTATAAAACGCCCCCGGACTTCCGCTCCGGTCTTTCCCGATGAAAAAGCGGATGTGGTGGAATGTTTTGGCCATATAAGTGTCGGACCCCACCAGGTCGGAGCCCTCCTTGACCCACGACAGGCTGTCCTCGCTGTTCGGGCCGCTGCCTTTTTTCTTCAGAATCAATCCGTCCTCGGGGCCCCGATAGCGTGCTGACCGCAATGCGCCGACCAGTTGTTCGATGACGAAATCTCCGGCATGGAGATCCTTGGTTAATTCCGTTCCGCGCTGCCAGGCCTTGCTGACCGAGGCCAGCAGGCTGAAGGCGGCGGCGGCCACCAGCGTCATCACCGAGAGGGCGACAAGGATTTCGATGAGGGTGAAGGCGCGGCGAGAGAAAGGATGAATGATGAATGATGAATGATGAAGTGAAGCAGGGGGACATCCATGGTTTGAAAACCGGATTCTGACTTCTTGATTCTGGCTTCTTGCTTCTGGATTCATGTGCTCAAAGGCTTGTCACATCATTGGTATAGTACAAATACGTTGTCACTTCCTCGAAGGCTGCTTTGCCTTTGGCGGACCAGGTGACCCGGCTGTTGACGATCATCAGGTCTTCCTTGTCGGAACTTCGCTCGGATTTGCGCTGATAGGAGAATCCATTTGGGTATTCGATCGGGCCGATATTCAGATTCAGGGGGGTGAGGTCTTTCTCTCCTTTTTTCTGGATCACCAGAAGGGGATATTCCAATTCGCCGGTTTCAAGGATCCGGCGGGCTTCATAGTAATTCTTTGCCGTTCGAACCACCGCCAGGCAGCGGGAGGTCGCCGTCATCAGGACGCCGGCCGCCACCGTCAGGATGGCCAGTGCCATCAAGACCTCAATCAGGGTCATGCCGGATTTTCTCACTCCCCCTCTTTTCTCACCTTGGGTGATGCCACGGCGTCCACGGTGATGACCATGATGCTGCCGAATTCGTCCCGCACGCGCACCTCGTAGGGATTACAGCGCCCGTTGGTCTGATAAATGACGACGACGGATTCATCCGCGATCCCGCTTTTCCGGTGTTCAACCTGAATGGCGTCGATGCGGACGGAATCCAGTTGCCGGGTGAGGGTGACCGGCGGTGGGGCGCTTGAGACGGGTTCATTGGCGCCGGTGGGTGAGGTCAGGTCAGATGGGGGTGGCGAATCCTGGAAGCCCCGGTCTGAAGGAAGGGGCGGAGGGACGGCATGCAGGGGGGCGACGGCGACGGTATTGGCGGCTTTGTCCAGGGTCAGCGTCATTTCCTGGTTCCGGAGAATCGCCATAGTCCGGGCATAATTTCCGGCCATAACGATGGTACGGGCTCCCACACGAAGCCGGTTGCCCCGTATGGATTTTACGAGCGAGGGCATGGCGACGATTGTTGAAATCCCGAGGATGGCCAGCACCATCAGGATTTCAACAAGGGTGAAGGCCTGGGAGCGTTTGAATTGATGATTGTTGATTGTTGATTGATGAATGAGGGGAGCAGAACTGTTGAATGTTGAATGTTCGATGTTCAATGTTGGATGTTCGGGTGTTTCTCTTAGTTGGTGATATCATCTGCGGACCCGGCTTGGCCATCGGGCCCGGCGGAGGATAATTTGTAGTTCTCACCTTGGAGCGAGTATGAGAAGTCGGTTCCCCAGGCATCCTTCGGCATACGGCCATCCTTCATGTACGGGCCGTTCCAATTGCTCTCATTGCCCTTGGTAAGCAGGTTCTGGAGCGATTGCGGGTAGATGCCGTTATCCACCTCATAGGTGTCAATGGCAGTTCCAATGGCCTGAATACTGGTGCGGGTTGCCTGGATGCTCGCCGTTTTGGTGCGCCCCTTGAGGCTGACCACCGCCACGCCGGCTAGAATGCCGAGGATGGCCACCACGAGCAGGATTTCCACCAGGGTGAACCCGGCGCGATGATCATGGGATTCAGACTTTAACAAGAGAAGTGATTTAATTTTATTCATGGTTGTCTCCTTTTGACACTATACCGTAAGGGTAAGGTCTTGAACCGTCAAGCCATCTCGAATGTGGAGACGTGAGGTCTATCGTCGCGCAACCGTTACAACTTTCCTCTACGAAAACGGTTAATACATCGAATTGATTTTTTCTCCTATTGTCATAACATGGAGAAATGATATGAAAAAGGAATATGACTTTTCAAAGGGAGTGCGTGGCAAATTTTTTCGGCCGGATGTAAAGATGAATCTGCCCGTCTATCTTGACTCGGATGTGTTGAGCTTTGTGGAGAAAATCGCATCCAACCGACGCTCTGACCTTTCGGCTGTTGTCAACCGATTGCTTAAGTCTGACATGCAACTGATTGAAGCTGCAAAATAATCCAGAAACCAATTCCAGTCATCTGAAACGTTTCAGATTCTTTTTTTCGAGTTTTCCTGACTTCATTCCTGACTTCGGACTTTCCCGCCTGCCGTCTCTCCTATACACTCCGCCGCATGTCACTTTCATGGAACGAAGTCCGGGATCGCGCCATTAAGTTCACCCGCCAGTGGGCAGGGGAGACCAGCGAACGGGCGGAGGCTAAAACCTTCTGGGATGAATTCTTTGATGTGTTCGGTCTTCAACGCCGTACGGTCGCCTCTTTTGAGGAGCCCGTTCGGAACCTGAAGGGACAATACAACTTCATCGACCTCTTCTGGCGCGGGGTTCTGCTGGGGGAGCATAAATCCCTCGGACAAAACCTTGGCAAGGCGGAGTCCCAAGCCTTCTGCTACATCCAGGATCTTGCCCGCGATGGCCGTACCAACGAAATACCCCGCTATGTGATCCTGTCCGACTTCGCCCGCATTGTTCTCCACGATCTGGAACCCGATGACCCCGAGGGGCTTCCCTCATTTGGGCAGTGGCAGGTGCGCACCATCGAATTCCCCCTGAGCGAGCTCCATAAACACATCCGTGAATTCGCCTTCATCAAGGGAGAAAAGGCCGTGCGGCTCGACCCGGAAGATCCCGCCAACTTCAAGGCGGCGGAAATGATGGCGAATTTGCACGACACCCTCAAGGCGGGCGGCTATTCGGGTCATGACCTGGAACGATTTCTTGTCCGCATCCTCTTCTGTCTCTTTGCCGACGACACCGGCATCTTTGACGAGCCCCATATTTTTCAAAACTACATCAAGGCGAACACCCGCGAGGATGGCATTGATCTGGGCATCCAACTTGCCCAGATTTTCGAAGTCCTCGATACCCCCTCTCAGAAACGGCAAAAGAACCTCGACGAAGATCTGGCCTTGTTCCCGTATGTGAATGGAGGGTTGTTCCAGGAGCGCCTGCCCTTTGCCCAATTTAACCGCGACATGCGTAATGCCCTGCTTGCCTGTTGCGCCTTCAACTGGAGCAAAATCTCTCCCGCTGTCTTCGGCTCGCTCTTTCAGTCGGTGATGGATCCCAAGGAGCGGCGGCAATCTGGCGGCCATTACACCAGCGAGCGGGATATCATGAAGGTGATCCGGTCGCTGTTTCTCGATGACCTCAAGGCCGAATTCGCGCAAATTCAGGCCGACAAGTCGAGTCGCCGCAAGGCGCGGCTGGAGGACTTCCATAAGAAACTGGCCGGACTCCGGTTCTTTGACCCGGCGTGCGGCTGCGGCAACTTCCTGGTCATCACCTACCGCGAATTGCGTCTCCTCGAAATCGAGGTTTTGAAGACCATTCACGGCGGCCAGCAGGTCACCGACATCCAACACCTTTCCCGGCTCGATGTGGATCAGATGTATGGCATTGAAATCAGCGAATGGCCGGTTCGCATCGCCGAGGTTGCGCTATGGCTGCTGGATCACCAGATGAATCAGGCATTGAGCGAAGCCTTCGGACAATATTACGTCCGGCTTCCCCTCCGCGCCACCCCGCACATCGTCTGCGGCAATGCCCTGCGACTGGATTGGAAGGACGTCATCCCGCCTGAGAAATGCAGCTACATTCTTGGGAATCCGCCGTTTGTGGGACAACATTACCAAGACCAATTACAGAAAGATGACCAGCACCATGTAATGGGTAAAATCTCGGCATGCGGAGTTTTGGATTATGTCAGCAATTGGTATGTCCGCGCTGGTGAATATATCCAGGGAACAGGAATTGTTGCTGGCCTTGTTTCTACAAACTCAATCACACAGGGTGAACAAGCAGGTATTCTATGGAGTGAACTTTTCGGCCGCTATCATCTAAAGATTCTTTTCGCACATCGCACCTTCCCGTGGGAAAGCGAAGCGCGCGGAAAGGCTCATGTCCATGTTGTCATCATTGGATTTGCCAATTTCGACATGATGACAAAAAGGTTGTACGACTATGATCATAGCAGCGACACATCGACAGTTCTGAACGTCAGGAATATCAGCCCTTACCTGATCGAAGGCCCGGATCGAGTCATAATCAATCGAACAGCCCCAGTATGTGATGTGCCGAAAATGTCTTGGGGAAATAAGCCAACGGATGGCGGCCATTTCATTCTTTCGCCTGAAGAATTCGCCAAACTGTTGAAAACTGAACCTGAATCAAAGAAGTATGTTCGCCCTTATATGGGGGGATATGACTTCATAAACGGAGAACTGCGTTACTGCCTTTGGCTGGTGGATGCTGATCCAAAGGTAATCCGTGAAATGCCTACGGTCATGGCTCGTGTGGAGTCAGTGAGAAAATTTCGAGAGGCAAGCAAGGCGGAATCTACACGGAAATATGCGAAATTCCCCACTTTGTTTCGGCAGATTGCACAGCCTGATTCAAACTACTTAGCCGTCCCAGAGGTTTCGTCTGCAAACCGGCCCTATATCCCTATGGCCTTTATTTCTAAAGATAAAATTTGCAGCAATACAGTTCAATTTGTACCCAATGCCACTCCCTATCACTTTGGCATTCTAACTTCGGTCATGCACATGGCATGGGTCCGGCAGGTGTGTGGTCGATTGAAATCCGACTACCGCTACTCAAATAGTCTCGTCTACAACAACTTCCCCTGGCCGCAGGCGGTGACGGAGAAGCAGAAGGCGGCGGTAGAAGCGGCGGCGCAGAAAGTTCTGGATGTTCGGAAGGAATTCCCGGACGCGACGCTGGCCGACTTGTACGATCCCGTGGCGATGCCGCCGAAACTGGTAAAGGCCCATGCGGAGCTGGATCGCGCCGTGGATCGGTGTTATCGGGCCGAAGCGTTCCCCAGCGACCGACACCGGGTGGAGTTTCTCTTCGCTCAGTACGAACAACTCACCGCTCCGCTTGTGGCGAAAAGCAAAGTCCGAAGAAAAATCGTATCGTAGCGCCTCTGACTTACTCCTCTTCGACGATGCGGGGCCAGCAACCGCGCAGCGAACCATAGTGGGGGCGGAGCGTGGAAAGGGTTTCGCGGGTGGGAGTTTGCGGTTCGCCCGGCTCGTTCAGAAAAAAACATCCATAGGGCGCGTCCAGATCCAGCAGGAGATCAAAGAGATTTTGCGCCTCCCGCATCGCCGCCAGCCAGACGCCTTTCATGGCAATTGGATCCACGGGACGGGACCACTTCAAGCTTTCATAGGTCTGCTGATCATAATGATGGGTTCTCATCATTTCCGATCGCATAAAATCAGGACTCAAGCCGGGATCCTTTGCCGCTGCCGCCCAGATCAGAGCGCCCAGGGAAAGGCGGGTCTTGTGCAAATGAATCAAATCCACATAATCCCTTACAACCCCCCGACCCACGCCGGCCAATACCTTGTTTGTCGCCGCGTCCCACATGTTGAGGCGGTAGCCCATGAGGGCGTCCGCCTCAACTGGAAAAAAACGGAAGGCGGAGTCATGCACCCATTCCATCTTGGTGGATTCCTGCCTTCTCGACACCTGCGCACGGTGAAAACTGGGGCGGCTCAGTAAAACCGCCACTTCGAATCTGTGTTCCCGCAATGTCCGCTCATCCAGTTCCACGCTTTTCAGCAGTGAGGCTTCGGAATCATGGAAAACATCAATGTCCTCCGAGGTCCGGGGGGAATCCTTCCTTTGATTCAAGACCGTCGCGCCTCCGATAAAACTCTCTGGATTCCGGTTGGCGGCCAACACACGCAGGATTTCCGCTTCAAAAGAACCAATGGGCATGGTTACGCCTCCTTGTCCGCGTAGAGCTTTTGAAGCCGTTTAGCAAGGGCGAATGCCTGCGCGTTGCCCTCATTCCGCAGGGTTCGTATCACCAAAGGAACCTGCTCATTCTGTATGTTCCATTCTGGATCAAAACTCCAAAAGCATTGCGTTTTGTAGTCTCGAAACGCCCGCCGCGCTTCGCGAACCGCCACCATGCGCCGCGCCTGGGCGGGATCGAGCCGCCGACGGCTTATCCGGCCGCCTTTTGCGCCGATCCCCCTCAAGTAAGTTTTGACCTCGTCGCTGATGGGCTCACTCATGCCCCTAAGTTATGATAAGTCGCTTATGATGTCAAATTCGCCTTTGTCGGGACGCTGGGATTATATTATGTCGAAAGATTACACTCCCAACCCATTCGTGACATTAAAGACGGCCATGACGATGCTGACGGCGATAAAGCCGACCAGAAGGGCCACCACCACAATCAAGATGGGTTCCAGCGCGGTGGTGAAGAGTTTTACATTGCGGTTCAGTTCATTCTCGTACCGGTGGGCAATGTGTTTCAGGGCGCCAGCCATGTCGCCGGTTTGTTCGCCGATCGCCAGCATATCGGTCATGAGAGGAGGGAACACCTTGCCTGCAGCCAGCGGTCCTGAGATGGTGGTGCCATCCGTGACCCGCTCCTTGGCATTTCGGATTTCGGCGGCGATGACCACATTGCCGATGGTGTTTTCCACAATGGTCAGGGCCTGAAGGGCCGGGACGCCGTTATTGAGCAGTGTGGCCAGGGTCCGGGCAAAATTAGCGTAGGTGCTGGAGGCGACGATTCCCTTGATGAAGGGTGTCTTGAGCTGCATCCGGTGCCAGCGTTGTTTCCCTGTTGGAGTCTGGAGTGCCCGGTTGAGGAGAATACCGCATCCGACCAAGCCTGCCAGAGCCAGCCAGCCGTATTTCAGAAGCCATTCGCTCATTCCAATCAGCATGCGGGTGGGAAGCGGAAGGGTGCTTCCCAATTCCAGGAAAATGGATGAGAACTTGGGGATGACAAAGACCATGGAGAAGATCATCGTGGCAAAGCCCATGAATAGGACAATGGCGGGATAGACGAGTGCCATCACAACCTTTTCCTTGAGGTCCTGAAGCCGTTCATAATGTTCGACCAGGCGGGTCATGACTTCCGATAGCGCGCCGCTGGCTTCCCCCACCTTCACCATACTGACATACAGGGAGGGAAAGGATTTGGGATGTTTTGCCATGGAGTCGGAGAGCGGGGTACCTTGGATGATCTGATCCCGGATGTCGCGGATGATGATATCGGAGTCATTTCCTGTTTTGCGGTTGGCTAGCGTGGTCAGAGCCTGGCCTAGGTTCATGCCCGAGGCCAGTAGGTCGCTGAGTTCCGTGGAGAAGGTCAGGACATCCCGGGTTTTCATTTTGGGAGTCTTGTTAAAGCTGAAGCTGAGTTTGGGTGCGGGTTTGGATCGTGAGCCTGCCACCGGGGCCGCCGCCGCGCTGCCCGTCGTAATGAAAACCGGGATCAGTCCCAGTTTTTCAACCTGACGCAGGGCCGTCAGCCGGTCATTGGCCTCAATCGTGCCATCAACCCGCTTCCCAGCCTTGTCTTTTGCTTTATAATTAAAATTTGGCATTGTCTGAACCCTGAACCCCGAACCCTGACCCCTCTTTATTCCTAAGGATTAGTCCGCATCTTCCGACACGCGGACCACTTCCTCGACTGTCGTCATGCCTTCAAGAACCTTGGACCAGCCGTCATCGCGGAGAGTCAGCATGCCTTCCTCAACCGCCTTCTGCTTGATGGCGTTGGAGGAGGACCGTTGGAGAATAAGATGCTCGATACCTTCGGTGATCGTGAGGAGTTCGTAGAGGCCGGTTCGCCCCCGGAACCCGGTCATGCGGCATTTTTCGCATCCAGCAGCCTCGTGCAGGGTGGCGTCTGCGATTTTTTCAACCGGAAACCCGACGCTGCGGAGGAAGGTAAGGTCGGGGTTTTTAACCGGACGTTTGCAGGCGGGGCACAAGCGCCGCACCAGACGTTGGGCGACGACGGCTTCCAGGGATGAAGCGACGAGGAAAGGTTCGACGCCCATGTCCAGAAGCCGGGTTACGGCGCCGCCCGCATCGTTGGTATGCAGGGTGCTGAACACCAGATGACCGGTCAGCGAGGCACGGATGGCGATTTCCGCCGTTTCAAAGTCGCGAATTTCCCCGATCATGATGATGTCGGGATCCTGGCGGAGGATGGAACGCAGGGCTGTGGCAAAGGTGAGGCCGATTTCCGCCTTCACATTGCACTGGTTGATGCCTGCCATTTCGTATTCGATCGGATCTTCAACCGTGATGATCCGCTGGTCGATGGTATTGATTTCGTGAAGGTAGGCGTAAAGCGAGGTGGATTTTCCCGAGCCGGTCGGCCCGGTGACCAGAATGATGCCGTTGGGTTTTTCAATGATTTTACGGATGATGGTTTCATCGCGTTCCCGCAGGCCGAGCTGGCGAAGCCCGATGAACTCCTTGCCGCGCATGAGGAGTCGCAAGCTGACGCTCTCCCCGTATGCCGTGGGAAGCGTGGAGACGCGGATATCGATATCTTCGCCCTGGATCCGCATTCCGATACGGCCGTCCTGGGGGAGCCGCTTTTCGGCGATATCCATGTTGGCCATGACCTTGATACGCGAAATAATGGCGGCCTGAAAACGGGACAGCTGGGCTGGGAGCGGGGTCTGATGAAGCACGCCATCCACGCGGTACCGGATGCGGAGCTGGTTTTCCATGGGCTCCATATGAATATCCGTGGAGCGTTCCTGATAGGCTTCCCAGATGATCTGGTTGACGAACCGCACAATCGAGGCCTCCTGATCGAGTTCGCCCAGGTCGGTTTTCATGAGGGCTTCGTCTGGGGCGACCTCGATGCGCTGATCACCCTGCATCAGTTTTTCCATGGTGTCGGCGCCGACCCCGTAAAATTTCTTGGTCGCGCTGGCGATTTCGCCGAGAAGCGCCAGCGCCAGTTTGACGCGCATGCCGGACGCGAGGCGGAGTGCGTCGACCAGCCCGGTGTCAAACGGATCATTAGTGGCGACCATGAGGGCGCCGTTCTCGATGGCGTAGGGGATTACGTTATACTGGAAGACTGCGCGGGTGGGGAGTTTTTCCAGAATGGCGGCGTCTATGCTCATGGCCCCAAGCCGCAGGAACGGAAGATGCAGCACCGAGGCGAGCGATTCCAGGAATGCTTCCTCGGTGGTGAACCCCTGCGATACGGCGGAACGGGTGAGGGAGATGTCGTTCTGCAGGGCCTGTTGGAGAAGGGCGGCGATCTGAACCTCGTTCAAAAGTCCAGTACGCGCCAGCAGTCCTGTCAAACTAGTCGGCAATGAAGTCGTCATAGGATGCTTTATAGGATAGGGCGCGGCCGCATTCAAGTCAATGCGGGCGAGAAGGAGGCGGCGAGAATATCGGACACCGTCTTGAGCAGGATGTGGTCCTTGTTGGATAAAACCAGGGATTTCACAAAGGGGTGTTTCCGAAGTCCTGCCTGAATGCCCGTCTCGTCGTACAATACTATGGGAATGGTTTGTGTTGGCGGATGGGTTCCCAGTTGTTCGGCCAACTTCGGGCCATTATGGTGGGGAAGGAGATATTTTATCAGAATGAGATGAGGTTGGCTCCGGGTGGCGGCCTCTAGAAGTGAGTGCCCCCCGTCCAGAGGTTCAACTTCAAATCCGCTCCGGCAGAAAAACCGGGATAAATGGTCCCTTAAACCGAAATCATCCTCAACCAGAAGCAGTTTCTTTCGGGTTATGCCAGGAATCAATGCCGCATGGTGAGCTAACTGGGATTGATGTCTCGCCACGAGTTCATGCACTTTTTGGATGAAGATCTCGGGATGAGTGGTCTTGGGAAGAAAAACCGAGACGGTGTCGTCAGCGAAAAACGGAGCGAGTTCATGGCGCCCGGTGAAGATCATGATGGGGGCGGTCGGCCTGGGAGTGATGTCGGTCAGGTGGTTGAGAAACCCCAGTCCACCCAGCCCCGGCATGGAAATGTCGAGGATGATCAAGTTCGGAATGAGCGACCGGAGTTTTTCGAGGGCGTGTTCCCCCCGTGAGGCGGTGACCAGCGTGTAGCCTTCCATCTGAAGCCGATCCCCAACCATCTCTAAAATTGCCGGGTCATCGTCGACCAGAAGAATCGTACCGGATTTTTTCATAAACATTTCGCCCTATGTCCGTGCATTATGATTCCGAGCTGAATTTGACTGACAGGAGCGCATGAAGTCAATCGGGGGAACCCTGAAATTGATATCAGGGAAACCCTGATATCCGGTAA
>JBAXMJ010000012.1:0-37026 GCA_037134355.1 bacterium | reverse complement strand
CGTTTGGTTCGGAATGTCCGAGGCCTGCCAGCAGTGGCAGGTTTCAAACCAGCCGATGAACCGCTGGGTCGGCAGCGAACACTCCGAGGAATCATAATCCCCATCGCAACTGCGGCTGTTGATCACAATGTGGGGTTGAAGCTCCCGGGCCCGGTCGCGGATGGTGTTGTCATGCGTGCCGCCATCAAACCAGAGCAAATCAATCCTGCCATAGCGGGTGAGAAGTTCTTCCACGCGACCATGGAACATGGCCCGGAGCCGGGCCTCGTGCGCCGGCGTGCGCAGCGGGGGCGCGATGGGTTGATGGCGCTGGTCAAACCAGGGATGCCCTGCGGCATTCGGCCGGGGTTTACCGGGATCCATGGAGGCCGTGTAGTAGTTGAAGCTCATCACCTGGCGGTCAAAATGCCAGTCCGGCGGAGAGAGATACAGGCCCACCTTCAGGCCATGACGGCGGCAGGCTTCGACAAACGGCCCTACCAGATCGCGGCCGGCCAGATGGCTCTGCACACCAAAATCGCCATGCCCGCTGGGCCAGAGGGTATAGCCGTCATGGTGCATGGCCGTGAGCACCGCGTATTTGAAGCCGGCCTTGGCCGCTGCGGCGAGCCACTTATCCGGGTCGTAGGCCGTGGGGTTATACCGGTCCGCCAGGCGCCAGTATTCTTCGGGCGTTACCTTGTTGGCTCCTTTGGCGGCCGCGTCCCAGGGGGTGTTGGCGATCATGCCCCAGGAGAGATCCAGGTTGCCATGCACACTGGCGATACCCATGTGCACAAAGAGTCCCAGACCTGCGCGTGGGAACCACTGGGCTTCGGGATGCTGCGTGTGCAGGGAAATTTTGGCGGCGTTTTCCAGGCCCAAGGCCGCGTGCTGGGCGGTCGCGGCATTGGAAATCGCATTGCCGGTCGTTATGCTGGTTGCTTCGTCACTTCTTGTCGTCATAATGGTTGCTCTGTTACTTCCGCCCTTGCAGATCTCCTCACCCATGCCTCCGCCACCCCCTCCAGAATTGCCGCTGCGGCCCAGCCGTTGTAGCATCGCCAGATGCTGTAGGGTGTGCCGTCGCGGTTCTTCTCGACAACCAAACCATCGCTTGGACAGAAGCGTTCGGTCATGACACCGTAGCTTCCACACTTGGCGACGTCGGGGAAAACCTCTAGGCACTGCATCGCCCACGCCAGGGAATCCTCGGCACGCCGGCGGTGATAGTCATCGCCAGACTGGTCCGCCAAATAGCGGAGGTCATCGGCGATGAACACGCCCATCGGATGGATGTGCGGGTTGGAGACCGACGTGACCGAGCCGCCACAACTGTTCCAACCCGAATCCTTCAGTGGCGCATATTCCGGCCGTGCCCTAAACCCGTACCGCCAGAGATACTCGTACTCGGCGCCGTCGTTCATCATCGCCAGCAACGCGTCGTCGCCAGTCACCTCGTGCAACACGCGGCAAGCGCGAATAAAGGCAAGCACCCCTTCCTCGTCCACCGCCATGAGGGTGTCCATGGGTGTACCAAAGCAGTTGAGGTCTTTAACGAAGCGATGATAGAAATCGACTGCCCGGCGCGCGGAGTCCGCATAGTGCTTGCGGCCTGTTAACTTGGCGGCAAAAGCGCAGGCAGCGGCGAACCAACAGCCGGCGAACCCTTCCCAAAGGTCAACCTTCGGCTCCTTCTCGCTGTAGGCATACCCGTAGTTGCCATCCTCGCGTTGGAGGGCGATCACCGTATCCAGCACCTTCAAAACCACCGCCACCCATTCGGGCTTCTCCACCCCATTCTGCCGCCGCCAGAAATCAATGGTCTTAAGGATGTAATAGCAGGCGCTGCCGTTGTTGTAGGCGGTGTGCTGGTTGCCGACGATGTAACCCGCCCACCAGCCGTTGTTGCGGCTTGCGGGATCCAGGGGAACCCTATCCCAGTACGGCTTGGCGAGCCGCCAATCAATCGTAAGATCGTTGAAGAAACCGGACGCGGGATTATAGGCGCCGACAATCATCTCGATCAGATCGGCGGCGTTCTTGCGTGGTCCAAAATCAGCGCGGGTGAGCCCGAGGATCTGTTCAGCCAGGGCGAAGGGATAGAGCATCGGCCCGCCGGCGGTCCAGCCAATCTCGCACAGCGGACGCCCGTCCGTCGGCCCTCGGGCATCGAAGGACATGCCGCCATTGCGGTAGTATTCCCGCCCGCCAAGGGAACTGACCGGCCCCCAACTGACGTTCAGCCAGGCATCCATCAGGCCCGCCACTGCCTCGCGTTCTGTCTTGCGGTAAAGCGGCAATTCCCGGCTCTGCCCGTAGAGTTCGCGCATAATCCGGTGGGCGGCCCGGCGGTCCCCTGAAAACGCGAGAATGCGACCGCGAGCCGTGGCCTGACGGAAGACATGGCGGGTCGGCGCTCCCAGCCATTGCTTTTCCACGAAGGTACCGGGATCATTGCCGTAGCCAAGCGAGACACCGAAGGCATCCGGCAATTGGGCGAAAACTCCGTTGCGGATGAAACCACGATCATTCAGCGTGACCCGGTCAGGCTCCTGTTCCGAGTAGGGGGCGATGGAAATACCGACAACCCCGTCGGCGTGGCAGAGAAGCGACACCGGCAACGCCGTACGGTCGGCCCGGAATTCCCACAAGGTCGCGCAAAACGGATCGTCCGGAAACTGATCGGTCAGGTGCGGGTATTCTCCCGGTCCCGTCAGTTCCAGGTTGTTGTCGCCATGAATATTGCAGGGGATGAGATGGAAGACATCCTGCGCCCCCGGTAGCCGTAATCGCAGACGCACACGGGTGTCGAACGACGTTCGGACGCAAAGTTCGTACGAATAACCGTGCGTCTCAGGACTCAACTCGAGGTTTACGGTGACTCTGTCGGATTCAGCCCGATAACACCCCGCCCCACCCTCCAGGGAAACAGAGTGCCAAGCATCATTCTCACAATAGTCGAGAGAGAACATGACAGCCGTGCTGCCAACCTGAACGAGTGCCGTATTCACTTGCCGTCCCCCCCTGGCTTCGACCCTTTACCTGGAAACTGCTCAATCACGACTGTGGAATCTCGTTCTGCCCTTTCACCTGCCTCGGTGCGCAACTGGCTCGGGGGCCAGAGCCACCACAGGGCGCTGGTGACGCCGCGCGGGTAGTGGCGGCAACCGAAGGCCGTATGGGTATCGTTATAAATCTGGTCGCTCCAACACACGACAGGCGAGCCGAGCACCTCATAGGCGTAATGCGCGGCATCGGCATCAGAACCCGTCGCCGCACTTATCACTCCCAGAACAGTCTCGGCCACAAACTGGTTGAGATAGACCTTGCTCACCCAAGTGGTGGCGCTCGTGGACGAAAGAATCCAGGCGCCGGTCTCGGTATCCACGCACACTCCCGGAACGAGAATGGTCTTCAAATGAGTCCTCAGACGGTTGATCAGTTCAGCATTGGGCCCCTCCGGCGCCACTTCGCTGGTCAACCCCATGACATAGGGGTACACCAGCCCCTCAATGGCGGGAATAATGCTGGAAGTCCCTTGTCCATCGAAGACGGCGGGGAACGATTGGCGACTCTCATCCCAATGTGAGAGGATGCCCGTTGACGTGTAGGCCACGGCCTCTTGCGCCGCCCCGGCCAGTGCCGTCTCCCCGAGTTGGAGGAATACAGGTTTCAACATCAGATAACAGGCGAACGATTTCACGGCAATGTAGAGGTTGTTTTGCGGGATTTGGAGCGAATGATCCATCGCGCCGTAGGTCGTGATTTCTCCGATTCTATGCCTGAAGTTGGAGACATAGGACGTTATTCCGTCGCGTTTGGCGGGATCAAGGTCATCGCGCAATTGCATGGAAAGGAGCGCCTGCTTGAAGAGATCCCGGTTCTTCTCCAACCAGTCATTGTCGCCGGTCGTTTTCCAGTAGAGCGCGGCGCAGATGATCCAGTTCTGCAGTTCCTCCTGCGTCATCAGTTTGGAGTAGCGCGCCCCTGCCTCGCGGGTGGTAAAACCAAATCCAACCCCCATGTCATGACAGAATCCAAGGCCACCGGGAAATCGTTGCGTCTGCCCCGGCAAGGTGAGTTCATCGGTGAAGGCGAGTCGCGAGAAGTTATCCAGTTCGTTGCGGACCGTCCAGGGATGCATCGCCAGTTCATAAAAGACCTGATCAACCGTCAGGTCAAGGGTGTTGGCAAACCCGCATTCGCCTTCCACAATGGACCAGACAGGGTCCTTCTGTTCCGTTGCCTGCAGGACGGAGTTGAACTGGTAGGAATGGAGGGCATGCGCGGCCAGAAACCTGCGCTCCTCATTCTGCCCGCATTCTTCCAGTTTCCTATCCACTTCCCTGCAACGGGCAACCACCGCTGGCAGACTGGCCTGCGCCGTCCGGAGAATGTCGTTGATGTCGGAATACAAGGCGTAGCACATCAGTCGGAGACGATGTTCCTCCATCTGCCCGCTGTTCCCCGATTGGTATTGGGCAATATAGAAAGTGACCTCCTTCCGCATCCCCGCAGGCACATGGATGCAGAACGCGGAAGTGGCGCCATCCACGCCGAAGCGCTGCTTGGCCTGCTCCGTGGAAAGCAGTTCGGCGTCACCGGACGCCACCGCAATTGAACTAGTCGAGTCAACCACGTAGCCGTCGAACCCGGCCCAGCCCCTGGCCCGTGCGGACTGCTGTTGCAAACTGAAAAGCAGTTGCGTCTCCTCTTTTCCGGACCGGTTGTCGATGCGGTAATGCATCCACGTCACAGGGAGTGCAAAGCGGCGCTTTTCCTCGTCGGAAGCCTTCTCCCAGTCCTTCATCGGCCAAACCGGCGTGTAATGGGTCCAACGCACACCCATCGGGATCGTCCACTCATCGGTACATGCGCCAAGTTTCCGGGCGACCTCCATGTCCATGATCCGGGTGTTTGTCTTGAGAGCGGGCTGTTTAACAGCGAAGGGCATGATGCGTTCCGTCTGGCCGTTCTTAACGGCGACGATCACACCCTGGTCAGGAATCAGCGTCATGTTTCCGCTGAGTGATTTGCCAACCTGAACGCCGCCACTTTCTTCCATGCCATAGATGAAGCTGGCCCAGGTTCCGACCGGACTGTGGTCGGCGTTAAAGAAGGGAACGTCCCCCACCTTGACCTTGCGGAAGGGGCGCGACCGGGAATCGCGAAGCGTGATGCGTTCGCCGTTCTTCCAATCGGCGGCATTGCCGAACGCAAGTTCCTTCCCGTTGACATCGCTAATCCGGGCATAGCTCACAAACGCCGGTCTTCCCAGGCCGGCGAACTGAATGGCAAGCGGTCCGCCGGTATGGGCGTAGGCCGCCTTCATCACCCACGGTTTGAAGGCGCCGCCTGCCTTGGACCAGACATCGAGATACGCGTCCAGTGGCGAACCGTTGGCGGCCACCGCGAACGTGTTTTGCTGGGCGCCTTTGCTTTCGGTATCCACAAAGCCGAGTTCAACGGTCACGTTCCGGGCAGGAAGTTCCCGGACAAACACATCGAAGGTCATACCTTTCACCATGCCCGGGAAAAGTTCACACCGAGTTCCCGGGGGCAGTGTTGCCGGATCCAGTGGATGGAACTGGGCGTCACCCTCACGTCTTATTTCCAAGGATGTGTTCATCAGGTCCTTTTCATTTTGGCCGGGGCTCAAGAGGCTCAAGAATCCGCGGGGCGATGAGGATTCCCATGGGTTTGAGGCGGTACTCGTAACTCCAATCCGCTCCGGTGGAACGCCACATGCCCGGACCGTACCAGCACAGGTGGCGCCCGGCGTAATGAACCAGGCCAAAGGCGTTGGCGCGGTTGCCGAAAAGTGTCAGGTCGAGCCGACCCCGACCGCGCCCGGGCAGTTCCACCCGATGCGGCGCGAGCCCCAGAGAACCGCAGTCCCGCCCATCAAGCGCGGCCCGGAGTGTCGGGCCGGCAAAATCGGACACCTCCACCGCCAGCGGGCCGCGTCCCTTCGGCAACGTGCAGTGATAGGTCACGTTTCCGGCATAGAAAGGCAACCCCTGCGCCGTCCAATCCCCAAAGGCCAGACTGCGGACCGGAGCGGTGATGCGGGCGGTGCGCCCGAGCACCTGCACGCCAAAGTCGCCCAGCAGATAGCACCATTCCACATTTCGCCGCCGCGTCAGCGGCAGCGTCAGCAACAGCTCATGGGTTCCAGCCGACAGGTCCGGCAAAGCGACGGTGGCAATGGATTCATCGACAAAATAGCCGTCCGCGGCGCTGGGCACGACCGCGCCATCGAGCGTAATCCCGGTCTGCGCGGCGTCCTCCAAGGCCAATCGTGGGGCCCGCACGGCAATTTCCGTTTCAATGGTGAAGCGTAACTGCAAGGTACCCACGACCGGATCCGCCCCGGTTTCCACCCACGGTTGGGCGATGCGCCCTTCCTGTCGGGGCAGTCCCATGCGCTGCCGGGCCTGGTTGCCAATCCGCAGGATCTCTTCCACGTGCTGCCATGGACCGTCGTTAAGCCGCCACCGTGCCTGGTCCAGCAGCAGCACATTGGGCTCGGAGAGGGTCACCGGCGCGCGGTCCGCCAAGGGGCCGACCTCGCGCGCGGGCCGGTCGCGCAGGGTGCCGCCTTTGACGCGTTGTCCCGGCGCCATTTCCAACAGCAAGCTGCCGTGTGCGGGGCAATCCCACACCAGTTGCGTCCAGCCACGGGCGTAGTCCGCCGCCAGCGGGCGGCGGTTGCCTGTATGGGTATCCAGCAAGGTAGCCTGCCACGTGCCGGCCAATTCGATCCGGGTGCCGAGCCGGGGCCGGTCGCGATCGGTATTGCAGATAAACAGGTAACGTTTCGCGCCATCCTGCCGCAGTTGGTGCAGGAACGGATGGATCGGTCCGCCATCTTTGCCAATGTCCAGGGGCGGGGGCGTGAGGCGCACGAGGCGGTAAGGCTCCAGTGCCTCGAGCAGATCGGCGCGCAGTACCTCCACATGTTGGGAGTGGGCGGCCAGATCCACCGGGCGCCCGGACGGAAGCACATCCACATGCGTCGGCACGCGGCCGGCGAAGATCACTTTGCCCCCGGCACCGGCAAAGGTTTCCAACCGCTCCAGTGTGCTGCTGCGAAGGGTGCGCAACGACGGCACCACCACCGCATCATACGCCATGGCACCCACGCGGAATTGCGCCCCTTCCTGCAAGGGGGTCTGCGCCGGCAGAAGGCTCTCGGCCACAAAGTCAAAGTCAATCCCGCCAAACAGCAGCCAGTGGGTCAGGCTGCTGAAGGTTTCTTCCAGACGGTCGCGTTCGCGCTGCGCCGCTGCACCAGCGCCAAAGGCCAGCCAGTAGCTTTCGATGGGATGTATGACGGCCACGCGCACCAGCGGCACGCCGCGCGTGAGCGCGGTGTTGAGCCGGGCGAAATGATCCTCGATGGTTGGATACTCACGGAACCATGGAGACTGATAGGAGATGGGCGCTGGATAGTCCCGTTTGGCCTCACCCTTCATGCTCACCCAGGCCAGATGATGCACGCGCACGGTCACGCCGAGGGCCGCCTGCCAGTCGCCTTGGCGCTTGTGGCCCGCAAAGTCAAAGTGCCAGCCGGTCACACCATAGAGTTCACTCGCCATCGCGGGGCGGTTGTACTGCCGCGCGGCGGACTGCGCCTGCTTGGCCGTGGTCAGTTCCATCCAGTCGCAGAGCATGTCGATCCCGGGAATATCAAAGGCGCGGTAACTGCGCATGGCCTCGCCCAAGGCGCCGGTTTGGGAACGCAACGTCGGTTCTTCCATCATGTGCCCGGTGAGGGCGATACCCTGCCCCCGACACCAGCGGCCCAACGTGTCGGCAAAGGCGCTCGCAAAACGTTCCGCCACGTGATTGTGAAACCAGTAGCGCGCCAGGCTGGGCTGCTGCCCGGCGAGCGGCCAGATCATTTCCGGCAAAGTTTCCAGCAGGTCCAGCCCGCAGGCGGCGCGGAAGGTCTCGGGAAGATCGTCGGTATAGGGCAACACCAGGTCCTGCTTGGCAAAGGGATCCACCAGCAGGGTCTTGTGAGAGAATTGCGGTTCATCGGTGAAGATGGCCGGGATGGACTTGCCGAACTCCGCACCCACAGCCTGGCGATATCGCTCGTGCGTGACTTCAATGAACCGCTCGATGGCGGCGGGGTTGAGCGTATCGACGTATGTCTGGTTGTTGTACCAGGAGGAGGGCTCGGCCACCTCCAGGTAGGCATACCACACATCGGCCCCGCGCGAGGGACGTGACATGCCGGTCAGCCGGCGGTAGGAAGCCAGCGTACCGTCGTCGGCCAGTTTCACCGAGTAACGGGCCAGGAGTGTACCGTGTTCCGGGCGGACTCCATGTAGAGCGATGGCATTCGCCGCAGCCCTGTTCTTCGACTTTGAGGCATAGGGGCGCGGTGTCAGCAACAACTTACGCGCCCGGTATCGCCGGTTCCTGGTGACCAGCCCACCGGCAAAACCGCTAGGCCAGCGGTCCTCATCATAGAGCCAGGTGAGGAGCCCGAGTTTTTTTGCCTCCTTGTTACACGCCCGAACCATCTCCATGTACTGTGGACCCAGGTAAGGCGTGGCAAGCCCCGTGCGACAGTGAATATGCACCCCGCCCATGCCCATGTCCCGGAAATGCCGAAGCTGACGCAGCAACTGGTCAAGGTCGAGCTGGTTATTCCAGGACCAGAACGGCGCCCCCCGATAGGTGGATCCGGGATTGCGAAACAGCGCGGCTGAAAGAGATTTGCGATGTCGATCCGGATACAACTCCAACGGGCGAGAAGACATAAGAAACTCCGTTATGCGCGGTGAGGCCATCTACTTTGCTGCTCCTGCGCCCACTGCGCCTCGTTCCCTGGCTGAAGCCCGGTACAGCCATGCCGCGGGAATAGGTTGACGGTCAATGCCCGGACCGGAAAGCTCCAGCACTGGCGTGCCCTGCCACATTTCTTCCTCCTGCCAGGTCATCCAGTATTCGTTGCGGAAGGTCTTCCAGCGGTAATCAACGTAGGACACCTCGATACGGTGCAGACCCGCTTGCAGTGCCACGTCCCAGATGTTCTCCGCGTGAAGGGTCGGCGATGGGAACCATTCCTTCCCATCGATGAACACACGCAGATCGTAGCCCGCGTCCATCGTCGCCGTGTATAAATGAACCGGGGCGTAGAAGGAGTACACGCCAGTCTTGGGAATCTTCACCAGACCCTCATAGCGTACGGCATACCCGCGGTCCGTCGCGCGTAACTTTTCAATATCCCGGGGATTCAGCAACTCTGCCACATCGCCCGATGCCTTCGGAGCCAGCGCGCCGTCGATGCCAGCGTAGGCAAAGAGCTTGGGCCAGGCGTCTTCAAAGTAGGAAATAGTCAATCCCGGCTTGGTCGCGTCACTGGCCACGGCAGGCCACGGCGCGGACTTGCGGAATACCGCCGCGATGGTCTTTCCACAGTCGGTTCCGGTAAAGTGCCAGGGCGTGTCTTTGAGTCCCTTGCGAAAGGGACGCACTTTGACGAGTGCTGATTCGGTCAGCGTAAACGGCGCCTCGAAGCGCTGCGATTGGAGCGTAGGATCGCTGCCATCAAGGGTGTAACGAAACTCGATATCATCGGTCTTCTGAGTCGGAATATCGAACGACACCTGGATGCTCTCCGTAAACACCGATTGCTCCGGCAGGATTCGCACTGTGTCAATCGGACGGTGAATCGGTATGGTTTGCAGGGGGCTCCCAGCGGTGCCCGGCAGTGTAAACTCAAAATCCTTCTGACCGACTGCCATCGGCTGACCATTGACGGTCAGGCTTCCAGCCCCCAGCACGATGCCGCTCGTTTGACCATCCGGCTTCCGGACCACGAGCAGTGCCTCTGCCTTGGCCGTCACCGGCCCACAGGAGAGGCTGTTGACGGCATGGGGGCCACTCTGAAACAGGACTTCCGTGCCCGTATGCGTCACCGCACGACATCCGGCCACCCCGTCAACACCGTTGGCGGGCGCCATCTCACGCAGATCGTCGTCGAACTGCTTGGTTAAATCCGAAGCCGGCGGGCGTGTGCAAATCACCGTCACCAGCGACTGGTTGCCCTTTCCGATCCATCGTACCGAGACCGGATACTGACCGTACGACTCCATGACCTGATGATAGTTTATCCCGGGTTGTTGTAGCGCCTTCTGCAACCGCTGCAGTGGCGGCTCCAGCGTCACATGCGCACGTTGCCCGTTGAGAACGTTGGCAAAGGCCAAGGCGCTGTCTCCGCAGAAATACAGCGAGATGTTGTCAAAGCCGGGATTCGCGGTGCGAATCCGGCGGGCGGCGGCGTTCACTTCGATCGGATTACAACCCGCCGCCTGGAACAGCCGCACCCGGTCAGAAAGCCCGGCTTCCTCGATCCGGACCGGCAGGGTGAGGAACTGCGTGTATTCATGATTCTTGTCCGGCGTGCTCTGGATACGATCACTCACCAGATAGAGGTTCTCTCCACGAATAGCAAAGACTTGCCGCACCGTAGTGACATCGGTGATGGCCGCCGGATCATCCTTGTTATTCCCCGTAGTCTGATACAGCCCGTAAACGTTTTTCCACGGCTGGACCCGGAGAGTTGCATAAGGCGCATCCTGGCGCGCTTCCGCCAGATCGAACCGGGCGGAGGTATGAAACCGGGTATCCACCACGTGGCGACCCGCCTGCCCGCAGAAACTGGTTTTTCCCCCGGTGCGCAGTTTGCCGTAGTACCGGTTGTCCGGTTTGCCATCCACCGCCAGGGAATGAATGTTCGCCAGAACACGGCGCCCCTTGGAGACGCTGTACATGGTTCGGGCACAATCGTCCAGACCTTGCGAACGGTCGATGAAATTCTGCATCAGCAGGTAGTCGGCATCGGGTTGCCAACTGTCGCGCAGATAATACATGGCGGCATAGGGCGCGATGTCTGAGGTCCGGTCGGGAAGCGGCGTATCGGCGGGTTTGCCGGCACTCATGATGGTGTCGATGCGGCTTCTGGCGCCGGGCTCGCCCTTGATGAGATCCAGGTGGTCCGGCGGATTCGTCAACGGATGAGTGACCGGCGGGCGTAGATACACATCGGCCAACGTGTTATGGCCGGGTTGCACCTTGGTGGCCCACTGCGGCCAGTAATCGCCGCACGGCGAGATATGCGTCAGCAGGTTCCGCTCCATATTCTTGACGTGGTCCCAGAATTCCGTCATTGCGAAACGATCCGCATCGGCCGGCAGCGCCGCATAGGGAATGGTGTATAATGACCATTCCACGTCGATCGGGTTATGCCCCTGATCCCAAGCCTCGAAATTCTCGCCATCGAGTGTGCGGTTTTGAATGAAGGCGCAGCTCCACATCCGCCAGCATTCACGGTTGAAATAGGTGCAGGCCTGGAACTCGTGCAGGAACCGGCTGACATGCATCATTTCACTGATGCCGAACACGGCCCAGTTCGCCATTTCCGCGCGGTGGGCGCGAATGGTATAGGGCGCATAGTCTTCGGTCAACTTCATCAGCAGGCGCACCAGCGTTGCGGAATCGAAATCCCTCGCCAGGGTGGGCTGTTCGTCGAGAATGATGCGCCATAAGGTCAACGTGCATCGGATCTGCTGTGTTTCCAACTCCGTCGCCTGCCGGACATCGATGGCACTGGCATCCTGATCGCGCCTGGCGTTCATGGTCCAGTCATCCATGTAGTCGCACCAGCGCTGCAGATGCATCTTGTTTCCACGGACCGCGTAGGAGAACAACAAGGCATTGAAAAGCCCTCCTGTCTTATATTCCGCGCTATTGGAGGGTAGGCGATGCAGGGTCCGGTAGAACTCGATTTTCTTCCGCGCCACTTTCCCGGCCGGCGTTTGCCAGAACGGAGCATGATTACCGTCGTTGACGGTATCGGCATCCGGCGGCAGTGTCAGGTCGGTGGGCGCCCATAACACGGCACCCGGAGCACCGACGTTCGCCACCACCACTTCGCGACCAATTTGACTGACCGCCGCATCGTGGAGGTTCTTTTCCAACGCCAGGGCACTGGGGTACTGCAGCAAGTCACCTTTGCCGTTCGCCATGGTCATGGCGAAAGCGATATTGTCCGTGGTGGAACCGTCACTTTCCCGGTTCTTTAGTTTGGTGAAGAAATAGGCGCGATAGGCATCCAATGCGGCGCGATACTTACCCACCTTGCACAGGCGTTCAAATTCCTCCAGACCGGGCGTCCCGGGAACCAATACGCGCTGAAAATCGCGGCACAGACTAGCCAGCGCTTCCGGGTCATTGCGGTGTGCAAAGTTCTCTCGGCGCGACGCCGCATCGGACGGTACCCCAACCGACAACTCCACCTGCGGCAGCGTGGAATCGATCTCTTGCCGGGGCAGATCCGAAAATTGACCCGTAGGGAGAAGTGTGCCGCGGGTGGCGGCTGGCGTGGATGCCGCCGCCGCACCGTTTTTGCGGTCATAGTAAACCAGAGCGTATGGGCGCGTAGCACCGGCCAGCAGTGTGTCGACCGCATCAAAATAACTTTGCACGGTCTTCATCTCCTCCGGTTTGACTCTGGTGGCGAAATCGGGGAGCGCTTTGAGCCGGGCAATCTTCAGGTCCTTGAGTTCCTGTCGCAGTCTTGCCTCCTTCGCTTCCAAAAGAGGGAATTGCGCATCCAACCGGTCGTGCGTCAGGAACTGCGTGTAATCGGAAAACTGCGAAAAGTCCTTCCGGCGCTTTGCCTCACTTGCAGGCTCCAGTTCTCGCGCCGCCAACTCTTGCCGAGCCGCCAGCGCCTGGACGGCAGGGTCTTGGTTGATGCCCATCCGGGTGAGAATATCGTTGGCGGAACGTTCGAGCTGACGCATCGGATCCAGGGGGATCAGGCGGATATCCACCAGATGGATCAAGAAGAGGGAATGGACCCAGGCGGTGGGACGATATTCGACGATTTGCTCGCCGGCATCCAGATTCACTTCGCCCATTTCAAAGGGTGCAACGATATTCCATCCTCCGGTACTATCAATACTCCGTGCCACGCTTTGAAAGTTCTTGCCCCAGAATGATAGAGTGGCCGAACTCTCCCGACCGGTGTTGGTGGCACGGTTGATGACCACCCGATATCGGCCTGCCTGCGGCAGATCCAGTTTCCAGTATGGCCGCTCGCTGTCGCCGTTCCAGACCGCGATGGCATGGTCTTTGGGGTTCAGGCGAAGTTGTCCGCCGCCATTATTTACCAGAGCCGCATGCTTATCCTGCCACTTGAGAATGGCCGCCGCCTCCGCGTTGAGGCATACGACCCCATCCGGCTGGGGATGCAGCACCGGCGCATCCTTTAAAAGTGCTCTTGCCGACGGGTCGAGCTCCGTCGCGCCGCTACCGGATACCGCCGCACCGAATACCATAAATGCCACTGCACATCTTTGAAGTCTGTTCATCGCTGTTTCTCCGTTTTAGAAATTGCTTTGCGGACCAAATCCACCAATCCTGCGCTGGCCTCCATGGCAGGCAACTTAGTGCCTGGCTTTTGGTACCCCACGAAGACACCGTACAGTTCATACTTGTGATCGATCCAAGGGTAGAATCCGGCATAGCTCGGACTGCTGACCACTTCCGCCGCGCCGGCAACGTTCACGAATTCACGCCATTCGCCGAAGCCATAGCAGCCGTGTTTCGCCTTGCGCACATCCGACACAAACTGGTGTTCCGGCATGGTGGCGGTCTTCACCTGATCCGCCTGCATCTCCCGGATCAGACGCGCTGAGATTACTTGCCGACCCTCGAACTTCCCGTCGTGAGCGATCATCGAAAGAAAGTTGCAGTAGTCGTTCAGGTTGCTGTTGGGGTATACATTCCGTCCCTGGTTCAGAAAACTCAGGTTGAGCCCTTCGCATGTGCGCTTCATCCGGCAAGGCCCGGCGATGTTATCCTGGAAGACCTGTTCGTAGGACTTGCCGGTAAGGATCTCGGCGATACGGCCGGCGATGATCAGGTTCTGGCCGCCGTATTCCCACTGCGTGCCCGGCTTATTTGTCAGGGTCGTCAGTTCTGCTGCGATGACTTCGGTGTATTCGGCGATGTTACGGGCCTTTTTCATCTTCTCCCCGCCCACGTCGGCGTAGCGGATGCCGCTGGTATGTGAGAGAAGCTGGCGCAGGGTAATTGTTCCTACATCGCCCTTGAAGTTCGGCAGAAAATTGCTTATCGGCTCATCGAGTCCAATCCGGCCCTCATCCACAAGCGTCATCATCGTTGCCGCACACAGCCACTTGGCGGCCGAGGCGATGTACGGGGCGGTTTCCGGCGTGTAGCCATTGAAGCATTTCTCGTAGATGATCTGATCCTTGCGCACGATCCGGATGGCGGCACCCGGATAGTTGCCATCATCAACCCATTTCTGGATCGCCGCCTCCACCTTTGAGAAGTCATATTTCGAATTCTCGTCGCCAGCCCGGGCACTCGTACAAACCCCGGCCACCAACCATGAGACAAAAACAACCGCCGCGAACATCTTCTTCTTTACTATCATTAATCACTCCTTACCCAAGAAACTCTTCCCTGAAACTAGTGGCACAACATGCCCGCCGGAATAGCCTGCTTCTCGAGGCCCGGGCCCGAAATCTTAAGTCCCGGCTTGTTGCCCCTGTAGTAACAGTCCTCATAACCATTCGCCACGTCACCCCACAGGGTCGTAGTCTGCTGGTTAATGTATAACACCCTGAACGCATGCTTGCCGGCTTTGAGCGGAATCGACCAGTTCCCATAATTCTGAGGCTGGGTCGCCGGATACCATTCCCTGCCGTCCACAAACAGGCGCAGATCATACCCGGCATGAATCGTCGGATTCACGAACTCCGGCGGGGCATGAATCGTATAAAGTCCTTCCCTGGCAATGTCGAGATAACCGGTATAGATGAACGCGTATCCGATATTGGTGTTCGCCAGGCCGGTATCAAACAAGTCAGGACACGTTCCATTCTTCACCGGCTTCAGGACTTCCAGGTTGAAGACCGAAATCGGCCAACTTCCGTCATCTTCATAATATGTGTAGGCAAGCCCCGGCTTGGTCGAACCAACCTTGGCCGCATCCCACAGGGTGTCCTTCGTGAACATCGCACGGGCAACAGCAGTCACCCGCGTTCCATCCGACGTCGGCGGGATCGCCGTCACGCCCTTGCGGAACGCGCGCGCCTTCACAACCGTCGTCTCCTTGATGGTGAACGGACGTTTGTAGACCGTCGAATCAGGCTTTGGATCCGATCCATCCAGCGTGTAGCGAATCTGCACTCCGGGCTCATCGTGTGTCATAGAGATCTGCGCTTCACCGGAAAACCGGTCGGCATCAGGCTTGATCACCGGCAGATTCATCGGACGGTAGATCGGCATGCAATCGCTGATTTTCTTTCCGTTATAGTTGAATTCGAAATCGCTGTACGGAATCGCATTCTTCGAACTATTCACCGCGATTTCCGTACAGCCCAGCGCAATACCGGATTTCTGTCCATCCGGCATGGTTGTCAGGAACAACCCTTCCCCCTTCATGGTGATACCATCAATCGCAACTTGTCCGCTTGCCTGCGCCGTCTGATACACCACGCGACCGCCACCCGGCACACTCGCCGAGAAACCAATGGTTCCGTCCAGACCTTTCACCGGTTTGACATCCGACAGGTCCGGCGCCACAACGCCATTCTCGAATTTCCTCGGATACAACAAGCTTACAAGCGTGCGATTATTCTTTCCTTCGAGTTTGCAGGCCAAGCCGTCCATCTTAAGCGGTTCTTCAGAGAACAGGCTCATCGTCAGGTTGACCGAATTAGTGCTTGATGCCCGGTAGGTCTGTTGTTTCTGGTCAAACGAGATAGCTTCCCGCCTGAACCCAGGATACTCACGACCATAACGATCATTCGGGTCGGGACAATAGAATGGCCACCACCACTGGTACTTGTGCGGTGTTGATCCCGTCATCCGGTCGGTGATGACCCACACGCCCAGTTTGCGGGCAAAGAGAATCTCACGCCGGTGTGACACGTCATTGATAAAGCGGACAGGCTCATTCCTGCGCGCAAACGGACCCGAATATACACCTTCGCAGAAATCGAACGTCTCCGAATTGTGCCACCGGCATTTCAGCGGTGTCCGGTAGGCAATGGCTCCGTTGTTTTTGCCGTACATCGGCGTATAGAGATCTTTACGCATCGCCTCCGGATAACAGCGTTGATCTGCGCCGCTCCCGATTTGATCGCAGTCGTCCACCCCGACCGGCGTACCACCGCCGAGCAGCAGGTGCCGGCCATAAGCGTAGAGCAGCACTCTATTGTTGCCACCACCGATGGACGGCGGTCGCGTACTGGACATATATAGCCACTGATCCTGCTTGGTCCAACCCGACCGGACCAGGTGATAGCCGCCGAACGGGAAGAAATCAGACGTGTAATTCGGCACCCCGGCTTTCCCGTCGCCAAAAAGCATGGAAATGATTTTCACATGGTTCGGCTCGGCAAACGCGTCCGGCACCGATTTCGCATAGTAATCAGGTCTGATTAACACATCTGTAGTCGGCCTCAGAGGATCCCATTTCGGATAGACGCCATTCGCCCACAGTTCGCCGATGATGAAATGCATCTGGTCCTGCATCACGCCGTACAACCACTGGTTCCACCAGGGCTCTTTCACCCATGACGGAGCGAGTGAAGATGCATTTATCGCATCAGACGTCGTCTTGTAATACTTCGGGGTGGATTTATTATAATTCCGGGAATCCGCAATGTCACAGCCGTCAGGCATGATCGACAGCATCGACAATCCCTCCAAGTCCCGCACATAATTCCGCACCAGGTAGTCGGACGACTTGAATTCCGGAAAGCTCAATGCAATTCGCAGATTGTTCCAGGAATCGAACATGATCCGGCGTGCAGTCGAGTAATTACGCCCGTACTGCAATGCATCGGCCATGTATTCCATTTGCATTCGGTTCAACAGCCGGATCAGCGTTGACGCCGGCATCGCCTTCACCAGTTCCGGTGTCTCCCTTGCCATGTATGAGAGGTTGGCGAAAAGACCGTCAACAAAATATTCGATGTTGTTGAGATTCTTGGTGGGATTGAACCCGGCGCGCATGACATCGCGACGCCAGTTCATGCAGATGTCATCCATATACTCGATCCACTTATCCCAGTATTTCGCATCCTTGGTCTCGATATACTTGACCAGAAGCGCGGTGAGGAAATGCGGTCGGCCGCACACCGCGGAGAAAAAGCTCCGGTCGTAGGGGTTATGCGGATATCCCAGCGGCATATAGTCCGGAGACCAGGTCCAATTTGCCCGGCCCGGCTGACCAAACTCGAACCTTATCTCGAGTTTCTTGTCCTGGTTCTTCGCGGCGTTCATAACATCGTAATAATCCTGCGAGCACTTAACTGTCGGAGGAGTCGGGAAATCAACGAAACCGAACACGGTCACTCCGTTCATCAGATCCTCGGCGGTATGGAGATAGGCCTTTTCGTGCGGAATCGGCGGCTTACGCGGCCGCACCGCAAAATTCTTCGTCTCGTCAGGATCCAGTTTGCCAAGGCGGTCCATGAAGAAATCCCGGTAGGCATTCAGCGCCGTCTCATAGTCACCCTTGGCAGCAGCAGTACGTACCGCCTCCGGAACCTTGCCCAGATCGACCAGCGCAAAGAATGTCTTTGCCAACTGCTCCTGGTTTGGCTTCGAGTTCCGTTCCGCAAACGCCTTCACGCGGGCATCCAGATCCGTAGGCGCGGGCGATTTGACTTCCATCTTGAAGTTCGGCTTCCACCCCGCCGGGTTACCCACATTCGCCGATGCCATCGTACTTGCGAACAACAGCCATGCAACCATGACTGTCATGTTCTTCACCACTCGCCACATTACGCATTTCGTCATTGTCATTGTTCTTTCGTTGTTATTGCACCACGGAGATACTTAAAAGACAGGGCGCGGCCACCGCCACATCTCACCCTACTGAATTGCCGTCCCTTATTACCGGATCTTGTAAACACTCCCTCTGGGAGGCCATACCAGAATGCAGGTCGGCGGACTGTTCGTCCTGTACTGGGTAAGATTATCATGGCCCGCATAGGCGAACGCCGCCACCTGGTAACTGGAGCCATAGATCAGATTGTTGACCGTCACATTCGAACCACTCCCGACGTACACGATGTAGTTCGAAACCCCGAGATAAGCGCCAGAGCCAAACGCCGTCGCGACGTAATTGCTTCCATCCTCCGGCGCCGCATCCACAGGCGAACCCTGCTTGACCAGCACCACCGTCCCGGTACTCGTCACATCCGCCGTCCAGCCAATCATGAACCCGCCCGGCACCGGGACAAACGTGATGGCCGACGCCTGAACCGGCTCGGCGTAGAACTCGCCGTTCGTCGAATAGGCGAGGCCAACAACGTTGCTCGCCCAGCCCCGAACGTAGTAGTGCTGGCCCGGACTGAAGCCCGCCTCGTTCGTCGAGAAGTTGAACGGAGCATTGGTCGAACCCAGTATCGTTGCCATATGCGCCGTGGGATTCAGATTCGTATCCCACACCGTCCCCCAACTGGTAACCGTAGCACCGCCATCGTTGGTCACGCTCGCCCCCAACGTCGCGCTGTTCGTGCCAACGGCCGTCACAGTCGGCGCCGCCAGCCACGGCGTATCGGTGAGGTTTCCTTTCTGCGCGATCTCCACCGCATCCGCAATACCGTCGTGGTCCAGATCGCTGTTCGGCATGTTCGTCAGGCTCGGCGGGATGTTCGTCCAGATCTTCACATCATCCATATACGCCGCGCCATCCCCGGAACTCAGGCTGAACCCCGAGTAGAAATTAATGGCAGTGGGCGACACAAACGGCACCTGCTGGCGCAGGAGTTGCCCGTTCACAAACAACGCCACCTTGTGCGCCGTGAAATCCTCAAAGACCGACACCCGGACCCACGTCCCAGTGCTCACTTTTAGCTCATGCCCCCCCACGTCGGTAGCACATTCATCCCAGGCATTGGAGTTCCAGATCACCACATGGTTGTTCGTGTTCACGAACAGCGCCACCGCCCGGTTCGCGTTGGTCGTCGGATAGGGTACTCCGGCGTACTTGACCGCACTGTCATTGAGCCAGAGATCCGTCCAGACTTTGGACTGCGCCACGGTGCCAACCACCACATTCGAAAGCGTGGAGCTTTGCACCACCATCGCCGCCTTGGCTTCATTGGTGAACACCAAACCTTGAATGATCGATCCGCTGTCCGACGCCCCCCACCCCTGCCCACCGCACAGAGCAAGCGGTTGATTCAGGGAATAGGCTTCGAAATCATTCGTGTAATTGATTGACGACGACGTCAACGCGGTCGCCCACCCCGAATTCATCGTGAACGGCCCCGTCAGCGTCACGCCACCCACAGTCACGACGGTCCCGTTGGTCACCACGACTGTAGCGCCCGACTGGATGACCAGGTTGGAGACCACAAAGGATGAAAACCCGCTCAATACCAAATTCTGGTTCGCCTGAACGGTCAACCCCGCCAACCCGGTCACATTCGTCCCGACCAGCTTCACACTTTTACCCACCTCCAACGTCTCGGTGTACGGCCCGTCGCTGACCACAATCTGGTCGCCCGCCTGTGCCGCCGCCAAGGCCCCGGTAATCGTCCCGTAGTCGCTCGGAACAGTCCGGATGCCGGTGTAGCTAAACACCGCCGTGATGATCTGGTTGTTCGTGAGATTGGCGGCCGGATCCGTGTAGGTCGCCGTCTTCGTCCCGGCAACAAAGTTGGTGACCACGCCATTGTTCGTCAACGACCCCACCACGGAACCCCTATCCGCCGCCAAGGTGTACGTCACGTTCGACCACGTCGAGATCATGGTGCTCGTCCCGTTGGGCGTGATCGTGCCGCTACCCGTGCCCGCTGAGGACACCATGTTGGTGATCAGCGACAAGGTGAAGGACCCCGAGTTGGTATAACTGCCCACCACCAGCGAACCGTTCACCATCTGCAGCAAACCGCCACCACCGATGGTCAGGCCGCCAAAGTTCGCCGCCGTGTTGCTGATCGTCAGCAACCCGCCCGCCGCGATGCTCACCGTGCCCGTCACCGTAAGTTGGCCAGGGGCGCCCGCGGAATAGACCATCCCCGTCTGCACCACCGACATTCCCCCGTTGATCGTCAGGTTCGTATAGCCGACCCCCGTCATATTGGTTCCGATGAGGGTCACACCGTTCGACACGGTGATCGAACCCGAATACGTCCGATTGCTCACCACGATCTGGTCACCCGTCACTGCCACTGCCAGAGCGCCGGTGACACTGCCATAGTCGCCCGGCACGTACCGCACGCCGTTATAGACAAACGCCGCCACAATCGTCTGGTTGTTCGTGATATTGGCGGCCAGATTGGTATATAACGCCGTCTTCATTCCCGGAAAGCCGGTCGGGTAAGGGGTTACCACACCGTTGTTCGTCACGGCCCCCACCACATACCCGATATTCGTCGCCTGCAGGGTATAGACCACATTCGACCACGTCGATATCATGGTGCTCGTCCCGTTGGTCGTGATCGTGCCATTGCCCGCAGAGGACACCACGTTGGTGATCAGCGACAAGGTGAAGGACCCCGAGTTGGTATAACTGCCCACCACCAGCGAACCGTTCACCATCTGCAGCAAACCGCCACCACCGATGGTCAGGCCGCCAAAGTTCGCCGCCGTGTTGCTGATCGTCAGCAACCCGCCCGCCGCGATGCTCACCGTGCCCGTCACCGTAAGTTGGCCAGGGGCGCCCGCGGAATAGACCATCCCCGTCTGCACCACCGACATTCCCCCGTTGATCGTCAGGTTCGTATAGCCGACCCCCGTCATATTGGTTCCGATGAGGGTCACACCGTTCGACACGGTGATCGAACCCGAATACGTCCGATTGCTCACCACGATCTGGTCACCCGTCACTGCCACTGCCAGAGCGCCGGTGACACTGCCATAGTCGCCCGGCACGTACCGCACGCCGTTATAGACAAACGCCGCCACAATCGTCTGGTTGTTCGTGATATTGGCGGCCAGATTGGTATATAACGCCGTCTTCATTCCCGGAAAGCCGGTCGGGTAAGGGGTTACCACACCGTTGTTCGTCACGGCCCCCACCACATACCCGATATTCGTCGCCTGCAGGGTATAGACCACATTCGACCACGTCGATATCATGGTGCTCGTCCCGTTGGTCGTGATCGTGCCATTGCCCGCAGAGGACACCACGTTGGTGATCAGCGACAGCGTGAAGTCACCGGAAGTGTTGGTATAACTGCCGACAATCAACGAGCCGCCCACCACATGCAGCAAACCACCGCCACCAATGGTCAACCCGCCAAAGTTCGCCGCCGTATTGCTGATCGTCAGCAACCCTCCCGCCGCGATACTCACCGTGCCCGTCACCGTGAACACGCCTGATGCAACCATAACCGAACCGGTCACCGCCGTCATATTTCCCTGGATCGTCAGGTTCGTGGCGTTTGCTCCGAAATTGATGCCAACCAACGTCACCCCGTTTGACAGCGTGAACGAGGTGGCGTACGTCCCGTTACTCACCACAATCCGGTCCCCAGCGTTGGCATTGGCCACTGCCCCCGTAATCGTCGCGATGTCACCAGGCACCACCTTTGCAAGAGCCCCGTACTGCGTGATTTCCAGGGCATCCACGATGCCATCCCCGTTGATATCGTTGGTGGATGAGAGGGCCTGGTTCGTCAGCGCCACCGGAATGGAGTTGCTGACATAGACGTTATCAACGTAGCCGGTATTATCGGAACCGCTCCGGAAACGGAGTCCGGAATAGGCACTCTGGGCAGTATTGATGAAGGGAACCTTTTGGCGCAGAAGCCGCCCATTCAGGAAAAGCGCCACTTTTTTGCTCGAAAAGTCCTCGCACAAACTCACCTGTGCCCAATGCCCACTGGCCACCCCGGACACAACGGTTCCCCGTGCATCGTTCGAGCAGACGTCCCACCAGTTGCTCGCCGTGTTGTACACCACGGCAAACCCGTCCGTCGTCATTGCCACCATCGCCACAGTCGAGGCATTGGTCGAGGGCAAGGACGCGTAATCCATCCGCATCGCCTCGACCATCTGGCAATCCGTCCAGACCGTGCCGTTCAGGCCGGATGGCTGACTGTTGGTGGCGGCCAAACAAGGCGGCACCGCCCCTACTGTTGTCGTGTTGCCAATAAACACATTGCTCGCGACGGTCACACCCGGATCCGCCCCCCAGCCAGGCTTCCCTGAAAGAGCGTCACCGACCGTATAGGACTCGAAATTGTCCCACAAAGACCCGGCGGACGTGGTCTGGCCAGCAAAGCTCCCCGCCAGAACCGCCATCAGACCCAGTATTTTGACTTGTATCTTCATTATTGCCTCCCAGGACGATCAAACGAAGAACACAGTTAGTACAGTTCAAGAATCATGCCGGTTGGCGAAACAAGTTGCACCTGCTTCTGCCCCGCCACGGTGCGAACAATCACCTGGTTATTGGGCTTCTTGTCCCCTGTAATCACCCAGTTCGACAGGGTTGTCCCATCGGGCGTCCCTGATGCGCCACACGTGAACAACACTGCCCCGTTTGGCATCGAGCCGGAGACTTTGCTCACCATCACCGTTGCCACATTCGGCAAGTTGAGCGTGCCCGTCACATTGATGACATCCGCCGTGGTGGCAGTATAGTTCCAGTACACCACTGCTCCTGCACTCAAGGTCAGACTGTTGGTGAAAGTAAGCGTTCCTATGTCATTCGTACCCCCGCCGGAAACCCCGGCGCCGGAGGCGACCACGACCGAACCGGTCACCAGCCCGTTCCCGGCAAGGATCGTGTTGTTCGTGAGGGTGTACCCCGAAGTCCAGGCGCTCACATCGAACACGGCGCCGTTCGCCACATTGATCACGTACGAGTTGCTGATCGACCCCGTGGCTGACAGTTTCAAGACGCCGTTACTGACAGTCGTCGCGCCATTGTAAGTGTTGTTCGTGCCCAGAGTCAGCATACCGGAGCCGACCTTGGTCAGGCCGCCGACACCGGATAGGCTTTTGCCGATGGTTGCACTGAATGCCTGGGAGTCAAAAATCAATCCTCCTGAAGCGATGTTGGCGGTGGTCAAACTGTTGATAAGCAGATCCAAGCTGGCCTGGGCCTGCAACGTGCCACCATTGAAGTTGACAACGGTGGTACTGCCGAGCCAACCGGAGGCAATCTGTCGCGCGGTGCTCAACACGCCGCCATTGAGATTGAGCGTGCTGCCACTGCTGACGGCGTACGGGCTGAGCCAGATGCGACTATCATCCACCACCCCACCACCGGCGCCTGCTCCCACCGTAAGCGTGCCGCCGTTGATCGTAAGTGTGCCGACGCCTGCGCCTCCTCCGCCCAGACCCGTCGGGCGGTTACCGCCGATGAGCACGGCGTTGCTGCCGATATTGACGTTCGCGCCGCTCGCAATAACCGTCGTGCCCATCGTGTTCAAACGGCCATTGCCAATGGCGAAGTAGTTAGAGACGTTGTAGGCCATCGTGAACGTGCCCGAAATGATCAGGGTGCCATCACTGACGTCGGTGACACCTGTATAGGTGTTCGTGGCGGAGAGGATCAGCGTGCCCGCACCGTTTTTGGTCAGGCCGGCCGATCCCGCGACGACCGCGCCGATGGTGACGGCCTTGCCGCCGCCCAACGCATTGACGGTGACCGTGGGTGTGGCGCCCGCGAGGGTCAGGGTGTTGGCGGGCGTGCCCCCGTTATCCAGCAACCAGCCTGCGGCAGTGTTGGTATCGGTATCGCCAAAGAACAAACGGCCGGCAGTCCTGGGCGAATCCAGACGCACCGTCGTGTCCGCCGTGAGGTTCAGTGTCGAGAAGAGGCTGGTAATGCCGTCCCCGTCGCCGACGAGGCTGTCCAGCCAATTGGCGGGGGTGCCCCAGTCGCCTCCGGACAGGTTGGTCCACGTGAAAGACACAATGTTTGCCGTCAGACCGGCGGGCTGCGTCAGGGTGTAGTTGGCCTGCGAGGGCACGTCAATGGTGGAGGTTGAGGTGACGGATTTGTTGGTCCCCGTGATCGCGTCTGCGAAATGGCCGGAGAGTGTCAGCGTCACCGAGTCGGGGCTCACCACTCCGGCGAGCGTGCCGGTGAGGGTGGCGGTGGCATTGCCGTCATAAGGTTTGTTCAGCGCCGTCGCGCTGGCGATGGTCAGTGCCTTCTTGGCCACCGTTTGAGTGCCCAGGGCCGTTGATGCGCTGGCGGCATTGCCGCTGTCGCCTAGGTAAACGGCCACGATGTTGGCGTGAGCCCCGGCCGTCAACGCGTTCAGCGGGTTCAGGGTCACAGTCACGGAGCCTCCGGATAGGGTGCCCGTGCCAATCACGGTGCCGCCCACGCCGCCGTCCCTGACCATCACCGTTCCGGACGGACTGGTGCCGGTCACCGTCACGTCAAACTCCAACGCATCGCCGTAGGTCGAGGAGGAAGTCCATGGACTACGCAGCGCCAGCGTGGTGGTAGTGGGCGCGGATCCGGACACATGCAGGATCAGGTTGCCGCTGCTGACCAGCAAGCTGGCGCTGGCACCCGCGACCAAGCCCGAGCCGCCGATCACGGGCGTGAGGGAGGGAGTGCCGCTGACGGTGCCGGTGATGAGCGTGTAATCGCCCGCGCCCAACGGCGTGCCGGCGTTGTTGGTAACGGTAACGGTGCTGGTGCCCAGATTCAAGGTGCCTGCGGATACGTTAAGCGCCGGGCGCGTGGAGTCGCCCGTGAAGGTTGCCGGCGTGAAGTTCAAGGTTGCGGGCCGACTGCCCAGGTTCACACCCGTCGAACCGCCTTTGAGAATCGCGGGGGTGGTGGTGCCGCTGGCCGTCAGGCCCGCGTTGGAACCCCAGGTGTAGGTGGCGTGGGCCGACACATCAAACGTGGCGCCCGCCGCAATGCTCACGGAGGAAGTGGTGTTTAACGAACCGCTCGAACTCAAGGCCAGGGTGCCAGTGTTGATGGTGGTCGCGCCGTCGTAAGTGTTGGCCGCCACGAGGGTCAGTTTGCCGACGCCAGTCTTGGTCAGGCCACCGTCAGTGCCGGTGCCGGAATGCTGCAGGGGGGCGCTCATTGTTCCGTTCGTGATGGTGACATCGTAGCCTCCGGTATTCAGGATCGCGCCGCCCGCCTGGACATTGAGGTACATTTTCCCGTTGAATGGTAACTGGGGGGAAGCGGCAAACTGGAGCGTACCGCCATTGAAATTGAAGCTCGATCCAGAACCGCTCCCATCGGTAAAACCCGTCACTGTACTTACCGTACCGCCGTTGAGATTCAGCGTGCTGGCAGTGCCGCTATACGGGTTGAAGTATACCGTCGAGGCACCATTATTAAGAAAGTTGACAGTGCCGCCGTTGATCGTAAGGGTGCAACCGTTGGCTACGGTGTCAACACCTTCCTTCGTTCTTCCGCCGATGGCCACCCAGTCTGTGCCGCCGCCCAGATTAAGCGTGCCGTTGCTGATCACGAGGGTGGTGGGAATGCCAGAACCGGAGCCAACGTAAAACCCTCCCGCGTACACCGTGCCGCTCACACTCGGCGTCGGACTGTTGGTGAAGATGGCTCTGTTGTTCGTGCCGTTGACGCTATCCCAAGGCGTACCCGACACGCCGGTCCAGTTGGCAGCGCTGGTGTCCCAGGTCGCCCCTGCAGAGCCGGTCCACGTGCCCGTCGCCGCCCCCACCGTTCCCGCCGCCAGCGCCATGACGATCACCGCGATCCATTGCCCTATGATCTTATTCATATTCATTCCTGTGTTCATTTGCTTCTTTCCCCCTTTTGTATCTGTAACCTCGACACTCATGTACTCCTCCTCTTCAACTCTTCTTATCCCGAGGCGCTCGCAAAACCTCCTTCGTCGGTTCTGCAAGCGCAGTATTCAGAAGCCAGTATTCAGTATTCAGAATCAGAACCCTTTCACTTGAAACGTCTTATCGTATTCTGGCTCCTGACTTCTGGATTCTGAATTCTGATTTCTCTCTTGCAACTCTTGCACCCCATCACTCGAAACCAGCGTCGGATCCAGCGCCACGGTCATGCGCGCTTCGCGGGGATGGTCGAGACGCCAGAGCAAGCGCTCCACGGCCATACGCCCCACTTGCTCGGCATGGATGTCAATCGTGGCCGGACGCGGGCTCAGAGAGGCCAACAGGATTCGTTCGTTGTTACAACCGATCACATCCAGGTCTTTGCCGGGCTTCACGCCGCGCCGCTGCAGCTCGGCATAGAACCCCGGCACCAGAGTGTCGGCCGCGAGGAAGACGGCTGTCGGTCGGGGATTCCCGGCAAGCAGCCTGTCCACTAGCACACGCATATGTTCGGGATTCGCCTGCATGAAGTCTCCGGATGAATCGAGCAACGCCCCATCCTCGAACTCCAGGCAGGTCCCACCGCCCGCCGCCATGGCGCGCTTGAATACCTCGCCGCGCTCATCGAAGCTGATCGACCTTCCGCTCACCACGAAGGCCGCATGACGGTGGTTGCGAGAAAGCAGGTAGTTGGCAGCCAGCGCACCGATCCGGGCATTCGCATAAGTGACGTGGTCCATGAGTCCCTCCGGCTCGATCGCACTCATCACCTGAACGCAGGGAGTTCCCCTCAAACGGCGAATCAAGTGTTCGTCCCGCGAGGACCCGAACATCACCACCCCATCGACCTTTTGAGGGAGTAACTCTGCGGAAGCAAGCGCCTCTGGCAGCAGATGCCTCAGCACCATGGTCTTGCCCGCTTCGGCCAAGCTCGCCTCAACGCCATGAAGCACGTCCATGTAGACCGGCGCGTTCAATACCGCCCGGGAATACCCCGGTATGACGAGCGCGATCATGTTGGTGCAGCCCGGCGCTGTTTTCGGTCCGCGCGGACGTCCGCCAGGCCTCGGGACATAACCGAGTTGATTGACGGTTTCCATCACTGCCTGCCGGGTTTCCGCCGCCACGCCAGCCTTCCCGTTCATGACCAACGAGACTGTCGTAGGCGATACTCCCGCTTGCCGGGCAACAAGCCGTATTGAAGGCGGCTCCGAGATGACAGTTTCTGTACTCATATTCTTTAACTGTTTTTGGATAATACCACGCAGTCCTTTTTCATACAAACATATTTTATGTTTTTTTACAAACACTCAATGAATCTGTTTGCATTATAAACATTACCTCGAATCCGTGATATCGGGTTGAACATTTCCTCACCAGACTGGAAAATGCCTTAGCACATTCCGGAAGATTTTTTTACCACCCGCTTCGCTTGAGACACAGCGGCACGGAGATAATTCCACAGAGAAGAAAATGCAAATGTGGCGTTTATTTCGTTCCCGTGAGTACACGGGCCCAAAATAAACGCCACACCTTCTTGAAGGAATTCATGGAGAGGGAGGAGGAATTTGAATGCATTAACAAGGGAAGTCGTCTATAGTAGCACTATGACTAGCGACAGACTAACACATGAAATTATTGGCGCTGCAATTGAAGTGCACCGACACTGGGGGCCGGGGCTCTATGAGGACATCTACGAAAAAAGCTTGTGCAGGGAACTACACTTGCGAAACATTCCTTTCAGCAACCAGGTACAGTTGCCCTTGCTTTACAAAGGTGAAATCGTGGGGACTGATCTCCGACTGGATCTTCTGGTTGATAAGGCGGTTGTGGTTGAAATCAAGGCTGTTTCCCGCTTGGAGATTATTCACGAGGCCCAGTTGCTCTCATACCTGAGACTAACGCAATGCCGCATCGGACTGCTCATCAACTTCAACTCTGCCGTCCTAAAGTCTGGCATCAAAAGGATGGTTTTATAGCTGACAGAAGGGCTGAATCTCCTCCCTCTCGAATCCTCCTCCAAGAAGCGTGGCGTTTATTTTCTCCACATGTACTCGTGTGGAAAAATTAACGCCACATTTGAATTTTCTTGCCCTTCGTAGCTTTAGCGGAGGAGGGTCTTCTCGGTGGAATTACCTCTGTGACTTCGCGTCTCTAGTCCCGACTCGCCAGAGGTCGGGACGGGTGGTGAAAATTTTTCACGTTATCCCGAGTTGCCAATATTGTGCCAAATCATTTTCCCCCGAGATCAGGAGGTTTGAAATTGATATTATCTGAACGAATAATATCAACTTTGTGACTTTTTTCGGACTAATAATGTTGACTCACCTAATTTCCCTGATATATTCAGCATTATGAAACGATTATTTTGGAGCAGGTTGACTGCCTGGAAGCAGTCGGCGGAACGAAAACCGCTTTTGCTACAGGGGGCACGACAGGTTGGGAAAACCTGGCTGCTCAGGGAATTCGGGCGGACTGAATTCGAGCATTGCGAGCTACTTGATTTCGCTGAAAACAAGGAGTTGCGCGGCCTTTTTTCCCCCAATCTCAAGCCTCAACGCATCCTTACCGATCTCGGCGTCTACCTGAACCGGGATGTCAATCTCAAGAATACCCTGCTTGTTTTTGATGAGATCCAACGCTGTCCGGAAGCGCTCACCTCATTAAAGTACTTCTGCGAGGAGTTTCCCACTGCTTGGATATGCGCCTCCGGATCCTTGCTGGGAATAGGTTTGTCTGAACAGGATTTCCCGGTTGGCAAAGTCCAGAGGGAGTGGTTGCGCCCGATGTCATTTAGCGAGTTCCTCGAAGCGCTGGGCGAAACTCACTTGCAGGCAGCCCTCTCCGAGGCCGCTGCAACCCTGACACCCCTCTCCCCCGCCATTCACAGCAAGGCTTTTTCGCTCTTCAAGGAATATCTTGTGACGGGAGGACTACCCGACGTCGTCAAACATTACGTAACCATGAGGGAGACCCGCGCCACGGCTTTCCAGACCGTACGCCGCCTGCAACATGAACTTGTTGAATCCTACCTCGACGACATCGCGAAGCATGCCGGCTCCCTTAAAGCCGTCCGCATCGCCTCGGTCCTGAAAAACATTCCCGAACAACTTGCCCGGGAATCAACAGGATCGCGGAAGTTCCTGTTCAAGGATGTTGTCACGGGCCGATCAAACTATGAAGTACTGGAAGGACCGATCGAGTGGCTCATCCGGGCAGGACTGGTCCATCGCGTTCCCATCTGCAGAACCGTTCAGCAACCCCTTTCAGCCCATACGGAGCCGAATGCCTTCATGTTGTACCTTTTCGACACGGGCCTTCTGGGAGCCATGCTCCACCTTGATCCGGCAATCATTCATCAGTACGACTTCGGCCACTTCAAAGGTTTTCTTGCTGAAAACGCCGTCCTGAACGAACTGATCAGCGCGGGGCACAGCCCCCTTTTCACCTGGCGTGGCACAACCGCCGAAATCGAATTTTTGCTCCCGCTTGGCGACCAAATCATCCCCATCGAGGTCAAGGCGGGTATCAACACCAAGGCCAAGAGCATGAAGACCTACCGGGAACGGTACCAACCGGAAAAAGCCATTCTCTTCTCTGGATGCGGGATAAACCAAATGGACAACGGGCTCCTGCACACCCCGCTTTATCTCGCTGGCATGACAAAATCCTGAAAACAGGTTTCACGCCTTAGCGGATCTGGTAGGCAAGGGGTTTCTTAAAAGAAAGCTAGGCGGAGGCCGGAGCACTGGTTCCGACCCGGAACATTGTTCTTCGTCATATTATTCCAGCCTTCATTCTTGTTTCCCTCGCGTCCCCCGTGTTACCGTCCTTCCTACATGACAATTCCAGAGTTTATAGCGAAGTGGCGTAAGGTGGATCTGAAAGAAAGGTCCGCCGCACAAGAGCATTTCATTGACCTCTGCAACGTTTTCGACCATCCCACCCCTGCCGCCAGCGACCCCACCGGCGCGACGTTCTGCTTTGAGAAGGGCGCGGCCAAGCACGGAGGCGGCGACGGCTTCGCGGATGTATGGAAGAAGGATTTCTTCGGTTTCGAGTACAAGGGCAAGCGCAAGGATCTCGCCGCCGCATACGACCAACTTCTACGCTACCGGGACGCCCTGGAAAACCCACCCTTGCTGGTTGTGTGCGACCTTGACCGCATCGTTGTACATACCAACTTCACCGGAACCGTGTCGGCCACCTATGACATCCCTCTTGAAAGTCTGGGCGAACCCCGCAATATTGAAATCCTGCGCGCCGTGTTCCACAATCCCGAGGCGCTACGTCCCGGCCGCACAAGTACCGCCGTCACCCAGGACGCGGCCCGGCACTTTGCCGAAATCGCCGCCGCTATGCGTCAACGCGGTCTTGCCCCCGCCAGTGTAGCCCATTTTCTTGACCGGCTCGTTTTCTGCCTCTTTGCGGAAGACACTGGACTCTTGCCCGATATGGTATTCACCCGCATTGTGGAGCAATCTCGCGGGGATCCTGCCCGGTTCTGCAAGATACTGGGCCAGCTTTTCGACACGATGGCCACCGGTGGTGACTTTGGTCTTGAACCTATCCGATATTTCAACGGCAACCTGTTTGACGACCCGCCTACGCACGGAGGCTCCGGCGGGGCAAGCCGCACAGTCCTGGATCTCAACGCCGATGAAATGAAGCGCATTGCGGCCGCCGCAGAACTCGATTGGAGTTCGGTTGACCCTTCTATCTTCGGTACCCTCTTTGAACGTGGCCTTGACCCGGCAAAGCGCTCCCAACTTGGTGCGCACTTCACCAGCCGGGTAGACATCGAGCTCGTGGTGGACGCAGTTGTCATGTCGGTTCTCCGCCGGGAATGGGAGGAAACCCGTGATATTATCAACAGACTCCTTTCGACGGGGAGGAAAACGCCTTCGGATTCCAAGACCCCCGCCAAGCCGTTAAACGCCGCCGCCTTCAAAAAGGCGAAGGGCGAAGCCGGCACCATCCTTCTCCGCTTCCTGGATCGTCTCCAACATGTTCGGGTACTCGATCCGGCGTGCGGCTCCGGTAACTTCCTCTATGTCGCCTTGCTTCGCTTGAAAGACCTAGAGAAAGAAGCCATTCTTTTCGGCAATGACAACGGCCTCGGCTCATTCCTGCCGATGGTCGGGCCTTCGCAACTCCATGGCATTGAAATCAACTCTTATGCCCATGATCTGGCGCAAATGACTGTCTGGATCGGATGGCTCCAATGGATTCGCGTCAATGGCTTTGGCTTCCCTGCGGATCCCATCTTGCGCCCACTTACTGATAATATCCGCTTGATGGATGCAATTATTACCGAAGGGGGCGAGCCTGACTGGCCCGCTGTGGACTTTATTGTTGGTAATCCGCCATTCCTGGGCGATAAACTCATGCGCCGGGAGTTGGGTGACGCCTACGTTGACCGGGTGCGGTCTCTTTATGATGGCCGGATCCCCGGCCAGTCAGATCTTTGCTGTTACTGGTTTGAAAAGGCGCGCGCTCATATCGTGGCTGGCAAGTGCAAGCGTGCGGGTCTGCTCGCCACCCAGGGAATACGAGGCGGCGCTAATCGCGAAGTTCTTAAACGGATCCAGGACGGCGGCGGAATTTTCTGGGCGATATCCGACCGCGAGTGGATCCTCGACGGCGCTAACGTCCACGTCAGTATTGTGGCGTTTGATGGTGGGGAGGATGCTACACGCACATTGGACGAAAAAGCGGTTCGCACAATAAACGCCAACTTGACGGCCGCCGCCGACATGGTCTCGGCCAGCCCCATCCCCGCCAATCGAGGGGTCTCTTTCCTTGGCAACTGTAAAGGTGGACCTTTCGACATCGCCGAAGACGAAGCTGTTGGACTTCTGGCAACTGCCGGCAATCCCACAGGCCAACCCAACAGTGACATTGTTCGCCCCGTAGTCAACACGGAAGATCTCGTTAAAACCCGCGTTTTACGTTGGATTATGGATTCAGCCGATCTTCCCGTTGTTGAGTTCGCCCATTACGAAAAGCCGTACCGTCTTGTCGAAGAGAGGGTCAAACCCAAGCGAGATCAAAACCGAGACAAATGGCTTAAAGATAATTGGTGGCGCCCCCAACGCATGAGACCAGAAATGCGGAATGGCATTGCTCATTTGCCTCGTTTTCTTGTTACGCCAACCACATCAAAACACCGGATCTTCACATGGCTCGTAGCGCCAACTCTGCCTGACCATCAATTGATCGTTTTCGCCCGATCCGACGATCTTTTCTTTGGCATCCTCCATTCCCGTATCCACGAAGTGTGGGCCTTGGCGCAAGGCACACAGTTAAGGGAGAAGGAAAGCGGATTCCGCTATACCCCGTCCACCTGTTTCGAGACGTTTCCGTTTCCACCCGGCGTTTTGGATAACAGTCAGGCCACACCCGCCCACAAAGCGATTTCCGCCGCCGCCAAGGAACTGAACGAAATGCGAGAAAACTGGCTGAATCCGACTGAATGGATGCGCACGGAGACGCTGGAGTTTCCCGGCACGGTAGGCGGCCCCTGGAATCGGTACATTGACCCGGTTACCGTGACGAATCGTGGCACGTTCAAAATCGGTACAGCGCGCTATCCGCGCCTTGTGCCGCGCGACGCCGATTGTGCCGCCCGTTTAAAAGAACGCACGCTAACCAAACTCTACAATGCGGGCCCCGCCTGGCTTGCCGCCTGCCACGCGAAACTGGACGCGGCCGTCGCGGCCGCATATGGCTGGCCAAGCAACCTTACTGATGAGGCCATCCTTGAGCGGCTTCTGGCGCTAAACCAAGAGCGAGCCGGGTGACAGTGAGCCTGCAGCTTGGATCACATGAACACCTCGCAACCATTGCAAAAGAATATTTCAAAAATATTTCAAAAAACGGAAAAAAGATGATTGCGCCAAAAGGCGGCCATGTTATTATATTGTTGCGTCTGGGATGAGTCGCCTAGCGTCTCATGTCAGGGCTATACGCCCTGAACCCCAGTCGTTTTTTTTTGCAGAAAAGGGGTGCTTCGTGTTTCTTTGCTATGTGGACGAGTCCGGAACACCCGACATTCCGGGCAACACCAGCCATTTCATCCTTGCTGGTCTTTCCATTCCGGTTGACCGATGGCGTGAATGCGACGCCGCGTTGAATGCGATCAAACAAAGACACAACCTGGGTGACGCCGAAATTCACGTTGCTTGGTTAATGCGTGCCTATCGGGAACAGGATCAGATCCCGAACTTCGCCGACATGGATATTTCGAAACGGCGCGCCATGGTAGAGAGTCAACGGACACTGACACTCCATCACCTTCTGCGGACTAAGAATCACAAGCTTTACAAGCAAACGAAGAAGAACTACGCGCAAACAGCATCCTATACACACCTCACCCGAGCGGAGCGCATTGCGCTTGTCCATGAGTTGGCGGCATGCGTTGCCGGGTGGCGATACGCCCGACTCTTTGCCGAGTGCGTGGACAAGGCTCATTTTGTAGCACAAGTCCGGGGTAAAACCGTAGATGAACAGGCGTTTGAGCAAATTGTTTCCCGGTTTGAACAGTATCTCCAAAACATGGGGAGACCGGCCGACGAGACCCGGTACGGCATGTTGATCCATGACAACAACCAAACAGTAGCCCACCGCCACACGGAATTGATGAAAAAGTTTCACGCCAGTGGAACACTCTGGACAGGCATCCACTCCCTCATTGAAACGCCGCTTTTTGTGGACAGTCAGTTGACAGGCATGATCCAAGTCGCTGATCTATGTGGCTATGCATTGCGCCGCTACCTGGAGAACAACGAGACAACCCTTTTCGATCAGGTCTTTCAACGGGCCGACCGGGTCGGAAACATCGTTGTTGGTGTCCGCCACTTCACCAAACTGGCTTGCGCCTGCCGCATTTGTACTGGCCACCGAAGGGTGGGCACCAACACCACGCTGACTGTCTGAGTAATTTTGCGTGTGCGGCGAATGCGTTGGGAGAGATTGACCGCTAAAAACAGATTAAGCCCGCCATCATCCTAAGAGGGATACCACTCAACGACATGTAGTCGTATTTCAGATGGAGCAGGCTTAAACTGTGAAATAGATTACATATGGGCCGGTGTCAGTCAATGGGGAGTTTTCTGGCGACAGAGGTTGGGGTTGCTGGGGAATCTGACGTAGCAGACATATGGGACGGATCATCATGAATCAGCAATTTGGTTATCCCGGTGCCACGGATTGGACAATATTGGGGTCAAAGTTTGGCAGCCATGCAGATTTTCACAAGAGATGTGTCCAGCGCCTTGGCAAAACGAATGAGCAGGTCAAAGGTGATGTTCTGTTCGCCCCGCTCAATGGTGCCAACGTAATTGCGATGGCAGTCAATGAGCTCAGCCAAATCCTCCTGGGACAGGCCGATGGCACGGCGGCGCTCTCGTATGGCCGCCCCAAGCCGACAACGTTGCGGGGATGCAGGACGAACAGTCATGCGTATAGGGCAACACATCAGCGCAATAATGACCACCCACTACAATAGTGCATTTGCAAATAAGTCAGCATTTCGCTGATTTTGAGGTTTGCTCTTTACTGACTGTTTTCCTGCTGATAATTTAATTGTATTAGTTGGTGACAACTTTAGGGGGTCACGGGCGATTCAAATCGCCCGTGACTCCTTTTTTTTCGAGGGATGCAGAAGGGAGTAGAGTCGTGTTTGCAAGTTGCGAGTTTCTTCGAGCTGAATGGGATATCTTCTACCCTGCCGGGTGTGATGCGGAAAGTCTGCCGGGATTCTTACGGCCATTGACTTATGTTGACCATGACCTGAACGCCTTCCCCTGGCATGTGGTGGGGCGACTTGTAAAGCAACTGGAATACCCGGAAGCGAATTTCGAGTATCTTCATATCACCAAATACTGTGTGGCGCGGGCTACCCTGTTGGCATTGAAGGGTGATGTATTGAATCACAGGGACCTTCATTCGGTTTTGAGCAAGAACCAGGTGCAGTTCGGCGGGATCTATCGGGAACACCTGATTCGCGTATTCCGAAATTTCCTCGAGAAGCACAACATCGCTAAATTGCCGGAATGCGATATTCACATGATTGATCCGATCCATGGTGCTGGACAGGTGGCGAAAAATCGCGATCTACTCCAATGCTTGATCCATACCGCTGAATTTGACTACACGAATACCTTGATATTCCTCAGTTTGTCTCCGGATTCCGATGAGAAAATATTCGAACAGACAGCGGGATACTGGGACTGCGGCAGCGAAATGCCGGGAGGTTCAAGCATCCCTGTATTGATCACCTTGCATGCTACCGGATATTACATACAGCCATGCAAGGAGGAAGCCAAACGAATGACATGTGCCAGGCGGCGCATGCAAAAGATCTCGGTACGACTCCAGGAAGTATTCGAATTTGAAAAGAACGAGAACCTGATGACCGAACCAGTGTGCAGCAAGAAGGCGGGATCCACCACCGGCAAGACAGAAAACAATGCGGTGGACACAGCCACACGGACGCTTGTCAAAGTCATTGGTGATTTTAAGGCTATCATTCTACCCAACGAACGGAAGGCAATCAGTCTGACGCGGAAGTACAAGATGCGGCCGTTTTTGCGCTTCGTCCACTGTTGGGTGACTGAGAGAGGGACGCCCGATTTCTATATCGAAGAAGTTCGCGACGCATACAACAAGCAATTCACGGGCAGTCTGGTCAATAAAGAATGGCGGTCGGATCGGTTCCAGGATGATCTATTCAGGGACAACAAAAGGGAATTTGCTCAGTTGTTCGACACCATTGACAAAACGACGGGGCACTATCGCCTCAAGGTGACTTTCCAAACCGCTGAAACACCCCGTCGACGAGGATGACGCAATTTCCAACTTATTTGGTCACTCCGGGACTTTTCCACAAGTTTCCATGAGTTTTCCACGGAAGTTTCCACGCAGGTTTCCTTGACAAGGGTATTTGGGGCGTTTTAGCCGCAAGTTTCCACGACTTTTCCACGAAGTTTCCATGAGTTTTCCACGCCCGTTTCCATGCGGGCGTTTTCTTTTTCTGCCATGGTGGTTCTCGTTAGCAGGAATTCGGGATTGGGCCGAATGGAAAAGATGAGACTCATAGGAAAGGAATGAATAGCAGATGCAAGCGAACCAAAATGTTGAAACGACCGTCCGCGTGTTGATCGGCACGCTACCAGCCAATGTCCGGACACGGCTTGTCCGGGAGTTGGCGCTGGAGATTACCCCGGCGCAGACGCAGACGGACTCAACCCGGATCATGCGCCGGGCTGAGGCCGGAAAAGTCCTGGGCCGATCCACCCGCGCCATTGATTTACTCGCCAAGCAGGGACACCTGAAAAAAGTGCATTTCCCCGGCAGGACGCGGGCGGGCGGATTCTTGGCGACGGATGTGTTCGCGTTGATTGGGCGGTGAAGTGTGAAACGTAAGACGTGAAATGTGAGATTTCAGGATATGAGATTTCAGAAAAATGAGAGGGATTGAGAAGATGAAGGAATTATTGACGGCGACGAGGATGGCGACGTTGTTGGGGTGTCCACGGAAGCATTTCTGGCGGTATGAGGTGGGACTGCGGCGGACTGTGGATGCTGATGCGTTGCGATTCGGGACAGCCTGGCACACGGCCATGGAGGCGCGGTGGTCGGGGGCGGATGTTGAGGCCGCCTTTGCGGCCGCCCTGGCAGGGAAAACGGAACTAGGTGAAGTGCTACTCGCCACCCTCTCGGGGATGCTGGCCGGTTATTACACCTGCTATGCGGCGGATCCCATCAAAAGCGTACACCCGGAGGTTGAGTTCCGGCATCCACTGGCCGGTTCCCGGACTTTCGAGAGCGCGGGAAAGATTGACGGGCTCGCGGTCATGCATGATGGGCGGTTGGGCCTGGTGGAACATAAGACGGCCGGATGTGACATAGCACCCGACAGCGACTACTGGTTGCGCCTGCGAGGGAATGCCCAGGTGATGCAGTACGTCCTGGCGGCACGCGCACTCGGGTGGGACGTGGCGCTCGTCATCTATGACGTGGCGAGGAAACCGGCGATCCGACAGAAGCAGGGCGAAACTGCGGAGCAGTTCGGCGACCGGCTCGGGGCTGACACCAAGGAGCGGCCGGAATTCTATTTCGCCCGGCGCGAGGTGCCGATCCTTGAGGATGACCTAGCCGAATTCGAGGTTCAGCGGCAGGTACTGGCCCGCCAGATTCTCTCATGCCGCG